>QWRJ01000038.1 GCA_003670475.1 Candidatus Limnocylindrus primus | reverse complement strand
CATGGATCGACCACTCGGTTCAGCACGACGCTACGCGGCGGCCCTCCTCTCCCTTGCGGGCGAAGGGGCTGCGGCGGAGACGATCGCGGCAGATCTTGACCGTGTGGCGGAGGTGGTGGCCACCCCAGGCGCACGCCTGATCCTGGATGACCCACGATCACCCGTTGCGGCGCGCGTGAGCGCAGTCGAAGCGGCGGCTGGGGCACCAGTCAACCCAGCGGTGCACACCCTGATGACGATGCTTGCGGGACGCAGGCATCTCGCAGCGCTTCCGGCGATCGCCGAAGCGATGCACGAGGCGCTGGACGTGCGCGGCGGAATTTCGAACGCACGCGTCAGCACGCCAATGGAAATCGGCGCAGAGGAGCGCAGCAAGATCGAAGCGCAGGCGAAAGAGATCGCTGGTGGCGCAGTGCGCGTCACATATGACATTGACCCAAGCCTTGTAGGGGGCGTCACGCTTCGCGTGGGCGACCTCCTTATTGATGGAAGCGTCAAGGGACGGCTCGCGCGCATGCGCGAGCGCATCCTTTCGGCAGCCGGCTGAACCGGCGCAGCGCGTAGAGCAGCGAGGAGCAGAGAACCATGGCAATCAAGTCAGACGAGATCATTAGCATCCTGAAGTCGCAGATCGCGGGCTTTGACGGCAGCGCCGAGTCGCGCACCGTTGGCACCGTAGTAGAGGTCGGCGACGGCATTGCGCAGGTCTACGGACTCTCCGGCGCACTCTCGTCTGAACTTTTGGAGTTCCCTGGCGGCGTTGCTGGCATGGCACTCAACCTTGGCGAAGAGACTGTTGGCGCCGTGCTCCTTGGTGATGCGAAGAGCATCAAAGAGGGTGACACCGTCAAGACCACCGGCCGTGTTGTTGAGGTTCCGGTTGGGCCAGAGCTGATCGGCCGCGTTGTTGATCCGCTCGGTCGTCCACTGGATGGCAAGGGCCCAATCAACGCAAAGAAGAGTCGCCCCGTTGAGCGCATTGCGCCAGGCGTAATCAGCCGCAAGTCGGTCACCACGCCAGTGCAGACTGGCATCAAGGCGGTTGACGCACTCATCCCAATCGGCCGCGGTCAGCGCGAGTTGATCATCGGCGACCGCCAGACCGGCAAGACTGCCGTTGCGATCGACACGATCATCAATCAGAAGGGGAAGGGCCTGATCTGCGTCTACGTTGCGATCGGCCAGAAGCTCTCCACCGTGCGCACCGTTGTCGCCATGTTGGAGAAGCAGGGAGCGATGGGCCACACCGTGGTCGTGGTCGCTGGCGCTGAAGACCCAGCACCGCTGCAGTACCTTGCACCATTCGCCGGCTGCGCAATCGCAGAAGAGATCATGGAAGTTGGCGTCACCATTGATGGCAAAGAGGTGCGCGATGCACTCTGCGTCTACGACGATCTCTCTAAGCACGCCGTGGCGTATCGCGAGATGGCGCTGCTCCTTCGCCGACCACCAGGACGCGAGGCGTACCCAGGCGACGTCTTCTATCTGCACAGCCGACTCCTTGAGCGCGCCGCGCGACTCTCGGATGATTTGGGTGGCGGTTCAATCACCGCGCTGCCAATCATTGAGACGCAGGCGGGTGACGTTTCGGCGTACATCCCAACCAACGTCATCTCCATCACCGACGGCCAGATCTTCCTTGAGACCGACCTCTTCAACGCAGGTCAGCGACCGGCGGTGAACGTTGGGATCTCCGTCTCGCGCGTCGGTTCCGCCGCGCAGACGAAGGCGATGAAGAAGGTCGCAGGTCCGTTGAAGCTTGACCTTGCGCAGTACCGCGAACTCGCGGCATTCGCGCAGTTCTCCGGTGACCTGGACAAGTCAACACGCGACCAGTTGACGCGCGGCGAGAAGCTCTCCGCCATCACGCGTCAGCCACAGTACGCGCCGGTCGCGGTAGAGAATCAGGTCGCCATCCTGTACGTTGCGTCAAAGGGGAAGTTGGACGACGTCCCTACGCCGCGCGTCAGCGAGTTTGAGAGCGGCTTCTACGCATTCCTAGAGCGCGAGCGACCGCAAGTCCTCCAGGAGATTGCCAAGGAGCAGGCGCTAACGGATACCGCAGCTAAGGGCCTCGATGACGCCGTTGACGCTTTCCGCAAGGGATTCCTCGCCTAATGGCAAGCCAGCGCGAGATTCGACGTCGCATCGGCGCGGTGAAGAACATCCGCCAGATCACGCGCGCAATGCAGTTCGTTGCCGCCTCAAAGCTGAAGCGCGCGCAGGAGTCAACCATCGCCGCACGCCCATACGGACACTCCATTGATGAGGTGATCGCCGACCTTGCCGCGGTCCTCGGCGAAGAGGGACACGCCCTTCTCAGTAAGCCGGCAGATGGTGGCGCCAAGCTGATCGTCCTCTTCACCACCGATCGCGGCCTCGCCGGCGCGCTCAACTCCAACCTGATCCGCTTCGCCATGAAGGAGCTCGAGAGCGCAGGGCCAGGCACCCGCGTCGTCACCATCGGCAAGAAGGGGCGTGACGCGCTCGCCCGAGGCGGTTTTGAGATCGCCGCCGCCTTCCCTGGCTACGGCGACAAGCCCACCTTTGCCGACGTGACGCCCCTCGTCCGACTCCTCGTGGACGACTTCCTTGGCGGCCGCGCCGCAAGCGTCACGCTCGTTCACCCAACGTTTGTCTCCACGCTGGTGCAGCGACCAGAGGGGATCCAGCTCCTCCCAATCCAGCCAACGGCAGACACGGCGGGGATCCCAGGGAATCAGTTCCTCTTTGAGCCAGATCCAGCCACGGTCCTTGAGGCACTCCTGCCACGCTACGTTGCCACCCGAATCTTCCAGGCGGTCCTTGAGACCACAGCGTGCGAGCAGTCGAGCCGCATGGTGGCAATGAAGAACGCAACGGAGAGTGCTGGCGACCTGATCAGCGAACTGACGCTGACATACAACAAGGTGCGACAGGCGAACATCACGCGAGAGATGATCGAAATTGCTTCGGGCGCAAGCGCGCACTGAAGCTGAGAGCGTAGGAGGAGTTATGGCAAACGCAGGGACAAGGAGCGCAGGAGCCGTAGGGACGGTCGTCCAGGTCACAGGGCCAGTCGTTGACATTGAATTCCCCGCGCGCGAACTACCCGCAATCTATAACGCGGTACGCGTTGATCGTGCAGACGGCTCGCTGGTTGTAGAGGTGCAGCAGCACCTTGGCAACAATCGCGTCCGCACTGTCGCAATGACCACTACTGACGGTTTAGCACGCGGCTCAAAGGCGACCGACCTTGGCGCGCCAATCTCTGTCCCTGTTGGCGCGGGAACGCTCGGCCGCGTCTTCAATGTGCTCGGTGATGCGATTGACCAGGCGGGTGATGTGAAGGCAGATACGCGACTCCCAATCCACCGCTCTGCACCACCGTTCGACGATCTCACTACGGAGACGGAACTCTTCGAAACTGGCATCAAGGTGATCGACCTTGTCTGCCCATTCAAGAAGGGTGGAAAGATCGGCATCTTCGGCGGCGCCGGCGTTGGTAAGACGGTGGTGATCCAAGAGCTGATCCGCAACGTTGCGCAAGAGCACTCCGGCTACTCCGTGTTTGCGGGCGTCGGTGAGCGATCGCGCGAAGGGAACGACCTGATTCACGAAATGCGCGACTCAGGAGTTATCGACAAGACCGTGATGGTGTTCGGGCAGATGAACGAGCCACCTGGAGCGCGACTCCGCGTGGCACTCTCGGGCTTGACGATGGCGGAGTACTTCCGCGACGAAGAGGGTCGCGACGTGCTCCTCTTCATCGACAACATCTTCCGCTTCACGCAGGCGGGTTCCGAGGTCTCCGCGCTGCTCGGCCGCATGCCGAGCGCCGTGGGATACCAGCCGAACTTGGCAACGGAGATGGCGGCGCTCCAGGAGCGCATCACCTCCACCAAGAAGGGGTCGATTACGTCACTGCAGGCCGTCTACGTGCCAGCAGACGACTACACCGACCCGGCGCCGGCAACAACCTTCGGACACCTTGACTCCACAATTCGCCTCGAGCGAAACATTGCAGAGTTGGGAATCTATCCGGCGGTGGATCCGTTGACGTCAACATCACGCGTGCTCGATCCGAACGTGGTTGGCGCAAGCCACTACGAGACGGCGCGAGAGGTGCAGCGTGTGCTGCAGCGCTACCGTGACCTGCAAGACATCATCGCCATTCTCGGTATGGACGAGCTCTCGCCTGACGACAAGTCGCTCGTTTCACGCGCGCGACGTCTGCAGCGCTTCATGAGCCAGCCGTTCTTCGTCGCGGAGGTCTTCACCGGCCGCCCTGGCAAGTTCGTCAAGATTGCCGACACGGTTGCATCGTTCCGCGAGATCCTGGAGGGGAAGGCCGACGCACTGCCAGAGCAGGCGTTCTTCCTCGCCGGCACGTTGGATGACGTGCGCGCAAACGCCGCCGCGATGGCCAAGTAGCCATGTCGTTCACGTTGGAGATCGTCACGCCGGAGCGACTCACCTGGAGCGGTGAGGCAACGGCGCTCGTCCTTCCAACAGTGGACGGCGAGGTTGGGATCCTGCCGAAGCACGAGCCGTACGTCACGGTGCTCGGGCTCGGCGAGGGTCGCATCACCACCAAGGACGGCGGCGTGGAGCTCCTCGCCATCATCGGCGGCTTTGTGCAGGTTCGGCCGGACCGCGTGCTGGTGCTCGCAGAGTCGGCCGATCTTGCTGCGGACCTTGACCTCACCACAATCGAGAAGGCGAAGGCTGACGCCGAGCAGGCGCTCGCCCAGGTTGACCTCGCCGACCCAGGGGCCGTAGCAACGGCACGCGCCGCCATGGCACGCGCCCTCCTGCACCTGAACGTTGCGGAGCGCCGCCGCCGTCGCGGCTAGGTTCTCCCCCTCGCACCCAGCACGCGTGCGTCATACGCTGCTCAGTTGGACGCAGCGCCACCAACAGAGGAGAATCCACGGATGAGCAGCACCCCTTCGCCGAAGCCCTTCTCCTGGGAGTACCGCCCCACCGCGCTCGCTAAGGAGGCGTTCCACATTACGGGCGGTCGCCCACTGAGTGGAAGTGTGCGCGTCTCGGGCGCAAAGAACGCAGCGCTCAAGATGATGGCCGCCTCCGTGCTAACGGGCGAACGACTGCACCTAGAGAACGTGCCAGAAATTCTTGACATTGAAGTACTGCGCGACACACTGCGCGATCTCGGCGTCACCGTTGAGCGCGAAGCAGACGGCAGCATGGATCTCACCGCCGGCGATGTGGAGTGGCTCTTCGTTCCGCTCGAGGCGGCGGCGAAGATGCGCGCGAGCTTCATGCTGCTCGGCCCGCTCCTTGCGCGATTCGGCAGGGTCATCATCAGTAACCCTGGTGGTGATCGCATCGGACGACGTCCAGTGAACCTGCACGTTGATGCAATGCGCGCACTCGGTGCAGAGATTGATTACCGCGATGGCTACTACTTTGCAAAGAGCAGCGGTCGACTACGTGGCGCGCAGATCACCTTCCCGCACGTCACCGTGATGGGGACGGAGAACGCAATGCTCGCCGCCGTTCTTGCAAAGGGGACCACGCGCATCACGCCCGCTGCGCAGGAACCAGAGATTGACGACCTGATCACGTTGCTCAACGCCATGGGTGCCCAGGTTGCGCGCACCGCGCCAGACGTGATTGAGATCCAAGGTGTTGACGCGCTGCACGGCGCAACGCACCGCGTGATGCCGGATCGCATTGAGGCTGGCACGTTCGCCGCCGCCGCTGCGGTAATCGGTGGCAGCATTGAGATTCAAGAGATTGAACCGAACCACCTCACATCATTCCTTGAACTGCTTGAGCGCACCGGTGTGGAGCACAGCGTGAGCGGATCAAGCTTACGCGTAACCGGAAAGCCACAGAACGAAGGTTCATACAAGGCAACAGACATCACCACAGCACCGTACCCAGGACTCGCCACAGACTTGCAGCCGTCCGCTGGGCTCATCCTCACGCGCGCGGAGGGCGTGAGCAACATCCACGAAACAATCTTTGAGGACCGTCTGGAGTGGCTGGTCGGCCTTCGCAGCTTCGGCGCGCAAGTAGAGATCAAGGATGCGCGCCACGCACGCCTCACCGGCCCAACCGCATTTCACGCCGCCGAGGCGGATATCCCCGACCTTCGCGCTGGCGCCACCCTCATGCTCGCCGCCCTTGCAGCGCCCGGAGAGAGCAAGATCCACGGCGCCCACCACATCCGCCGTGGCTATGCCACCATTGAGGAGAAGTTCCGTGGCCTTGGTGCGGACCTAACGCACGTCAGCGAAGAGGGGAGCAACGCCGAATGAAGATCGGAATCGACCTCGGAACGGCCAACGTCCTCGTCTTCGTCCAGGGCCAGGGGATCACCGTGCGCGAGCCGAGCGTCGTGGCGATCGACTCTGACGACCGCATCGTTGCTGTGGGGAGCGAGGCGAAAGAGATGCTCGGTCGCACACCGGGTTCAATCACCGCAATCCGCCCGCTGCGCGACGGCGTGATCGCCGACTACGTGGTCACGGAAGCGATGCTCCGCTACTTCATCAAGAAGGGGACCGCTGGAAAGATCTCCTTTGGGCGACCCGACGTGTTGGTGAGCGTCCCCGCCGGCTCCACCTCCGTAGAGAAGCGCTACGTCCTTGACGCTGCACGCCAGGCTGGCGCTGGGAAGGCGTATCTCATTGAAGAGCCGATGGCGGCCGCGATCGGCGCCGAGCTCCCCATCAGCGGACCATCGGGGAACATGATCGTGAACATCGGTGGCGGCACGGCGGAGATCGCCGTGATCTCGCTCTCAGACATCGTGGTGGCGAAGAGCCATCGCGTGGGTGGCAACCGCTTCGACGAAGCGATCGCCCTCTACATTCGCCGCAAGTACAACCTGATGATTGGTGATCGCACCGCCGAGCAGGTGAAGATTGAGATCGGCAGCGCCCTCCCGCTAGAGGAGGAGTTGACGATGAGCGTGAAGGGCCGCGACATGATCGCCGGCCTTCCGCGCGAAGTTCTTATCACCTCAACGGAGATCACCGAAGCAATGGAAGTCCCACTGCGCAACCTTACCGACGCCATTCGCGGCGTGCTGGAGCAGACCCCACCCGAGCTGAGCGCCGACATCATTGACAAGGGGATCGTCCTCTCTGGTGGTGGTGCCCTGCTGCGCAACATTGACCGCCTCATCACAACGGTTACCGGAGTTGCAACGCACGTTGCTCCAGACCCGCTCAGCTGTGTTGCGAAAGGGACGGGCATCGCACTCGAACACTTTGACGTCTTCGCGAAGTCCCTCACCTCACAGGCCTGACCCGTGTCGCTCGATCGGCGAGCGGTGGTCGATCTCCACAGCCACTCCGCTGCGAGCTTTGATTCACTAAGTAACCCAGTTGCGCTTGCACGCGCGGCGGCGGCGCGTGGCATCACGCACCTCGCCATCACCGATCACGATCGCGTGGATGGAGCGCAGCGCGCACGTGATGCGCAGGTGCTGGGGATCACGATCATTGTTGGCTCAGAGGTTCGTACGCAGGCGGGCGACTTGATCGCCCTCTTCATTGAGCGGCCACTTCAAGTTGGCCTGCCGCCAGAGGAGGCGATCGCCGCCATTCGCGCACAAGGTGGCCTCGTTGGCATCCCGCATCCGTTTGATGCGTGGCGCGGCTCGCTGCTTCTTGATGACCGATTTCTCTCACTCCTCCCGCTGGTTGACTTCATTGAAGGGTGGAACGCGCGACTTGTTGCACCGGGAGGGAACCAGCGCGCTGCAGAGATTGCGGCAACACACGGCATTCCGAGCGTCGCGTCATCTGACGCGCACAGCATCATGGAGATCGGTAACGCCGCATCAATATTGACCGGCGATCCTTCAACTC
>QWRJ01000037.1 GCA_003670475.1 Candidatus Limnocylindrus primus | reverse complement strand
CCGCCTTTCGTGACAAGTTCTCGCTCAACTTCCCGATCCTTGCCGACCTCGGCCACAGCGTTGCCGAGGCATACGGGGTCTGGGGGGAGCGGACGGTCGGCGAGCGGACCTTCACGGGGACGCATCGCGTGACGTTCTTGATCAACCCGAACGGCCACATTGCGCGTGTCTGGGGGAGCGTCACCCCCACCGGCCATGCGGCGGAAGTGCTCGCCGAGATCACGGCGCAACGGGGCTAACCCCGCACGAAATCCGAGTCAATCGGCTGGTTTTCGCCGAAGGCGTCCACGAGGAGCCCCTGCTAGAATTTGAGCAGAGATTCAGCGTCCACGTCGTCAGTGAGAAAGGTTGACTGTGACTCTTCAGACGCAGGACTTCCTGGTTCAGCCGGTTGATGCTTCGTGGCTTCAATGCAACATTGAGTGCCAAGAGGCCTGCCCCGTTGGCACCAACTGCCGCGGCTACCTGAATCTCGCCGCCGAAGGGCGATTCGAAGAGGGCTACCTCCTCTCCCGCGATCCGAATCCGATCGCCGCAATGTGCTCCTACGTTTGTTCCGCCCCCTGTGAGCGCGCCTGTCGCCGTGGCGATATTGATCGCCCGCTCGCGATTCGCGCCATGAAGCGCTTCTTGGTGGAGTGGCACGCCGCCTCCGGCATCCCTGACGTTGCACCGCAGATTACGCCGCGTGCCGAGCGTGTGGCGGTGGTTGGCGCCGGACCTGCTGGCCTCTCCGTTGCGCGCGAACTCGCCGTCAAGGGCTACCAGGTCACCGTCTATGACAGCCTCCCGTACGGCGGCGGCACGATGTTGATCGGCGTCCCCGCCTTCCGCCTCCCACGCGAAGCGATTGAGACCGACGTGCGCCTCATTGAGCAGCTCGGCGTGAAGTTCGTCTACAACACGCAGATCGGCAGGGACGTGACATTCGAGCAGCTCCAGAAAGACTTCAACGCGATCGCCATCTGCGCTGGCGCCATGGATCCAGTTGCGCTCGATGTCCCAGGGAGCGACCTTGAGGGGCTCGTCTACGGCGTTGACTTTATGAAGACCGCCAACCTTGGTGATCCGCTCAGCGTTGGCCGCGACGTGGTGGTGATCGGCGGCGGGTACACCGCTATGGACTGCGCGCGCACCTCACTGCGCCATGGTGCGGATCACGTCACCATCGCCTATCGCCGTACGCGTTCAGAGCTCGTGGTTGACGAAGAGGAGCTCGGCGAGACGGAGCGCGAGGGCGTCGACATGGCCTTCCTCGTCTCACCACTTGAGTTGATCGGAGAGAACGGGAAGATCACTGGCGTGCGCATGATCAAGAATCGTCTCGGCGAACCAGACGCATCTGGTCGACGCAGCCCAGTTCCAATTGAAGGGTCGGAGTACATCCTGAAGGCAGACACGGTGATCCCCGCCGTTTCACAGGCGGCCGACCTCACCTTCCTTCCTGTGCAGAGCAGCTTTGAGGTTGCACGCGGTCGCGTGAAGGTGGATCCGGCAACGTATGCCACCAACATTCGCGGCGTCTGGGCATGTGGCGACTTTGTGACCGGCCCCGCCACCATGATTGAAGCGGCGGGTCACGCCAAGAAGTGCGCCTATGCGATTGATCGCTACCTTGCTGGCGCAACACAGGTAGTGGTGGATGCGAATGTGCGCATCACCAGTTCCTGGCGCCACGACATGCCAGAGTTCTACGACCGCATCCCACGTCAGCACATCCCCGTCTTGCCGCTCGCTGAGCGACTCCCGTCGGCGGATGCCACGGTGAACTTCACGACACAGGTGGAGCTCGGGTACGGCGCGCAGCAGGCGGTCGCCGAGAGCACCCGCTGCCTGATGTGCAACTACAACATCTGGTTTGATCCGATGCGCTGCGTCCTCTGTGGCGCATGTGCCGACGTCTGCCCCGAGGGGGTCATCCACATGGTGGACATCAATCAGCTGAAGTCCGAGGGGGCGCTCCCTGAGCTCTCCGAGGCGTACGGCTGGGAGAACGGGGGGGCGATGATCCTGGACGAGGAGCGCTGCATCCGCTGCGCCCTCTGCGTCAAGCGCTGTCCGTTCGACGCTATTACGATGGAGAAGTTCGAACTACAGGAGATCAGCTCGGATGGTCGCCTCTATAAGGAGTCCTACCGAGATGGGCAGTTGGCCGGAGTCGCCGGCACAGGGGGAGGGGCACAGTGAGCCTTATCGGACGCGTAGATCAGGCGATCCGCCGCTCGTCCGCGTGGCGCTCCATCTTCCGCAACGCCTACCCGAACGACGAGCGGAGCCGCGCCTATGCGGTGATGAACAACGTCTTCCTCCACCTTCACCCAGTGCGCGTGCGACAGCACGCCGTGAAGTTCGCTTACACCTTCTGCCTTGGTGGCTTGAGCTTCTTCCTCTTCCTCGTTCTGACTGTCACGGGCGTCTATCTAATGTTCTTCTACGCCCCGTCGGCAACACAGGCGTATTCAGACATCCTGAAGATTCAGACGCTTGTCCCGTTCGGACAGATCACGCGCAACATCCATCGATGGGGTGCGCACCTGATGGTCTTCTTTGTCTTCCTCCACATGATGCGCGTCTTTTATCACGGCGCCTATAAGCCACCACGCGAATTCAACTGGGTGGTTGGCGTTCTCCTCCTCTTCCTGACGATCATGCTCAGCTTCACCGGCTACCTGCTGCCGTGGGACCAGATCGCCTACTGGGCGATCACGATCGGTTCAAACATGGCCGGCTACGCGCCACTCTTCAACACGCCATCCAAGCTCCTCCTTCTCGGCGGACTTGAGGTGGGCCAGAACACGCTGCTGCGCTTCTACGTGCTGCACGTGATGGTGCTGCCACTTCTCGCCGCAGTCTTCCTGGCGGTCCACTTCTGGCGGATCCGCAAGGACGGCGGAATCAGCGGGCCACTATGAGCGAGGCGCAGCGATGAGCGACGAGCAGCGCCCAGGGCCCGTTGCACCGGTTGATCCGTCGCGACGCACGGAGATTGATAAGCAGCGCGTCCCAATGGCGGCACGACCGTATCGACTCCTTGCGCTGGTGAAACAGGACGCGGTTGTCCGCGTCCAGAAAGAGCCAGATGACACGGTGATGACTTGGCCGCACCTGCTCACAATTGAGTTTTTCTCTGCTGTAGCAATGAGCATCCTGCTCCTGCTGCTCGGCCTCTTCATCAATGCACCACTTGAAGAGCTTGCTAATCCAAATGTCACGCCGGCAGTTGCCAAGGCGCCGTGGTACTTCTTGGGGCTGCAAGAGTTGCTCGCGTACTTCCATCCAACTGTTGCTGGCGCGCTCTCGCCGATCGGCATCCTTGTTGGCAGCGCGCTGATCCCATATCTGGATCGCCGCAACATTCACAGCACGCGACCATCGGATCGGAAGCTTGAGGTTTCGCTCTTCTCCATCCTCTGGGCGCTCGGACTTGTTGTGACCTTCATCGGCATCTTCTTCCGTGGTCCTGGCTACTCCTTCATCCTGCCGTGGGTCAACGGCTTCTTCTTCAGCCTGTGATGGGAGCGCACTGATGAGCCACTACCAAGTTGAGCCAGCCGATCAGTCGAAGGCGCTGACCGCGCAGACCATCAAAGCGCTACGTCACGAAGAGGTGCAGGGGATCTCGCGACGCCGACTGATGCGCACCACCATCGGCGCAGGCTTTGGACTCTGGCTCCTAGAGGTGACGGCGGGAACGCTCGGCTTCCTCTGGCCAAACCTTGAGGGCGGATTCGGCGGCAAGGTTCAGGTCGGCACCTTCGACACATTGAAGAATCAAAACGCAGGCCTCCCATTCGCCGAGGGCTACCCGGTCTACTTCCAGGAGGCACGCGCCTTCATCATGCTCGTTGACGCCACGCGACCAGAGTTCGTCTCCGGCGAAGATCTCACTGGCGACGGAACGGCGCTGAATGTCCGCGCCCTCTATCAGCGCTGCCCACACCTTGGCTGCAAGCCGAATCCGTGCATCAAGACCTACTGGCTCGAGTGCGCCTGCCACGGCAGTCGCTACGACCGACTCGGCACCAAGGCGGACGGCGTTGGTCCTGCACCGCGCGGCATGGATCGCTTCTCGCTCACCGTTGATGCGAATGGCGTGCTGACGCTGGACACGGGGAAGATCAACCTCGGCAATATGCCGATCCCGCTTGGCCAGCCAGGCATTGAGGCGCCGCGCGCCGCAACGGGGTGCATCTAAATGACAGACGAGCAGCGCAACCTTCCGGCTCCAAGCGAGAAGCGCGTAACGCCAACGCCGCGCCTCTCCAGTCCTGCGCCGATCCAGACGCACGGCCTCACCGCTGAGCGCGCGGCGAAGATCGTCAGTCAGAGCGGCTCGTCGCGCATGGCGGCGCTCCTCGGCGTTGCGATCGTCACCCTCTTTGTCATCGTCTATGCCTTCTACGATCAGGGACTCCCTGGCGTCGTTGGCTCCTCACGGCTTGAGGCGGCGCGTGAAGAGCAGTATCTGGAAACGGTGAAGCGTGGCTACAACCTCTATGAGGCGAACTGCGCACGCTGCCACGGCGCGCAGGGGCAGGGCGGTATCGGCCCAGTTCTTAGCGACCAGGGGAAGCTCCTCTCGCACCTGACACCTTCCTACCTGATGAATGTGCTGACCGTTGGCGGGCGCTACATCTGTGGCGACGCGAACTCACTGATGGGTGTCTGGGCAGATACCAACGGCGGGCCGCTGAACTATCGCGAGATTGAAGAGTTGATCGCCTGGGTGCGCGCCAGCAACACTGACGAAGTTGAAGTTCGCGATCCAGCAACTGGCGAACTCGTGAAGATCACCGGTTGGCGTGATCCGGCCTACGTGCCTGCTGCAGATGCAACGCCAGTACCAGCCTGCTGGAAGGATGCCTTCGCCGTCTCCCCATCCCCGATGCCATCCGGCGGTTCTGTCAGCCCATCCGTTGCACCGAGTGGCGGCGCGGGCGGCTCGTACACGATCGTTGCGATGGGCGTGAAGTTCGACCTCACCACACTCACCGTGGACGCAGGGAAGAGCTTCCAGATCGTCTTTGACAATCAAGATGCAGGGATCCCACACAACGTTGCCATCCATGAAGGCTCGGTCACTTCCGTTGGCAAGGAGCTCTATCTTGGCGCGATCTTCCCTGGCATCGCGCAGCAGACGTACGACATCCCCGCGTTCAACGCTGGCAACTACGTCTTCATCTGCACCGTGCACCCGAACATGGTCGGCGCGCTGACGGTGAAGTGATGAGTAACCTGCCAGCACCAATCAGCGGATCGTCAGTCGCGCCGCTGATCGAGGCTCCGCGCCGCGTCCTCTTCGGACTCTTCGATGCCGCCGGCTGGGGCTGGGCCACCTTCCGTGCCGTGCTCTGGACGCTCGTCATCATCTTGTTGCTCGGATACATCCCAGACCGCGCCTACTACCTCACCGTCTCACCAACTGTTGACCTTGGACTGAACGCGGTCTCGCTCGTCAATATCTGCCCCGCTGAGAATGAGGGGCTCCCATGCCCTGCACCCGCTGGCGCACTGATCCCGTGGAAGAGCGGCCCCGCCGCAGCGCTTCCAGGCGCGGGTGAGGGTGGCGCACTGCTCCAGGTGGGAACGCATCTCTATTACGTTGGCGGTCGAGCCGCTGACGCAAAAGATGAGTTTGCCAATATTGCCAACGTTGCCACCGCAGCGATCGGCCCAGATGGGCTCAGCACCTGGAGCGCCGCAGCAGCACTCCCAGAGCCGCGCGCTCTGAGTGCCGCCGCATATCTCGCCGGTACCGCATATGTAATTGGCGGAACCTCTGCAACAGAGAGCGCAACCACAACGGTCTACGCTGGAAAGCCGGACACCGTCACCGGCCTCATCACGATGTGGGCCTTGGTTGACGCACTACAGCTTCCTGCGCCACGCAGCGGCGCATCAGTCGTTACGGTGAGCGACGGCCTGATTCTCCTTGGCGGCGCTGATGAGAACAACGCACCACAGACGAGCGTCTGGAAGGCCACCCTGCAGACAGACGGAACGCTTGGCGCATGGGAGGAGATGTCACCGCTCCCTGAGCCGCGTGCCAACGCCGCTGCGGTACTGGTGGGCGATGCGATCTGGCTCTGGGGCGGACGGGACGCAGACGGCGTGACCGGCGTCTCCCTCCGTGGTGACATCGCCGTGGCGAAGAGCCCAGCAGGAGGACACAGCGCGTCAACTCCTGCCACTCCTGACGAGCAGGGCGACGCGGCGATCGGCAGCATCTACAAGTGGAGCGGCACGAGCGGCGAAGGAGATCTTCCAACGCCGCGCGAGGGTGCGGCACTCTGGAGTGCAAACGGCACCCTCTACGTTGCGGGCGGCGTGCAGGACGGCGCGGCGATCGGCAGCGTCTACTGGACCGCACCAACCGCCACCACTGGCATCACTACTTGGTACACCGTTGAGCAGGTGAACCTCCCCGCCGATCAGCTGCGCGTCAACGCGAGCGGCGTGGTGGTTGGGCCGCAGGCGCTCCTTCTCGGTGGCGAAGACGCGAGCGGCCTTCCGGCAACGACCGCGCTCAGCGCTGGCACATCGCCGAAGGCGCCAGTCTTCCGCGCCGGACTCTTCGGCCTCACCGTGCCAGGACTCGCACTCCCTGGCGAAGTGGGCCAGCAGATCGGCTTCCTCTCCGCCGCCGGCGCATGGACACTCAACTTCGTGCTCCTCCTCGCCGCCGCCGTTGCGTATGCGCAACGCGAGCGCTTCGGCGCATGGGTGAGCCGCCTGCGCGGCCGCAAGGGCGCATCCGCCCGCTAGTTCAGCTCGCCACCGCCGTATACTTCCGCGAAACACCTGCCCGGGTGTGAAGTGGGAGGAAGCATGAACACAGCAACCGCGAAGCGCCTCTACGGCATCAACGCGTTCGTCGCGTGGCTCGGCTACGGCATGGTGCAGGTAGTGAACATTTTCGGCCTAGTGCCGCGGAGCACTCCATACGACCCAGCCAGTAACTTGTTTGGTGGCCATGCAGAAGGACTCGCTGGGGCCATCGGTCGCGTGTATGACTCCCACGGCTACTTCACCACCTGGTCCAACATTGTGGTGGCAATCACCCTGACGGCGCTCTACCTCAACCCAGAACGCACAGGTCGAA
Source organism: Candidatus Limnocylindrus primus (assembly GCA_003670475.1). Classification (GTDB taxonomy): domain Bacteria; phylum Chloroflexota; class Limnocylindria; order Limnocylindrales; family Limnocylindraceae; genus Limnocylindrus. The sequence continues at coordinate 1,190 of QWRJ01000037.1, read as the reverse complement.
TCTTCAACCGCCTTCGGAACACTGGACTACTGATGATCACGATGACGATGGTGCTCTACCACCTGCTCCTCGCAGGCTCAGCAAACCCGCAGAGTTGGTACGCGTTGACTAATCTGTTGCAGCACTACATCACCCCCGTGCTGACTATCCTCGTCTGGGCCATCGCAGGGCCGCGCGGCCGATTCCCGCTCAGCGATACGTTCGCCGTCTTCATCATCCCGATTGCGTATCTGGCCTACACGCTGCTGCACGGCGCGATTGCCTCGGTCTATCCGTATGGGTTCTTCAACGTCATTAAGTACGGATACGCCTCGGTCCTGATGTTGATGCTCGGCGTCATCGTTGGCGGGTACGTCGTGGCGCTCCTCTATCTGGGCGCCGAGCGCCTGCTTCGGCGACGGGGGAGCGCATAGGAGTTGGTGAGCCGGGCGGGGTTCGAACCCGCGACCAAGGGTTTAAAAGACCCCTGCTCTACCTCTGAGCTACCGGCCCGCGCAGATTCTCCCACGACGCGCTGGTCGGCGGGTCGTCTTCGTGGGAGAATTGCCGCATGAAGCGTGAATGGTCCATTGAGGCGGCAACGCAGGCCCTTACCGAACTGCGTCCCCTGATCGCGCTCCTGCGCGAGCAGCGCGCCGCCCTTGAGGGCCTGAAGCAGGAGCTGCTCCGACTCCGCAGGCTGGAGCGCGCCGGCGCTCGGCCAGGCGGGAGCGACCAGAGCGACCTTCAGGCGATTGATTCAGATAGCGCCACCCAAGAGGCGCTCGTCACCAGTTCGCTCGTTGAGGTGCGCATCCGCGCGCTCGTTGATCAGATGCAGGCGAGCGTTGATCGCGTTGCGTCGCGTGGGATTGAGCTGCGCGATATTGAGCGCGGTCTGATTGACTTCCCAGCGGCGGCGTTTGGGCGCCCCTTCCTGCTCTGCTGGGAGGAGGCGGACGGCGAGGACGTCTCGTATGCACACAGCCTTGGTGAAGGCTTCGGTGCGCGGCTACCGATCGGTGAGTTCCTTCGTCGTCACGCGCAGCCTGAGCGAGGGATTTGACGCAACGCGCCGAACTGCCGATACTCCGCAAGCGGGGTGGAGCAGTGGCAGCTCGTCGGGCTCATAACCCGAAGGTCGGTGGTTCGAATCCATCCCCCGCAACCAACCTCTACTTGCCTGATACGCACGCGTCGATCTCCTCCAG
>QWRJ01000036.1:4871-8335 GCA_003670475.1 Candidatus Limnocylindrus primus | reverse complement strand
CTCTTCTCAGAGAACGATCTGCGGCGCATCCTCTGGATTCGCCACCTCACCCAGGACTTGGGTGTGAACCTCGCCGGGATCAAGCTCCTCTTCCAGTTAGAGGAGCGGCTCGGTGAACGGATCCTTGAGCGTCTATATGAAGAGGGAAACAAGAAGAGCGAGCGCGCTGTGGCAGCGGCGCGAGAAGGGGGACGACGATGATCGAGAAGCGACGTGACGACGAGATTGAAGGCGCACTGGACGACGAGATGGAGCTTGAGATTGACGAGGCGGTAGCCGCCTCAGAGGACGATGGCACGATTGTGCCGAGCGGCCTCGGTCAATTCCCGCTCGTTCCACTGCGCGAGATTGTCATCTTCCCCGAGATGGTTGCGCCACTGAAGGTTGGCCGCGACAAGAGCGTTGCCGCAATCCGCGCTGCAGCAAAGGCTGAAGGCTGGCTTGCGCTCGTCACACAGCGTGAGGCGGAACAGGAAGACGTAGAGGACGTGTCGCAGCTGCACGCCATGGGGACGCTTGCAAAGATCGCCCAGGTGGTGAACCTTGCGGACGGAACGCTCCGTGCTGTGGTGCAAGGGCAGAAGCGCATCATCGTCCACAACCTTGATACGAGCGGCGATGCGCTCATGGTTGAGGTGGAGATCGTTGAGGCGCCAGAGGTTGACGGCGTAGAGATTGAGGCGCTGATGAAGAGCGTTCAGGCGCAGGTCGAGACCTACGTCACATCGGGTGCACCAGTTCCACCGGAAGCTGCCGTTGCGGCGAAGAACATCAGCGACCCTGGTCTCCTTGCAGACATGACGGCCTACACGCCGGACATGACAACGGAGCAGCGTCAGGAGCTACTTGAGATCATTGATGTCACCGAGCGACTGCATTACGTCTCCGCATTCCTTGCACGCCAGATTGAGATCCTTGAGATCAAGGGGAAGATTCAATCTGATGTGCGGACAGAGATGGATAAGTCGCAGCGCGAATACTTCCTGCGCGAGCAGCTGAAGGCGATTCAGCGTGAGCTCGGCGAGGACGATCCGCAGCAGGCGGAGGCGAACGAGCTGCGCGAAAAGGTTGAAGCGGCGGACATGCCAGAAGAGGTGAAGTCACGCGCACTCAAAGAGCTTGACCGTATGGCACGAATCCCGTCCGCTTCGCCTGAGGTTGGCGTGATTCGAACCTACGTTGATTGGCTGATCGCTATGCCGTGGAACGTTGCAACAGAAGATCGCATTGAGATCTCTGAAGCGGCGAAGGTGCTCAGCGATGATCACTACGGCCTGGAGAAGGTGAAGGAGCGCATCATTGAGTACCTCGCGGTGCGCAAACTCGCGCCACAGGTGAAGAGCCCGATTCTCTGCTTCGCAGGGCCTCCGGGCGTAGGGAAGACGTCGCTCGGCAAGTCCATCGCGAAGGCGATGGGGCGCAAGTTCGTGCGCATGAGCCTCGGAGGCCTCCACGACGAAGCGGAGATCCGCGGGCATCGACGCACCTACATCGGCGCACTCCCTGGGCGCATTGCGCAGGGGATCAAGACGGCGGGGACGAAGAACCCTGTCTTCATGCTGGACGAGATCGACAAGGTTGGCGCGGACTTCCGCGGCGACCCGTCCGCAGCACTTCTTGAAGTGCTCGATCCGGAGCAGAACGCAACCTTCCAGGACAATTATTTGGAGGTGGAGTTTGATCTCTCGCAAGTGCTCTTCGTTGCAACGGCAAACCAGTTGGACACGATTCCGGACGCGCTCCGTGATCGTATGGAGATCATCCAGATCCCTGGCTACACCGAAGCGGAAAAACTGGGGATCGCCAAGCGCTATCTCGTTCCGAAGCAGCGCGAGAATCACGGCCTCAAGGAGAGCCAGGTAACCATCCCAGACGAGACGATGGTGCATCTGATTCGCCACTACACGCGCGAGGCGGGGGTGCGCAACGCGGAGCGAGAGATCGCCACGCTGATGCGCAAGGTTGCCCGTGGCGTTGCGGAGAAGAAGATCCGTAAGGGGAGCGTTGACCTGAAGAAGCTCGCCACATGGCTCGGGCCGGAGCGGCACGAGTACGGCGAGATGGATCAGGACGACCAGGTTGGATCAGCAACGGGCCTCGTGGTGACGCCAGTCGGCGGTGACGTTGTCACCGTTGAGGTTGGCGTCATGGAGGGTCGCGAAGAGTTAATCCTCACCGGCCAGCTCGGCGACGTGATGAAGGAGTCGGCGCGTGCCGCACTCACCTGGATCAAGTCGCACGGAACAGAGCTTGGTATTGCACCAGAGCGCTTCGAGAAGTCTGGGTTGCACATTCACGTTCCCGCAGGAGCTATTCCAAAGGATGGCCCGTCTGCTGGTGTGACGATGGCAACGGCGATTGTCTCGGCACTCACCGGCATCCCCGTTCGTAAGGATGTGGCGATGACTGGAGAGATCACGTTGCGTGGGCGCGTGCTTCCGATTGGCGGCTTGAAGAGCAAGGCGCTGGCGGCACACGCATCTGGTGCGCGAACGATCTTGATTCCGAAGAAGAACGAGAAAGACCTTCCGGAGATCCCAGAGGAGATCCGAAAGGCGCTGAAGATCATTCCTGTAGAGACGATCGGTCAGGTGCTTGAGCATGCGCTCCGCCGTAAGCCGAAGCCGCTCCCTGCAGGATCAGGTCCAGCGCGCAACCCACGAATGGCCGGCCGATCACTCCGTGCGCCGAGTGCGCCAGGGGTCACCGTTCGCCCAAGCTAACAAGGGCTCGCCGTGGAGAGGCAAGAGCAGGCGGCTCAACGAATCGCTGAACGGCTGCGTCGTGCGCTTGCGCGTGACGCAGCCGGAGCGCTCGCGCCACTCCCCTTCCCGCTGCAACCGAATCTCACCCCACGACGACTCCCCGGTCTTGAGCCGGTTGACCTGAATCCACCCGTTGAGGGGACGCCGCGCATTGCCGCAGTCACCGCACTCTTGGTTCCACCAGTGGCGCTCGGAGCCTGCGGCGTCAACGGTGGCGGCGAGAGCGTTGAGGTGCACCCGTTCGACTGTCAGGTGCTCTTGATCAAGCGCGCGCAGGGGGGAACGCACGGCGGCCAGCTCGCCCTTCCTGGCGGCAAGATGGAACCTGGCGAGACACCTCAACAGACGGCGATCCGCGAACTCCATGAAGAGCTCGGCTTTGACGCCGATGATCCACAGCACGGCATCATCGTTGTCGGCTCACTCGATCCCGCCTACATCCCAGCGAGCAACTTCTTAATCCACGTGGTGGTGGCAGTTGCACCAAGCACGCCGCAACTCCACCCAGATCCAACGGAGGTCGCCGGCGTTGTTGGCGCCGAACTCGGCATCTTTGATCCGCGCCTCCCCGTACATGACGTTGACGGGGAGCAGAACGGCGTGCAGCTCAGGTATGGCGCCTTTGTGGTGCCGGGTGAGCTGCGTGTCTGGGGGCTTACCGCTCGCTTGCTGTGCGAACTCGCGGGCCGGGTGGCGGAG
>QWRJ01000036.1:0-4861 GCA_003670475.1 Candidatus Limnocylindrus primus | reverse complement strand
GGCGGAGGAATCGGCGCGCTAAATCCTGCAGGGAGTTGCCCCTGCTCGGCAAGTCGGCGGATCACAAAGCCGTAGTACTCCTCAACCGCCTGTCCCACGCGCTCCCACGTAAAGAGCTGCGCTCGCTCCTCGCCCGCGCGCGAGAGTTGCGCGCGCAGTTGTGGATCATCAATCAGGCGGCGGATAGAGGCGGCGAGCGCGTCCGCGTTCCCTGGCTCTACCAAGATCCCGTCACGCTCGCGACGCACCACGCCACGGTAGCCATGAATATCTGAACAGATGATCGGCGCGCCGGCAGACATTGCTTCAAGTAGGACGATGCCAAACGATTCTCTCCCGGTTGCTGGTGAAACGAAGATGTCAGCGGTCTTGAAGAGCTGCGCCTTCTGCGCCTCGGGGACGCGACCAAGAAACTCAACGTCTTCAAGCTGGCGCGTCAGTACGTAGCGACGCGCTTCGCGGTCGCCAGGCCCTGTGCCAACAATGAGCAGTCGCGCTCGTACACCATCGCGCTGCAACTTGCGGAACGCGCGAAGGAGATGAATCAAGCCTTTCCGTGGCTCCATGCGCCCAACAAAGAGGATGTTCGGCACGCCGTCACGGTAGCGAGCAATTGGAACGGCGCGCTGATATCGCGCCGGCTCAACACCGTTCGGAACAATCTTGTATTCACTAGGGAAGTAGCGGCTGATGAAGTGCCGCGCCGCAGGGCTCACCGCAATGCGACCGTGCAACTTGTTCGCATAGTGGCCGAGCGCGCGCTTTCCAAATTCGTAGCTAATGGATAAACCGCCGAACGCGTGGAAGGTGCCAACGTTGACGGAGGTAGAGAGGGTGAGCGTTACAAGGCTGAGGAATGGGACGAATGGTTCGTGATAGTGCAGTACATCAAAACGTTCGCGCTCAAGGATCTGGCGCATCTGCCCCAAATACGTTGGGCTCAGTGTGATCGTTCCCATTGAGCCGTTAAACGGAACGCTGAATCCTTTCCCAACGCGAATGATGTCGCCCTCGCTCGCCTTCTGGAGTCCGTGACTGCTGGTGATGATGCGCACGTCGTGGCCGCGCGTGCGTAGCACGCGATAGAGCGAACCGACATGATCGTTCACACCGCCGGGCATTGGGTATGCGTATGGGGTGACGATGCCAATCTTCATCGGGCTACTGCTCCTCGTCCGGGGTATAGCGCGCAGGGCGACGACGGCTTCCTGGGTAGCCGAGGTCACGACCACGTCGCTCACCGCCGAGCGTCCAGATCGGTCGCGTTACGCCGGCAAGATCTTGGCCGAGCCCAATAAGATTGCGCAGCATCTGTCGTCCGAAAATTCCTGGGCTCTCGGTCAACGTGTGGTCACTCCCCGCGCCAACGCTCACCGTGCGCGCCAGAATCGCGTCGCGTAGTGCTTCTGGGCTTGAGCCAGGGAAGGTGGTCCAGACACGACCGATGGCACTCAACACATGCGCGTCGGAGCTGCCGAGCGTTGCGAGGCCGAGATCGGCGGCGAGTCGTCCTACGCGGCGGCGCGGCGAGGTGCCGAAGATCGTGGGGTTGTACGTCTCCAGGCCGTCTGGGCGGCAGGCGGGGTCTCGATCGTTCGCCGCCGCACGGATCGCCCCTTCCTGGGCGCAGAGCGGGTGCGGGAAGAGGGGGTGGGCGGGGATGGCGATCCCCCCCTGCTCGTGGATCTCCGCGATGGTGCGACGGAGCGAGCGAAGTGGCCGAACACGTTCGCGGAGGAAGAGTCCGAGGACGTGCCCCTGCAGCGTTGAGATCTCTTCGCCAACGATCACCTGCACATGAAGCCCGTTTGCGGCTGCCATCTGCTGTGCCGCCTGCGCCGCATCGATGCGATCGTGATCCGTGATCGCGATGATGTCGAGCCCGACCTCTTCAGCATGCGCGAGCACTTGCGAGACTGAGGCCGTACCGTCTGACGCCATCGTGTGGATGTGCAGGTCTGCGCGTGATGCACCGCTCAACGAATCTCTCATGCGCGGATATCGTCCCAGATCGGATAGAAGAGCGTCCACCACTGCTCAGGCGCCTTCACAATCAACTCCTCAAAGACCGCGGCGATGCCTGCGAGTGTCGCGCGTGTTCTCGCCATGCGGTCGCCATCTGACGGGATCACCACCTCACGGATGTAGCCGGTGTACGCGCCGCGTGGCTCACGGATTACCGCGGCAACGTACAGCTTTGCGCCAGACTCAACGGCGAGGAGTGCTGGGCCGATCGGAAGTTTCGCTGTCTGCCCAAAGAGCTTTACTGGCACGCCAGCACCAACAATGTTGCGATCGCCAACCATGCCAACGATGCCGCCGGCAGCAAGCTCTTCGCTCATCACCTGCGCCGCACCTTTCGCAGAGATGATGCGCAGCCCAAGCCCTGCGCCGCGTACGCGGAGCATCCACGCCTGCAACACCTCATTACTGATCTCTTCCATTGGAGCCATCGGCGTGCGACCAGAGCGGTCGGCCAAGATGCTGCCAGGGAGTTCAATTGCGCCGAAGTGTGCGGCCAGAAAGATTGAGGCACCAGCGGCTGGGGAGAACGCTGCGGCGACGGCGAGTTCATCTTCTAGCTTGACGCGCGTTGCGATGATCTTCCGTGCATGGCGCGGCGCGCGCGCGCTCTCAATGTAGAAGCGCAGGTGATGCTCAAACATCTCGCGCGTCCCGCGAGTGAGTGCGCTGCTGGTTGGCGCAGCCTTGTCTCGAAACTCATACACGCGTGCAAGGTTGGCGCGTCCAAGGCGCGCGCGCGCCGGCTGAAGGAGTGGGCCAACGACGCCCCATCCTTTTGCAATCGCTAGGAGGAGCGGCTCTGGGAGATATGAGATTGCGGTGAGTCCAGCAATCGTGCCGCGGCCGATCAGTTGATCTTTCAGGCTCATGCCGCGCCTCGCTCGTGTTGTGTTGCCATCTGCGCCGCAAGTTCTTCGAGGCGACGCTGCTCTGCAGCGTTTGGCCAGAGCGGCTTGAAGCAGTTCCACTGCGTTGGTTCAGTTCGGATGAGCTGCTCCATCTGATGTGCGGTCTCCTGCGTTGCGGCAAGTTGTGCGGCGGGCGATCCGTTCCCTGCGCTGATTGGCGTACCGTAGAGAATGTAAAATGCGCCTGGACGTTCGCGGCGAACAAAGAAGGGGATGATTGGTGCGTTGCCGCGCGCAGCAATCACCGCAGGTCCGCTGGGGAGCGTCGTCCACCTCCCGAAGAGTTGACACGGAATTCCGTCTGGCTTCCACCCCCAGTCGATCAAGAGCACAAGAACACCACCGCGACGCATCACGCCGAAGACTTCGCGGATCGCGCGCCAGTCAATCACCTTGATCCCCCACGAAGCGCGCACTCTGCGGAGCAGTTCATACATCTCGGGGAAGGCGGTGTCATCGGCAACAACGCTCACGTCGTAGGCCTTCTTGCCAAGGCTCGCTGCACCGAGTTCGTTATTCCCCGCGTGGAATCCAACGAAGATGGCCGCCTGGCCACGGCTCTTGAGTTCGTCAAGCACGATCGTTTCTCGCAAGTCGACCTCGGCAGAGATCGCGTCCAGCGAACGGCTTGGGAGGCGGAGGAGCTCGGCGGTGAAGCGACCGTAACTTCGGTAGCTGGCGATCGCACGTGCCCGAACTGCCGCCTCCGACCCAGGGAGGGGGTTCCCGTCTGGATCGGCGACCCCAAGCACCACGGCGGCGTTCGAGTTAGCGATGCGCCGTTTCGCCGGCCAGAGGAGGTAGGCGAGCGGAGCGAGGGTGGCGAAAAGGGCCTCTACGGGGCGTGGGGGGAGCGCCCCCACGAGGCGCATGAGGGCGACGGCGAAGAGATAGATGATCCGCTCCCAGAGGCGGCGGGGGGTGAATCGGGGTGCCGAGCCGGGTGTCTCGCGGCGGATCGGCGAAGGGGTCGCCGGCTGCTGCTCGTTCATCTGGGAAGTGTATAGGGAGAGCCGCCGCCCCTTTCGGGTACGGCGGCTCTCCTCGTTGTGAAGGCGGGGCTAGCCTCTGCCAGCCGCGCGAGAACGGTTACGCGCGGACTGAGTTCAGGGCCTCCGAGGAGGGGTAACCCTCGGCAGTGACCTGGGTCCCGTCGAGGACACGGTTGTCCTCGCCGCGAATGAAGGCCTCAACGGCAGCGTGCGCGATGTCATCGTGCAACTGCATTGGTGGGCTCTTCATGAAGTACGCCGAAGGGGCAACGAGTGTCCCCGCCAACTTCCTGTCGAGTCCGAGCTTCGCGCATCGAATCGCATCGGTGATCACACCGGCGCTGTTCGGCGAATCCCACACCTCGAGCTTCAACTCCGCCGTGAGCGGCACGCCGCCGAAGGTTGTCCCTTCGAGTCGGATGTTTGCCCACTTGCGGTCAAGGAGCCACGGCACGAAGTCTGAAGGACCCACGTGGACCTGCTCCTCGCCCATCGGCTCATCAAGGATTGAGGTGACCGCGTTGGTCTTTGAGATCTTCTTGCTCTCCAGTCGGTCGCGCTCCAACATGTTCTGGAAGTCGGTGTTCCCACCGAAGTTCAACTGATACGTGCGATCAAGGTGCACGCCGCGATCGGCGAAGAGTCGAGCAAGAACGCGGTGTGCAATCGTCGCACCAACCTGGCTCTTGATATCGTCGCCAACGATCGGAAGACCGGCGGCGGCGAACTTCTTCTGCCACTCAGGCTCGCGACCAATGAAGACTGGGATTGCGTTTACGAACGCGCAGCCCGCCTTGATCGCCTGCTCAGCGTAATAGCGGATCCCCTCTTCGCTGCCGACCGGAAGGTAGGCAACCAAGACGTCCACCTTGCGCTCCTTGAGCACTGCGGCAACATCAACTGGCTTCTCTGGTGACTCCTTCACCACGTCGCGCA
>QWRJ01000035.1 GCA_003670475.1 Candidatus Limnocylindrus primus | reverse complement strand
TGCCCCCCCTGAGCGAGGGCCGCCTTCTTCTTCGCGAGAAGCTGTTGGAAGGCTGGCAGCGGAACCGACGGCAAGGCACCTACCGACGGGGCAGCATCAACCGACGGCGCAGCGGCGAGCGGCGCGTTCCTATCTCTCTACTCCTCGCCGGAGCACTCCTCATCTCCGCCGCGCCACACGCTGGCGCCGCGCTGATCACGTCGCGCGCTGGCAGTACCGTGGACGATGTCTTCTCCGGGTTCGAGTCCACCTCGCCTGGCGACTCAAACGGCCCAACGCCAACACCACCGCCGCTCGGTGACCGATTCACCATCCTCCTCGTTGGCGCTGACGCCATGGGGCAGCGCACCTCGTTCAATACAGATTCGATGATCATCGCCAGCTGGGATCGCGTCGGTGGCTGGGTGAGCACCATCTCCATCCCACGCGACATCGTCAACGTCCCGATGGGAAACGGAGATGTCTGGGAGCCAAAGATCAACTCGCTCTGGCCATCTGCGCAGCGCAACAAGACGCTCTTCCCAGAGGGTCCAGCAGTTGCATTGAGAAAGGCGCTCGGCGCCATGTTCGGCATCACGATCGACGCGACTGCTGTCATCGTCATTCCAACCTTCCGTCAGCTGATTAACGACATTGGTGGTGTTGATGTGAACATCAAGCGACCCATCTTTGATCCGTCGTACCGTACTGGCGACTTCCGTGGCGTGACACTGCCAAAGGGGAACTGGCACCTTGATGGCGACTGCGCCCTCGCCTATGCGCGCGTGCGCAAGGCGGCGGGGACCGATGACTTTAATCGCGGCGGGCGCCAGCAGGAGCTCCTCGTTGGGATCCGTAATCAGCTCGCCGCAAGTGGCAACATCTTGAGTAACGGCCTCGCCCTCCTCACAGCGCTCGGCGACGGCGTCCGCACCGACCTCGACCAGGCGCTCCTCCCAACGCTCGCCGAAGGGGCGCAGGCCTTCGACACTTCGCGCGTGGTGAGCGCACAGATGCGCGCGGGCGACGGGCTGCTGCGCTACCGCCGCGCCGATGAGCCGAGCCCATACGGCTCCGTCGTCTTCTTCAACGCGAAGCGCGCGCTCCAACTTGGCGCGCGACTCTTCCCAACACCCGGAACGCGCCCATACGGCTGGCCAGTAGCGGAGGATGAACCAGCACTTGGGAAAGAGTCGCTCCCAGCTCCGTCGCCATCTGCTGGTGCCAGCGCAACGCCGAAGCCAACGCCCGTCAAGACGCCGCTCCCTGCTGGGCCATACCAGTCGCTTGCAACCTGCAACGCGAATGTGCCTGCGCCGTCGTATATCCCATCGCCAGATCCAACCTCAGCACCAAGTGAGGAGCCGAGCGGCGATCCGAGTGCGGAGCCGAGCGCGTCTGCGAGTCCGACTCCTGCGCCGTAACTCGTCTCGGTAACTCTTAGCCGAGCAGTTCGGCGCGTAGCGCCGCCGCAACGAGCGCCGCAGCCTGGCCGCGATGGCTCAGTTGATCCTTCTCTTCTGGTGAACGTTCGGCCATGGTGCGACCATCAACTTCAAAGACCGGGTCGTAGCCAAATCCTCCAGCGCCGCGCGGCCCTTTAGTGATCTCGCCACGCCGCTCGCCGCGGAAGATGCGCGGCAGTTCGCTGCTGGGGAGCGACGGGTCAACGAGCGCCATGCAACAGACGAATCGCGCACCGCGTTGCGCGCGCGGGAGTCCGCTCAGCGCGCCGAGCAGCTTCTCGTAGTTCTGCAGATCGGTTGCATCTGCTCCAGCGTAGCGACGCGTATAGACGCCAGGTGCGCCGTTCAGCGCATCCACCTCGAGCCCAGAGTCGTCAGCGAGCGTCCAGTGGCCGCTCTGCGCAGCGTAGAAGTGCGCCTTCTGCACGGCGTTCTCCTCAAAGGTTGCGCCGTCTTCTGGCGCTTCGTCGCTAATCCCTAGATCACGCAACGTGACGAGCGTGAGTGGGAGGTCACCGAAGAGTCGCTGTAGTTCGGTGAGCTTATGCTTCGACCCTGTTGCAACGAGGAGCGTGCGCACAGAGCGACTCATCCTGTCTGAGTGGCGGCTGCGCGCCTTATCGCGCGGCGTCGACGGTGGCGCGTTGGAAGGCGATCAGTTCGGCGATCCCCTTGTCGGCCAAGGCGAGCATTGCGTCAAGTGACGCGCGATCAAACGGCTCCTGCTCCGCCGTCCCCTGCAGCTCTACATAGTGACCACCCTCCGTGGCGACAACGTTGAGATCCACATCGGCACGGCTGTCCTCTTCGTATGGAAGGTCGAGCACCGGGCGTCCGTCAACAATGCCAACCGAGACGGCGGCGATGTTGCGCGTCAGGAACTTATCAAGCTTCTTCGCTCGCATGGCGATCGCCAGCGCAATCCAGCCGCCAGTGATACTGGCGCAGCGCGTTCCGCCGTCCGCTACCAGCACGTCGCAATCGATCATGATGGAGCGCTCGCCGAGCTTGGTGAGATCCACAGCCTGGCGAAGCGATCGGCCGATGAGGCGCTGAATCTCATGGGTGCGTCCGCCGAGCTTGCCGCGTACCGCTTCGCGATCCGATCGCGTGTTGGTTGCGCGCGGAAGCATGCTGTACTCGGCGGTGATCCAGCCGGTCCCCTTGCCGCGCAGGTGCGGCGGAACGCGATCCTCAACGCTGGCAGAGCAGATCACCACAGTGTTCCCCACGGTGATGATCGCCGAACCCTCGGCCCACTTCTGGACGCCGAGCTCGGCGCTCAGCGCGCGCATCTGATCTGGTGCGCGTCCATCGCCACGTGGGCCGCTTGCGCTTCCGATACTCATCAGGATCTCCCCTTCAACTCTTCGAATCCAACGCGCCGGCGCGCTCGGCGGCCTTCGCCTCGTCCCAGAGCGTATCTAATGTGGCGAAGTCTGCCGATTTTAGGTCGATCTTGCGCTCGGCGGCGCGTCGCTCCACCTCGCCAAAGCGGCGGCGGAACTTCTCATTCGCCCCACGAAGCGCCGCCTCCGCGTCAATCCCGCTGCGGCGTCCAAGGTTCACGAGCACCGCCATCACATCGCCGAGCTCATCCTGCGCCGCAGCCAGCGTCGCAGCGCTCGTTGCGCCGCGCCCTGTGATGCTGTCGGGGTTCCCCGCCGCCGCTAGGGCTTCAGTCAGCTCCTGAATCTCTTCAGTGAACTTCTCGCGCACGCCGTCCAGTGTTGGCCAGTCGTAGCCCATCGCACTCGCGCGATCCTGCAGTTCACGACTCGCCGAAAGCGCCGGCAGCCCGCGACTGACGCCGCTCAGTGCGCTCTTGCTCTTTGGGCTTGCGTCGCCGCGCTCAGCGCGCTCCTCCGCCTTCACTGATTCCCAGGCGCGTTGCACCTCTCGGCTCGTCTCTGCCGTTCCCTCGCCAAAGACGTGCGGGTGGCGACGAATGATCTTCTTTGCAAGCCGCTCCTGCACGTCGGTCAAGTCGAATGCGCCACGCTCCGCCGCCAACTGCGTGTGAAGGACCACCTGCAAATAGACGTCACCCAGCTCTTCGGCCATCGCCGCGTCCGTCGCCACGCTCGGCGCAGCCGCCTGTGCTTCGATCGCATCGTGCAGCTCCCATGCCTCTTCAATCAGATGCTTCGCCAGCGTCAGGTGCGTCTGCTCGCGATCCCACGGGCAGCCGTCCGGCGCACGCAGTCGCGCACTCAGCCACGGCATCGCCCACGGTGAGGCGAGTGCCTCGATCGGCGCGAGTGGCGGGATAAGGAGCGCCTCCCATGCGCTGGACTGGTCAGCAGTAACGCTCTGTAGCGTGGTGGTCTCTCCTGACGGAAGGAGTGTCGCCTGGTGCTGCGCTCCGTAGAGGCGCTCCAGCAGCGCTGTGCCACTCCCGTTCCTCCCTGGGAGTTCAACGCCAGCACCTTCGCGCGCCTCTTTTTGCGCAGCGGTTCGCGTGACAAAGAGTGGGAGGCGAGGGTCTGCTGCCGTTGATGCGATCGCCGTGAGTGGGATGACGGCGAATCCGCCAGTGAGATCAACGTGTGGGGCAACCGTTCGCACGGTTGCAATCAGCGCCTCCACTGCGAGTTGGTCGCCGCGCGCCATCACGGCGCTGGTGAGCCCCCCGCCTCCTGGACCACGCTACCGTCGATGGCAATCTCCGCCGTCTGTCGATACGTGTCAAGCCAGACGAGGTAGCCGCTCGTCTTGATCGTCGCCTTCTGCTCTTCCGTCAGGGCGCGCTCTTCAATCGCGTTGATTTTGAAGATCACCATCTGGCTATTGAGCGTCTGCACGCTGCTCACTTCGCCTGCCGCGAGCAACCAGGCAGCTGAACCAATCTGCGCATTAAGCGAATAGCGGGAGGTGAAGCCAAGGTTGTCTGTGGTCATCCCCTCAAACTCCTTCAGCGCCTCTGCGGCACGCGCATCAAAATCTACGGATGCGCCGGCAAGCTCTTGGGCGAGGATCTCCATGCGGAGCGTCATCCCATCGCGGCGACCCTCAAACTGCATCACGTGATAGCCAAACTCCGTCTTGATCGGGCCAAGGAGATCGCCAACCTGAAGGCCGTCTGCCCAGACGGCGTCCTCAAACGCAGGAACGTAGCTCCCTTTCGCCGCCCAACCGAGCAGGCCGCCCTGCTCGCCGGAGCCAGTATCGTCACTCTGATCTGCGAGTGACTCCATTGACGCCCCAGCTGCAATCTTCTCGTAGGCGGCCTTCGCCTCAGCCTCGGCGGCAGCCCAGGCTGGATCAGTGGCATCCAAGCCTGCGGCCCCTGCTGAGTCGTCATTCGGGCTGTACAGGAGGTGGCGAACAAGCACCTCTTCAACCTCGCTGTTTCCCTGTGGCACCGGCACTGCGATGTAGCTGATGTCTCGCTGCTCAACTGGGTCAACCAGAAGCTCGGCGGTCACGACCTCGCTGAGTGCGGCGCTGAGCGCACGCTCACCAACCATCTTCTTGTAGAGGTCCATGTTGATCTTGGCGTCACTCGCGCTCACTTCAAAGTTTGGATCGGCCTGCGCAGGACGAATCTGGTCTACGTAGAAGATGACCAACTGACTGGCTGACTGGCTGATCGCCTCAGTTGCACCGACTGCGGTAAGCGCCCATGCCGCGGCGTAGGCAGGATCTGCAAGTGGATCTTCCGCCTTTGTGCTCCACCCAAGACGTCCGCCCTCTGCGGCATACGCATCAGACGACTCTCGCTTCGCAATGGCTCCAACGTCGCCGCCAGCCTTGATCTCCGCGAGGATCGCATCGGCCTTCTGTTGCGCAGCGGCAATCGTTGCCTCCGTGGGGACTCCCTTTGAGCCTTTCGCGATCTCAATGGAGATGCGGCGCAAGAGGCGCAGCTCAGGGGTTGCTGTCTCATCTGCCCATGCGGCGTCGATCGCCACCTGATCAATCGTGACGCTCTTCTCGCCCGCAAGTTGTGCCACAAGGAGGGCATCAATCATGTCTGACGTCAGCTGGCTGCTCAGGTTCGTCCCCGCATCATCAAGCTGCTGCAGGAGCGCGTCCGCTTCTTCATTTGTAAGCGTTCCGGCAGAGACGCGTGCCCTAATCCGTGCAGCCTCAAGGCTCAGGCGGAAGTTTGCAATCTCGCCACGTGACTTCGCCTCCCCAACGCTGATTGATGAGCCGTTCACCGTAACGGCAGATGCGTAATTGTCACTCCACCAGCCCACCGCCAAGACGCCGGCGAGCAGGAGCGTGGAGAGGGCAATAGCTCCAAGGAAGGCAAGGTTGGTGAGCACGGATTTGTCCGCTGCGTGATACCGCGCTACGGCACTGGCGCGAAGTTTCGCGATCGGATTCACGGGGTCAACTCTCCTTCAGGCATGCTGCCTCACACTTGGGGCACGTGGGATCAGTATAGGGGGTGAATGCTATCCTCTCGCCACAATGGCAACTGCATCACTCCGCCTCACCGTGGGCCGCCCTCGCAGGGGCCCAATTGGCACGATTGCGGAGACGATCAAGAGTGTGGTTCACCGACGCCGCCTCCTCCTCTACCTCACGATTGCCAAGGTCCGACAAGATGGCGGCAACTCCCTGCTCGGCAATCTCTGGCTCATCCTTGACCCAGCGATCCAGCTTGCGATCTACTACTTCCTCGTTGGCATGGTGTTAGATCGGCCACAGCCAGCCTTTGCGCTCTTCCTCTTCTCTGCCATCCTCCCGTGGCGCTGGCTCAGCATGGCACTCGGCGGCGCTGCCAATTCGGTTCGAGTGAAAGATAAGGTGATGCGCCAGATCGCATTCCCACACATTGTCCTCCCGATCGCCTCGCTCTCCGCAAGTAGTGTCAGCTTCCTCTTTGGGCTCTTGCCACTCTGCTGCCTCTACCTCATCTACCCCGAACGGTTCACGCCATGGGTCTTCTCGTTTCCGCTCATTGGAGTTGTGCAACTCCTCTGGATGCTTCCACTTGCGATTCTCTTTAGCGCACTCAGCGTCTTCTTTAGAGACATCAGCAACATCCTCACGCACGCCCTTCGGGTTACCTTCTACCTCTCTCCAGCCCTCTTTAGCTACGACCGCATCTTGGAGATTCTTGAGGAACGCCCTCCAGCGCGCCTACTGCTTGACCTCAACCCAATGGCCTGGATCTTGACGGCGTACCGCGACATCTTTTACGAAGGGCGATCTGCGGACTGGGGCGCACTCTTAGGGGTCGCACTCGCCTCGATCCCCTTTACGCTCGTGAGCATCTACCTCTTCCGCCGCATGGCGCCGTCCTTCCCGAAGGTTCTCTAGATGAACGCGCCGCATCCAATCTCACTCAAGGGAGCCGGGGTCCGCTACAACATGCGACTCAAGCGAAAGCGCTCAGTACGTAAATCTGTGACGAAGGCCGCTCGACTAGATGCTCAGGGCTATTTTTGGGCGCTCCGAGATATCACCCTTGAAATCCAAGAGGGTGAGACGGTTGCCGTGATTGGCGCCAACGGCGCAGGGAAGAGCACGCTGCTTTTAATGCTGGCCGGCATCCTTGAGCCAGATGAGGGGAGCGTTGCCGTATATGGATCGATCTCAACTCTGCTCCATATTGGTGCGGGATTTGATGACGAACTCAACGCGGAAGAGAACATTCTTCTTGTCGGCGCATTTCTTGGAATCCCTGCCTCCATCATGAAGAAGCGGGTTCCAGAGATCCTGGAATTCGCTGACATTGGCGACTTTGCAAGCGCAGAAGTCCGAACGTATAGCTCTGGCATGCGGGCACGACTCGGATTTAGCGTTGCGACTGCGGTGAGCCCAGATGTCTTACTCGTCGACGAAGTGCTCTCCACTGGGGACGCTTCATTTAGGGATAAGGCGAGAGCTCGAATCCTTGACTTGATGAAGAAGGCACGTGCGGTGGTGTACGTGACGCATGATCTTGACTCTGCAGCATCCTTCTGTACGCGAGCGATCGAGCTTGAGGGAGGGAAGATTGTTGCCGATGGCCCCGCGAAGAGCGTGATCGCCGCCTACCAGGCGAAGATGGAGCGAAAGGCGAAGGGGTCGAGTTAGGGGGCCGCGCTTGGGAGCTGGAGACCGCCGCCGTAGTTCAGGATCACCAGCAGCGTTCGCGCAGAATCTAACTCTAGGATTGGCTTCACCTCGGCACTCTTGATCACCGCGCCAGAAGGGTCGCTCACGGTGACAACGCGGCCAATAGAGAGGCCGCGCGGGAAGGCGGAGCGAAGCGCAGAGCTGAGCTCAATCCCGGAGGTGGTGACCTCGGCGCCAACCGGCACGTCACGGAGCGCATCAATGTCATCAAAAACGAGCGGGTTTGCGCCCCGCCCATGAAGGAGGCCGATCGCTCCGGTCGTAGCGATCTCTGCCGTGACGGTGAACTCTGGGTCACTCACAAGGCGCACCTGTGCGCTCCCCTCGGTGACCGAGATCACACGTCCGGCGAGCGTCCCGCCCGCACCGATCACTATGTCCCCCTCAGTGATCCCGTCACGCGTCCCGCGATCAATGACCACCAGCCGTTTCCCAATCTCAAAGTCGCGCGCCACCACCTGCACCGCAATGCTGCTGAACGAGATTGACGAGCGAAGGTCAAGGATCGCCTGAAGTTCGGTGATCTCTCGCTCAAGGCTCGCTACACGCGCGGCGGATGCGGCAGCTTCGTCACGCTCTTGGAGCGTGAGAGCGAGTCGCGTGCGAAGCGCCTGAACATCCGCGGCAACTGCACCGATCACGGCAAGGCCGCGTCCGATCGCAGCGATCGGCTCCGTTACGACACGGAGCACGCTGGAGGCGCTGTCGCGCACCGCAATACTTGGTGGAGTACTCGAGGTGAGAAGAAGGAGAAGTGAGAGGATGATCAGGATCGGAGTGCCGCGCCCGCCGAACGAGACTCCTGTGCGACGCCCCGTTCGAAGCCGTGAACGGAAGAGCATGGCGATTCGCTACCGAAGTGGGCGCTGGTAGGTCTCTGGCACGAGCAGCTTCTCCAGCGCTTCTACCTCTTGCAGGATGATCCCAGTGCCACGCACCACGCAGGTGAGTGGGTCATCGGCAATGCGAACTGGCATGTTGGTCTCAGCGGCGAGTCGAATCTCAATCCCGAGCAGCAGCGCACCACCACCGGCGAGAACGATCCCCTGATCCATGATGTCTGCCACCAACTCAGGCGGCGTCTCTTCAATGGTGTCGCGTACCGCATTGACGATCTCAACGAGTGATGGCTCAATCGCCTCGCGGATCTGTGGC
>QWRJ01000034.1 GCA_003670475.1 Candidatus Limnocylindrus primus | reverse complement strand
GTCAGCACTCGCCGGTCCATGGAATCCGTTTGCGCCACTTGTCCTCCTCATCGTGATGGTGGTGGTCACCGTAGGATTCGCCGCTGGCATGCTTTCAGCACAAGAGCGACTCCTCCGACTCGCCGCACCTGGTGAAGTTGTCCGCGCGCAGTCAACCTTTGGCGCCGTGAACGCCGCCTGTCTCGCGATCGGCCAAGCTGTTGGCGTTGCCGTGCTCGCCATCTTCCCTGTCGCCTACCCAACCTATGTGGTGATCTTCCTCGTCACGGGTGCCTTCCGCCTCGTTGCCGCCGCCACCGCCGAAGTGGGGGGCGAATGGGATGCCGCCACGCGCCTCCATCACGGCGATGAGGTCGTCACTGAGCCCGCGCTCGAATCGCAGCGCTAGCGCATCACCCTAGTGGGTGGGCGGGGCTACACTAGGGGCGAAGCCGCACTGCGGCGCCGCGCGGAGCGGCACGAGTAGGAGGAGAACACGATGCGTGTACCAGTAGAGATGCCACGACTCGGCTACGACACCGAAGTCGGCAAGATTGGCAACTGGACGGCGAAGGTCGGCGACACCGTCACGGCGGGTCAGCCGATCGGCGAGCTTGAGACCGAAAAGGCAACAGTAGAGTTTGAGTCCCCCGCCGCTGGCACACTCGCCGAGATCGTTCACGCCGCAGGGAGCGAAGTGGCGGTCGGCACCGTGATCGCCTACATCGAAGACGGCAAGTAAGTGGAGAAGCCCGGCCGCACGCCGGTCACCTTCACGCCGATGCGCGCGGCGATCAGTCGTCGCATGGTGGAGTCAAAATCAAAGGCGCCGCACTTCTATGTCTCCACCGACATTGAGATGGAGGCGGTGACCGCCGCAAACAACAAACTGAATGAAGGGAAGAGCGGCGACGACCGCGTCACCATCACCGCCTGGCTCGTCCGAGCACTTGCGCAGTCGCTCGCTGCAGCACCAGCACTCAACGCCGTCTGGAGCGGCGAGACGCTCGAGCGCGTCGACCAGATCAATATCGGTATCGCCATCGCCATCCCGGATGGCCTGATCGCACCAGCGCTGCTCGACTGCGCGAGTAAGGATCTCGCCACCATCTCTTCCGAACTTCGCGACCTTGTGACGCGCACCAAGGCGAACAAGTTGAAGCCTGCAGAGTTCTCCGACGCAACGTTCACCCTCAGCAATCTCGGTGGCTTCCCAGTGACACAGTTCACCGCGATCGTCACGCCACCGCAGGTCGCCATCCTTGCCACCGGTCGCAGCGAGCAGCGCGCCGTGGTGCGGGACGGCGCAGTGGTGGCACGGCAGATGCTGACCGCCACACTCTCCGCCGATCACCGCGCCGTTGATGGCGCACTCGTTGCAACCTTTCTCGGCGACCTGAAGTCGCGACTCGAGACACCGGAAGGCCTCGCCTGACCGTGGCCTCCTGTGACTGATCAGAGCACGCCGCCCGGCGGTCGCTCCGACTACGCGCAGCGCGAACTGAACGAGGGCGACCTTCACGCCGACCCACTGACGCAATTTCAACGCTGGGTTGACGCGGCGATCGCCGCCGAACTCCCCGAACCGCTCGCCGCAGCCCTCGCAACTGCAGACGCCCACGGCACACCGAGCGTTCGAATGATCCTCGTCCGTGGCATCGCCGCGGATGGTCTGCGCTTCTATACGAACCACGAGAGTCGCAAAGGTCAGGACCTCGCCGTCAATCCGCAGGCGGCGCTCACCCTCTGGTGGCCGGGGATCGAGCGCCAGGTGCGCTGCTCGGGTCCAGTGCGACAGCTCACCGAAGCCGAATCGGCCGCCTACTTTGTCAGCCGTCCGCGCGAGAGTCAGCTCGGAGCCCGAGCCAGCCGCCAGGGCCAGCCGACCCCCTCCCGTGAGGTGCTTGAGGCGGCGCTCGCCGCCGAAACAACCGCTCACCAGGACGGCGCGCCGATCGAACTCCCCCGCTTCTGGGGTGGCTACCTCCTCACCCCCGCCCGTTGGGAGTTCTGGCAGGGGCGCCAAAACCGCCTCCACGACCGCTTCGAGTACCTGCCGGACGGCGCCGCCTGGGAGATCCGCCGCCTCCAGCCTTAGCCCCCGCCAAAAACCTGCGCCGAGGCTAGAAGCACCCCCGCCGATCGGATACCCTACGCCCAAGCGCAGATCGCGCTTCATGAGACACGGCGCTCGAATGCGGGTGCTGATCGAAGGAGGAAACATGCGAAAGAAGTCCGCACTGGCGGCTCTCTTCGTAAGCGCAGCGTTAATCGCTGGTGCTTGCGGTGGCGGCGCCAGCATCGTCGGCTCGTACAAGCCTGGCACAGGCGGTACTGGCGGAACGTTGCTTGTTGGCGACTATCAGGATGTCGACAGCTTGCACCCGTACTACTACTCCACCGTGATGTCAGCGAACGTGCTGGCAACCGTGTGGGACGGCCTCGTCACCCTCAGCAATGAGGCGAAGTACGTGCCGTGGATGGCGACCGAGATCCCAACGGTTGCCAATAAGGGGATCGTTCTCCCGGGCGAGAACGGCGACGCCATGACCGTGACCTGGAAGCTTCGTGAGGGGCTCGTCTGGTCAGACGGGGTTGCGATCACCTGCGCAGACGCCGAGTACACCCACAGCTGGGTGATGACAGAGGGGAACCCTCTCTCAACGACCGGCGCTGCCGAAATTTCCGATGTTGAGTGCGTTGATGACTTGACGATCAAGCTGCACTACTCCGAGCTCTACTCGGCTGTGTACGGCGGCGTTGGCATCATGCCAAAGCACTACTTCGAGAAGTACGACATCAATTCCGGCAACGCGGCGACTGACATGGTGCTCGGCGCGGGCTTCCGCCCTGAGGACCTGGCAAACGTCCCGGTCTCCGGTCCATTCAAGTTCGCAAGCCGAACTGAAGGCGTTGAGACCGTGATGGTCCGCAACGACAAGTGGAAGAACCCATACAGCGGTGAGACGACGAAGCTTGACAGCATCAAGTACGTGGTCTGCGGCGACCCAGACACCTGTATTGCGAAGTTCCGCGCTGGCGAGTTGGATATCGTGACTGACCTCGACGGCAACAGCTTTGCGACGACCAAGGACCTTGGGGTGCAGCAGAAGGCACAGAGCGTCTTCACCTACGAGTTCTTCCGACCAAACCACTCGCCGGATGACTGCTCAATCCTTGAGCCGCTCAAGACGACGCGTGGCGGTGGCTGCCCAGTCTCTGACCCAGCGATCCGCAAGGCAATCGCTCAGGCCACTGACAAGAGCGCCATCTGGACTCGAATCCTTGGCGAAGCTGGTGTGATCGCTTCTTCGAGCGTCACCCCACTCGCCTGGTTCTATAAGGAGCAGACCCCGGTCAAGTTCGACCTGGCCGCTGCAAAGAAGACCCTCACCGACGCAGGCTGGGTTGACGGCAATGGCGACGGAATCGTGGAGAAGGACGGCGTCTCGGCCATCCTCGAGTTCTGCACGACGATGAAGGCAGTGCGCAAGTCAACAATCGCCTACGTTGCTGGTGACCTTGCGAAGATCGGGATCAAGGCCGTGTACAACGGCGGTGGCACCATCTTCGCGCCGTGGACAGAGTCGGACGAGACGCTCTCGTGCAACCTCTCCCGCGGAAACTTTGACGTTGCGCTGCACGCCTACAGCTCGGGCATTGAGGCGGTCTCGCTTTACGGCGTGTACCACTCATCCAAGTTCGAGCCAGACGGTCAGAACGACGCCAAGGTGAACGACCCAGCACTTGATGCCCAGTTGGACATCATCAAGGGCACGATCGATTTGGACGTCATCGCCGCTGCAGCAGCCAAGACTCAGGAGATCATGGCTGCCACAACGGTTGAGATCCCTCTCTATTACTGGATGGGGATCGAGCTCGTGAGCGACAAGGTTGGCGGGTTCCTTTCGAACCCAACGCAGGCCGGTCCGCTCTGGAACGCAGGGGATCTCTCTCTCGCGAACTGATCGGGTTCTCTTCACCTTCGGGTGATGTAGCACGAGGGGCGGGACGTGAGTCCCGCCCCTCGTTGTTTCTCCGCAATCGGCTAGGATTCTGCATGCACCATAGGGTGCGGAGAGGGGGATGAATGCTGAAGTTCGCACTGCGCCGCATCGCTGCAAGTCTCCTGATCCTTCTCGGGACCACCGTCTTCATCTACGCACTTCTCCTAGCGGCACCTGGAGGGCCGGAGCAGAAGTACGCCAACAATCCCCGCTTCACCCCACAGCAACAGCAGGCGTATGTGAAGGCGCTTGGCCTAGACAAGCCAGTCCCCGTTCAGTACTGCCGCTGGCTCGGCGCCTGCCGCCGTGACGCAGATGGAGTTGAAGCACTCCTTGGCCCAACCGGCCTCCCGAGCATCTTTCCGAGCTTCCTTTCAGGTGTAAATAGCGGCATCGTGCACGGTGATTTTGGATATAGCTATGAGAACGGCAACGCCGTGATTGAACGTATCAGTGGCGCGCTGCTTCCCACCCTGATCCTGGCCGGTCTCTCCGCCGCCCTCTGGCTCTCACTCGCCGTCATTCTCGGCGTCATCACCGCACTTCGAAACGGTACCCTCTTTGATAACGCCTTCAGCGTCTTCACCTACGTGACCGCCGCCTTCCCCACCTTCATCCTGGGCTTCGCCTTGATCTCGATCTTCTCCGTCTGGCTCGGGGTCACGCCGGTCAGCGGCATGACGGATGGTCGCCTCTCCCCCGCCTTCGGCAGCAACGAGTACTGGCAATACTTCGCGTACAGCCCAAGCACGGCACTTGCCGACCTCGCACGTCACCTGATCCTGCCGGTCACAACCCTTGTCTTAATCAGTGTTGCGGGTGATGCGCGCTACGTTCGACAGAGCGTAATGGAATCGATGGGGATGGAGCATGTGCGCACCGCTCGCTCCAAGGGGCTCAGCAGCCTGCGCATCAATCGCCGCCACATCCTCCGCACAGGACTCATCCCATTCGCCACGAACATTGGACTGGCCTTCCCCTTTCTTGTCTCTGGCGCCCTCATTACGGAGACGATCTTCAGCTGGCCGGGTGTTGGTCGTCTCACGCTGATTGCCATCGGCAATCTTGACTATCCGCTGCTGATGGGGATCCTCTCAATCGGTGCCGCCGCCGTAGCGATCGGCAACCTGATCTCCGACCTCCTCTACGCCGCCCTTGATCCGAGGATTCGCCTGTGAGCGGCGCCGTACGAGATCAACTCCCAGTCTCCGAGAGCCCGTGGCAGCAGGCGCGCAAGCGCTTCATGCAGACACGCATGGGGCCAGCTGGCCTTGCGGTCCTGATCAGCATCTTCATCTTTGTCGTGCTCGGGTCGCTCCTGCTCCCTTATGACTTCTATGTTGTTCCGCAGCCTGACGTCATCAATTTTATCGGTCGGCCACCAGCATGGGGTCGCCCATTCGGCGAGACCGGGATGCTGCAGCTAGATGTGTTGACGCTCGTCGCCAACGGCGGTCGCACCTCGCTGATCATCGGCTTCGCCACCGCGATCGGTTCTATCACCATCGGCACCTTTGTTGGGGTGATCGCGGGATTCATCGGTGGAAAGGTTGACTCATTCTTGATGCGCCTCGCCGACGTCTTCCTGATGATTCCTTCGCTCTTCGTCATCCTCTTCCTCGCCCGCATCTTCCAGGGCGAAGGGGGCGGCGGCGTCTGGTCACTCGTCATCGTCTTTGTTGGCTTCGGCTGGATGGGGCTTGCGCGCCTTGTTCGTGGCCAGGTGTTGGCGATTCGCGAGATGGAGTTCGTTGAGGCGGCGCGCGCACTCGGCGTTCCGCCGCTCCGCATTGCGCTCCGGCACATTCTCCCGAACGCGATCGGTCCGCTCGTCGTGGCGGCACCGTTTATCGTAGGTGGCGCAATCGTCAGTGAGGCCTTCATCAGCTACCTCGGCTTCGGCGTGAACCCTGCCACCCCAACCTGGGGGAACATCCTCTCCGAGTCGGCAAAGTTCCTGCAACAGGGGAACTGGTGGTGGATCGGATTCCCCGGCCTCTTCATCGTCCTCACCTCGCTCTCAATCAATATGATCGGCGACACCCTGCGCTCAGCGCTCGACCCTCGAGGTCGCAAGTGAGCGGCACCAAGGGGGCGCCGGTGATTGAGGTGAAGGACCTCAACATCTCCTTCAGGACCGCCGCGGGCGTGATCAAGGTGGTGGAGAACGTCTCCTTCTCCATCGGTAAGGGTGAGTGCCTCGCCGTAGTTGGCGAGTCAGGCTCTGGGAAGAGCGTCTCGGCGCTTGCAACCATCGGCCTCCTCGTTAAGGATCAGTCAATCGTCACCGGCTCTGTCATCTTCCGCGGCGAAGAGCTGCTCGGCAAGCCGGAGTCCTACATGCGCAAGGTTCGTGGCGGCGGCATCTCCATGATCTTCCAGGAGCCGCTCTCCGCGCTCAACCCCGTCACAACCATTGGTGAGCAGATCGCCGAAGTGCTAGTGGCGCACGGCCGTGCCGGCTGGCGCGAAGCCAATAAGAAGGCGATTGAGTATCTCGAGCTCGTGGAGATTGCGCAGGCGCCGCAGCGCGTCAAGCAGTATCCGCACCAACTTTCAGGGGGGATGCGCCAGCGGGCGATGATCGCCATGGCACTCGCTGGCGAACCAGAGCTGATCATCGCTGACGAGCCGACCACCGCCCTTGATGTGACGATCCAGGCGCAGGTGCTCGATCTTCTCCGCCGCGCCACCAAGGAGCGCGGTACGGCACTGATGCTGATCACCCACGA
This sequence comes from Candidatus Limnocylindrus primus, assembly GCA_003670475.1. GTDB lineage: Bacteria > Chloroflexota > Limnocylindria > Limnocylindrales > Limnocylindraceae > Limnocylindrus. Next base: position 2,100 of record QWRJ01000034.1, on the reverse strand, counting down.
CCTCGGGGTTGTGGCTGAGACCGCCGACCGCATCGCCGTCATGTATGCAGGGCAGATCGTTGAAGAGGGCCCTGCACGCGAGGTACTGCGCGCGCCAGCGAGTCCATACGCGCTCGACCTGATCGCCTCAATCCCGTCGTACGAGCGACGCGGGAAGGGCCTCTCAACGATTCAAGGCGCCGTCCCGTCGCCTGCAAACTTCCCGAGCGGCTGCCGTTTCCACCCACGCTGCCGCTTTGCGGTGAAGGCGTGCGCTGAGACGATGCCGAACCTCGACGCACGCGGTGCCGACCGCTCCGTTCGCTGCTTCCGCGCCGATGAGATTGCCGGGGGCGCGAAGTGAGCGAGCAGCGCGTCGCATCTGGAACGTCGGCAAACCTGCTTGAACTCCGCGGCCTCAAGAAACACTTTCCGATCGGCAGCGCCATCCCGCTAATCCAGAAACGTAAGACGGTGAAGGCAGTTGATGGTGTAGATCTCACGATTGCTCGTGGCGAGACGCTCGCAATCGTCGGTGAGTCGGGATCTGGGAAGACGACACTTGGACGCGTTGCACTCGGGCTTCAGCAGCCGACAGCCGGCGAAGTCTGGTTCGATGGTGCACGCCTCATTGATCGGAGCGCCGAGGAGCAGCGCAAGCTGCGCCGCAAGATGCAGATCGTCTTCCAGGATCCGTTCGGTTCGTTGAATCCGCGCCTGCCAATCGGCGATCAAATTGAGGAGGGGCTCGTGGCGCACGCGATGGGAACCTCCTCCGAGCGGAAGGATCGAATGCACTCCGCGCTTGAACTGGTTGGGCTCCCTGCCGAGTATGCGGTGCGATACCCGCACGAATTCTCTGGCGGCCAGCGCCAGCGGATTGGCATTGCGCGTGCACTCGCCCTTGACCCCGAGTTCGTGGTACTTGATGAGCCCGTCTCTGCCCTCGACGTCTCCATCCAGAGCCAGGTGCTCAACCTACTTGCCGATCTCCGCGCAAAGCAGGGGCTCACCTACATGTTCATCAGTCACAACCTTGATGTGGTCGGCTACTTCGCCGATCGCGTCGCGGTGATGTATCTCGGTAAGGTGGTGGAGTCTGGCCCTGTGGATCACGTCTTCACCAAGCCACAACATCCGTACACGATCGCCCTCCTCTCAGCGGTGCCGAAGATTGAGGCGCACGACACCGCCGACCGACTGATCCTTGAAGGTGAGATCCCATCGCCAATCAGCCCACCATCCGGTTGCCGCTTCCGCACCCGCTGCTGGCTGCGCGAGCAGCTCGGCAACCCAGATCGCTGCTCCACAGAGGAGCCGCTCCTCGCCGCCTCACCGCGCGCTCTCGATGTGGCTGTTGCCTGCCACTTCCCTCTTGAAGATGGCGCCGCCGCAACCACGAAGGCTGGTCGCACCGCAGCGCCAGCTTCTTCCAAGGCGAAGTCAAAGGCCTAGCCCCAAGCGATCACGCGCTAGCGCGCGTGCCGAGCTACGCGCGCCTGAACTGCTCCAACAGGCTCGCCGCCATAGCGGCACTCCCTGAGTTCGGCTCAATACGCTCCTCGGCCACAGCGATCAGCTCCGCCGCCTCACTCAGCGATGCGTAGAGGCCAGCACCGAGTCCAGCGAGCGCAGCGCTCCCCGCTGCCGCCGCCTCAGGGATGCGCGGCAGCACCACTGGCACACCGAGTAGATCGGCGCGCATCTGCGGGAGCCCTCTTGGGACGCTGAGCTGTGTGGCGTAGAGACCGCTCGTTGCGCCAGTCGCCGGACCCGAGAGCCACATCTCACTCAGCGGAAGTCCCGCAGCGCGTGCAGGTGCGAGCAGCGCCGCAACGGCGAGCGCTCCGTACTCCATCACGGCACGTACTCGGTGCGCATCAACGTGCCCGTCGCGTGTCCCGCTGAACCGCACCTCTTCGCCGTGATGCTCTACGCGCACACCATCGGCGCCGAGCGGCAGTGCTGCGACCGCATCAATGAGTGTGCCTGGATCGCTCCCCTGCTCAATCGCTTCACTGATCGTGGCATCAAGAAGGAGACCGGTCCCGCCGAGTGCGCCGCCCATGATGCGAGCCTCGCCGAACGAAGCTGGCGCTGGGCCCGACCAGAGTTCACCAC
>QWRJ01000033.1 GCA_003670475.1 Candidatus Limnocylindrus primus | reverse complement strand
CGCGCGGCAAACTCAGTGAACTCGCGGCGAATGTTTTCGAAGATCTCTTCCGACCAGTCAACAAGGTCCATCTTGTTGACGCAGACCACCATGTGCGGCACGCCGAGCAGTGTGGCAATAAACGCGTGGCGTCGGCTCTGCTCCGTCATCCCCTTGCGGGCATCAACCAGAACGAGTGCGACGTCAGCGGTGGAGGCTCCAGTGACCATGTTGCGGGTGTACTGAATGTGGCCAGGTGTGTCCGCAATGATGAACTTGCGGCGTGGTGTGGCGAAGTAGCGATACGCAACGTCAATGGTGATCCCCTGCTCGCGTTCGGCGCGTAGGCCATCTGTAAGGAGCGAGAGGTCGGTGTACTCGTGGCCACGCTCACGGCTGACGCGCTCCACGGATTCGAGCTGATCCGAGAAGAGCGACTTTGAATCAAAGAGGAGTCGCCCAATTAGCGTGCTCTTCCCATCGTCAACAGAGCCGGCGGTTGCGAATCGGAGAAGATCAGCCTCCATCAGAAGTAGCCCTCCTTCTTCCGATCTTCCATCGCCGCCTCAGAGACCTTGTCATCGCCACGTGTTGCGCCACGCTCTGTGATGCGCGCCGCTGCAATCTCTTCCACAACCTTTGCCACCGTGTCAGCAACGGACTCCACCGCCGCGGTAAGGTTCGCGTCGCCCATGGTGCGATATCGCACGCTCATCTTCTGCGACGTCTCGCCGGACTTCAGCACAACGAATTCGTTGACGGCGTAGAGCATGCCGTCGCGCTCCACTACCTCGCGCTCAGATGCAAGGTAGAGCGACGGAATCTCAATTTCCTCTTCGGCGATGTACGACCAGATGTCTAACTCGGTCCAGTTAGAGAGGGGGAAGACGCGAATACTCTCGCCCGGAAAGACCCTGCCGTTATAGAGACTCCAGATCTCTGGGCGCTGATTCTTCGGATCCCACTGACCGAACTCATCGCGGAAGGAGAAGACGCGCTCCTTGGCACGGGCCTTCTCTTCGTCGCGGCGACCGCCGCCGAAGAGCGCATCAAATTTTTCACGCGCAGCGGCCTCTAGTAACACTGGCGTCTGGATGCGGTTACGCGAACCGTTCGGCTCCTCTTTCACCACGCCGCGCTCAATCGCATCTTGTACGGAGGCAACAACGAGCCGCAGGCCGAGCTGCGCCGCCCAGCGATCGCGAAATGCAATCACTTCGGCAAAGTTGAGTCCGGTGTCTACGTGCATCACCGGGAACGGGATCGGCGCGGGGGCAAACGCCTTGCGCGCCACATGCAACATGACGATAGAGTCCTTCCCGCCAGAGAAGAGGAGGCAGGGACGCTCCATCTCCGCAGCAACCTCGCGGAAGATATGGATACTCTCCGCCTCCAATGCGGCGAGCTGGCTCATTACGTGGCTCTTCATCATGCGCTCCTCATCCCGCTGATTCTGCCGCACCTGCGTCTGCCGCACCGTCGGGACCGTAGCCCGCAGCGTCAAGGAGCGCACGCACCTCGTCGGCGCGATCTGGGTGGCAGACCACAAGGTCTGGCAGGAGGAGCTCTGGAACGTTGTATCTGAGCGGAGAGCCGTCCAACCGTGTCGCCACGAGACCTGCCGCCAGAGCCACCGCGACTGGCGCCGCCGAGTCCCACTGATACTGCCCGCCAGCATGAATGTAAGCGTCAGCTTCGCCGCTCACCACCGACATCACTTTCACGCCAGCCGATCCCATCGGCAGAAGTGTGGCGTTACCCGATGACTCGAGTGCCGCAATAAAGCTTGGCGGCCGTGTGCGACTCACCGCAATGCGCAGTGGGCCTATTGGGCTTGGGGGAACCGCTGGCGGTGCGTCGCTGCTGTAGATCACGCCACGCGCAGGGAGCGCCACAACGCCGAGCGTCAGTCCTTGGCCACGCTCCCAGAGCGCCACATGCACGGCGAAATCGTCACGCCAGACACCAGCGGTATCTCGTTCGCCAAACTCGCGTGTTCCGTCAAGCGGGTCAATGATCCAGACGCGGTCGGCGATGAGTCGGCGTGGATCATCTGCCGCCTCTTCTGAGAGGAGACTGTCGTCTGGTCGTTCGTTCGTCAGCAGCTCCAAGATTGCGCGATTAGCATCGCGGTCCCCTGCAGTCCGAAGTGCTTCGGAGCCTGTGGCTGCATCCGTTGCTGCACCCTGGCGGAGCTGTAGCAGCAGCTCACCTGCGAGGGAGGCTGCCTGGATTGCAATCTCTGCGTCGGACTGGCTTCTCATCATCAGGGGTCAGGTTAGGGGGTAATCTGACAGCATGCGAGAAGAGCAGCGCCGTGAAGGGAGCCCAGCGCACGTCGTCCTTGATTCAGCGGGGGTTGACCTGTTGGAGCTGGTGCGCCTCGGCGCGCAGCCGAGCAGCGCACTCCACCGTTACCTCGGCAACGAAACTACTGTTCTACTCTGCGATGAAGAGAACACGCCACTCAGTGAGCTCTCGGCCACCGAGGTTACGCACGTACGACCGCTTGCGACTGGAGTTGGCCTCGCCTGGAGTCAAGAGTTGCGTCGACATGTGTCAAGCGTCACGGGAGTTGCCGCTTCGACTATCGCACTGATCGCATACCTCCCACCCTCAATTGCAGAGTTGAACTCGCTCATCACGCGTGCGAACGAGATAGATGCGAAGCGCATCTTGCTCTGCGCACTTGTATCTCGCACGCCCGCGCCAGATGGTGAGGTTCAGCCATCTGGTCTGCTGCGTTCAATCACATCCGCCGAGAAAGAGTTGCAGGGCTCGCTCCCAACGTGTCAGATCACGCCGCTTGCAGTGCCATGGCCGAAAGGCGATCTCAACCCCGAAGATCTTGCGCGCGCCTACGGTGCAACTGAGGTCGTGACTGGCGCAGAGCGGTACCCCGCCAATGCCCCAACCGGGTACCCCGTGGGTTCCGCACAAGAGATTGAGCAAGCGCGAAACACCGCGTGGGGGAAGGGGGCGGTAGTCCTCTTTACCGGCCTCTCAGGGTCTGGGAAGTCCACGGTCGCAGCGGCACTCGCCGAGCTTCTCAGGGATGAAGGGGCTCGTGGCGTTGCGCTTCTCGATGGCGATGCGATGCGGCGCAGCATCTCCGCAGGTCTTGGCTTTGACCGAGCCTCGCGCAACACAAACGTGCAGCGCCTCGGAGCCGCGGCAGCTGAACTTGCCCGCGCAGGTGGCATTGCGATTGCGGCACCAATTGCGCCGTTTGCAGAAGGGCGCGCGCTTGCTCGCAAGGCCGCGGTGGGCCTCCCATTTCTCCTCGTGCACATCAGCACACCGCTCGAGGTCTGTGAGCAGCGAGACCGGAAAGGACTCTATGCGAAGGCACGTGCTGGAAAGATCAGCGACTTCACCGGAATCTCTTCACCGTATGAGGCTCCAGACGACGCAGACCTTGTTATCGACGCCTCCGCTGTGAGCGCATATGAAGCGGCAACGTTGGTGAAGGAGTTGCTGAAGAAGTCTGCTGGCTGATCTAGCGGCGCGAAATCTTTTTGATGCGAGAGGTGACCGACCAGAGCAGGCGCTGAGCAACAACGCGCAGTAGGTCAATCGTGTGGACTCGCTGTAGGACTTGAGGCTCCACCCTCACGTCAATGCCAGGGCGACCAGACCCATCCTTGAGCACTGCGCCGCTCGCGTAGAGCATCCCCATCGCGGCCTGAGTCGCAACCTCCTCAGGAACGCGGCGATCCGTGGCAGCACGATCGCTTGCGCTGTCGCTCGTGAGCGGCGGGACCGACGCGGCTGACTCGCCCCTTGGCGTTGAACCACCCAGTGCATCAAGGCGGCCGATCACCTGTACCCCAAGGGCCCGAATCGCCGCTGCGCTCTCCCAGCCGATTGCATCAGCACGCTTGATCGCCCAGCTCGGTGTCTGCTGTTTCGGTTCGTCTGATCGCACCGTTCGACCTTTCATGTATAGCGCGGTTCCGCGCTCGATCATCTTGTAGAGGAGCGGCCGTGGGATACCAGCCTCAGCAAAACGCTGATTTAGCGCGCGGATCAGTTCAATCTCTTCTGTGGTCATGGACCGGTTTGCTGTGTCGTTCTGCGGTTTGAGTGTTCCTGTTTGAAGGCTAAGAAGCGCCTCAAATGCCTGGTAGATCGCCGACTTGTTCTGTTCGTCGACCATCACCACGCTGAGTCGCTCTGGTCCAACGATCGATGCCCAACGGGCGGCAAGGCGGTCGTGTCGCTGACGCGACCAGAAGGTTGCTCCCTTCCCCTCATCTGGTTGCTCAAAGACCCAGTGCAGCCACTGGTCAAACGAGTAGCGCGCACCCTCTTGAATATTCTGCTGCCAACGTGAAGCAAGGATGCGTGAGACGGGGCGGAGGGTTAAGGCGACATGCACTCGGTCCCCACCGAGCTCACTGATGATACGAGCAACTTGTGCATCATCTGCCCCAGCAAAAAATTCACTAGAGACGAAGACACGTGGCTCCTTCGCGGCGCGAACCTCATTCACGAGACGCTTCCAGTGGTGCGCTGATGGCGCCTCCCCCAGCGTTGGATGCTTGCGGCCGAGCACCGCAAATGCCGCACCTCCCGACTGCTGAGTCCGACCCGCATAGCGCACCCCCTGTGCGCGCATCTCATCGCGACATGCGTGGCACGCACCTTGCAGTGCGCTCGTCCCCGTCTTTGGTGGTCCGATGTGCAGCAGCACACCACCCTCAGGGAGTGGCTGGATCGCCGCCCCGTCCTCCCGTGTGATCAGTTGTCCCAGCTCGTCCATGGCGACAAGTATGCTTCACCTATGCACATTGCGAGAAGACCCGCGTCACGCCGAACGCCGCCAGTCTGATGGAGGGTCTCGTCCTTCTCGCGCTCCTCGCCGTGGCTGGGTTTGCCGCGCAGCTTGTCGACGGCGCGCTAGGGATGGGCTACGGCATCACTTCGTCGACGATTCTGTTGCTGATTGGACTGTCACCTGCTGCCGCCTCGGCTTCAGTTCATATCGCAAAAATTGGTACGGGTGCTAGTTCAGGCCTCGCACACCATCGATTCGGAAACGTCGATTGGAAAGTTGTTCGAAGGATTGCGCTCCCGGGGGGGATTGGGGCGTTCATCGGCGCCACACTACTCTCGGCGCTTTCGACAGAATCTTCACGCCCACTCTCAAGCCTCTTGCTTTTCGCGCTGGGCGTGTACGTGGTCTTGCGATACCTGCGAGGCGGCTTAAGAGCACTCCGAAAAGGGACGCCACGACTTCGTTTTCTCATCCCTCTCGGCTTGATTGGAGGATTTGTTGACGCAACTGGGGGCGGGGGCTGGGGACCAGTCGCCACGCCTGCGCTTCTCGCTGATGGCCGACTCGCACCTAATCGCGTGATTGGAACGGTGAGCGCAAGTGAGTTCGTCGTGGCGGTCGCTGCGAGTGCTGGGTTCATCTTTGGGATTGGAGTTGCTGGCGTGCGCCTTGACTATGTTGCAGCGCTTCTTGCCGGTGGCTTAGTCGCCGCTCCAATTGCCGCCTACCTCGTGCGCCATCTGAATCCTCGGCTTCTCGGGGTCATCGTTGGCGGATTCATCTGCTTCACCAATGCACGGGTGCTGCTCGCCGCCGCAGGGATCTCCGGAGACGCGTTCCTGTTGATCTACGCTGCCATCGTCATCACGTGGGCAGGAGCCGTCGCCTTCGTCGTTCGAGCAATTCGTCGAGAACGCAGCGCAGAAAGCTCAGGGGTCTGAACAGTTCTAACTAGCGCCCACCCCGCGCAATCTCTCCGCCCCCGATGCGCTGCGCAATCCAGACGGGGATCACGGAGACAAGAACAAGGAGCAGCGCGACCACGTTGACGACGGGGAGCTGATAGGAGCGCTGCAACTCGCTAAACACCCAGATTGGGAGGGTGCGCGCGCCCGGTCCGGCGGCGAAGAGGGTCACGATCACTTCGTCAAATGAGAGGGCGAAAGCAAGGAGCCCACCGGAGAGGAGTGCAGTGCGCATGCCTGGCAGCGTGATGCGACGGAAGGTCATCCATGAGTCAGCGCCAAGGTCTGCGGATGCCTCCTCTGGGCTGCGTGGGAGTCGGCGCAGACGCGCCACCACATTGTTGTAAGCAACCACAACACAGAACGTCGCATGGGCGATCACGATGGTGTGGAGGCCAAGGTCAATGCCAAAGAGCTTGAAGCTGCTTTGCAGTGAGATTCCTGTAACAACGCCCGGAAGTGCGATCGGGAGAACAAAGAGGAAAGAGATCGAGTTTTTTCCAAAGAAGCTGTAACGCTGCATTGCGAGTGCCGCGAGTGTGCCAAGGATCAGCGCGAGCAGAGTCGAGATGGTAGCTACCGTGAGCGAGTTTGAAAGCGCGTCTCTGATCGCCGGGCTCCCCGCCGCCTCACCGAACCAGTCTAGCGTGAAACCGCTCGGCGGCCACCCGCCGAGAGGACTCGCATTGAATGCGTACACCGCAAGGATCACCAGAGGAAGGTAGATAAAGACCATCACCGCACCAGTGAAGATGCGTAGGGCGGCTCGAACAAGCGGCGACTCAACCATGCTCACTCCCCCGCCGCATCAGAGCGACTCAAATGCACCGAGGCGGCGCGCAAAGAGGAGATAGCCGATCATGACCACGATCGGCACGAATGAGAAGGCGGCCGCAACGGGGAAGCTGCCGAGCGCTGAGTTGTCATAGATCACGTTGCCAATGAACTTCGCGTCTGAGACAAGATCGGGGACGATGTAGTCACCGATGCTCAGCGAGAAGGTGAAGATGGAGCCGGCCGCCAGGGCTGGGATCAGCTGCGGGAAGATAACGCGACGGAATGTGATCCAGCCGCGACCGCCAAGGTCAGCGGAGGCCTCAAGCAGCGAGTTTGGAATTCGCTCAAGTCCCGCATACACCGGAAGGATCATGTACGGGAGCCAGAGGTAGGTGAGAACAAGCCACGAGTTTGCGATCTCGGTTAGCCCGGGCCCCTCCAGCCCGAACGGTGAGATCGCCCAGCCAAGCAGGCCGTTTGTCTGAAGGATGGTCCGCCAGGCGTAGATCTTGACGAGATACGAGGCCCAGAGCGGCATGGTCACGGCGACAAGGAGGAGTGCGCGCTTCCTCGGTGAGGCGATCCGCGCCATGTAGTACGCCACTGGCAGCGCAATTGCCGCTGCAGAGATGGTCACGAGGAGTGCAATGCCGATGGTGCGTGCGGCAATCGTAAAGTAAACGGGGTTGCTCAAGATCTGCACAAAGGCATCGAGCGTCCAGTTGAACGGCTCTACTTTCCCAGTAAACGAGTCCTTCGACCAGAAGGCGTGCATCAAAAGGATGAGGAGTGAACCGAGATAGACAACGCTGATCCAACCGAGCGGGCCAGCGAGGAGCGCGCCCAGGGTTGCGCGTGGGTGTCGGTTGAACCAGCCGGTGATACGCCGAATCATGATCGCGACGCCTGCGAATGGAAAGGGCGGGGCCCCCCGAGATGCATCATCTTCGAGGGGCCCCGTCCGGGTTCAGCGCTAACTACGCAGCTCAGTTGCCGCGCAGCGTCGTCCATGCTTCAACCCAATCGTCTTGGGTCTTGCAGGTCGTTGCTGAATCGGCATCGTCGCAGTCTTCCCGCGGCGTTGCCCAGTACCAAATGGTCTCCCAGTACGCTTCGTCGCTCGCATGGGTCAGCTCGCAGTGACCCGGGGCGATCGTCTCAGCGTAATCACACGCAGCCACGCTCGTGGCAGCCTCACCGAAGAAGACTGTCGCTTGGCCGTTCGCCTCAGCGGACATCATGTGATTCATCCAGAGGTACATGCAGTTTGGATTCGCGGCCTTTGTTGCCATCATCCAGGTGTCTGACCAGCCGGTCGACCCCTCTTCTGGCATCACCGTCTCGACCTTCGGCGCAGTTGTGTCGCCGCCGAGAACGTTTGCCATGAACTGCCATGTGGTGCCGATCACGAGATCGCCGCTTGCAAAGCCAGCAACCTGGTCGGCATAGCTACCCCAGTAGATCACCCCAAGATCTCGCTGCTTCTCCAGCAGGTCAATCGCGGCGGCGAACTGCTCTTCGTTGAGCTGGTATGGGTTCTTGATGCCAAGCTCTGGTTGCTTTGCCATCAGGTGGATTGCAGCATCGGCGATATAGATTGACGAATCGTAAATGCTGATCTTCCCGTTGACAGCAGCGGTGCCGTCCCAAACCGCATCCCACGAAGTTGGGGCGGTGGTTACGACATCGGTGTTCCACATCAAGAGGTTTGGTCCACGGCCGTGTGGGACGCCATACGGCATGCCGTCCTTGGAGTTGTGCGCCTGATTCTTCAGGCCACTAAACACTGCCGCGTAATTTGAGAGCAAGTCAACATTCACTGGCGCAACGTCACCAGCCGTCATCAGTCGAACTGACGCATCGCCAGAGAACGAACCGCCGTCATACTGCCCCGACTGGAGCAGCTGAACGCCGTTGTTTGAGTCAGTCATCGCGGTAACGTTGACCTTGCAACCGGTCTCCGCTTCAAACGGATCAACCCAGTTGAAGCCTTCGTACTCTCCGCGCTCTGCGTAGCCTGGCCAGATAATGAGGTTGAGTTCGCCCTCGGCCTCACCGAGCGCTTCGAGCCAACCAGCCGGCTTCTCATCACCCGATGGCGCGGCACTCTCGCCGGTGCTACCGCCGCACGCGGCTACCAGGAGCGCGAGTACTGCCAACAGGGTTACTCCCTTGAATCGCTTCATGTTCCCTCCGCTACCTACGCTGTAGCCACCTGCGGATCTTCCGCAAGGGTCAGCACGTGTACCCGCTTCCACGTGAGTCGGACCGCCCGACCCTGCGCGGAGAGCGCCTCCATTGACGACTCCTTCAGGTTCTGCTGCGTCACCATTAGGTCGCCGCCCATGTCTAAGGCAATGATAAAGCGTGTCTCGGCTCCTAGATAGACCACATTTTTGATTTTGCCGAGCGCAGAATGCTCGTCCGCCCCCACCTTGTCCGTAGGCTCGCCGAGGCGGATCTTCTCTGGCCGAATCGCAAAG
>QWRJ01000032.1 GCA_003670475.1 Candidatus Limnocylindrus primus | reverse complement strand
CGCGCAACGGCGCAAGCGCTGGCAGATCTTCGTGAAGAGGCGCTTGGCGGTGTTGCGGCTGAGGTGGGGGAGGCGATCGGGAGTGCCGATGCTGCCATTGGGACACTCCGTCGCACCATCACGCGCGTTGCTGAGACACTGACTCGCGCCGCTGAGCGGATTCGACCTGATCGTGGCGGTGATGCATGAACGGAGATGCGAGCGATCGGACGCACGAGCAGCGCCTAGAGGCGCTCCTTGATGCGCGACCGAACGTTGCGCGCGAAGTGCAGCAACTGCGCAGCGCGCGAAGTGCATCAGTGGAGGGTTCACGCAGCATCGCGCGAAGGCTCCGACTGAGCGGCGGCCTTGGAAAGGAGCTGCGCGAGCATCCGCTCCAGGTGATCGGACTACTCGCCGCCCTCTCCCTCCTCGGGTTGCGCTGGCTCACTGGGGCTCGCAAGCCGCGGACGAGCGGCGAGGGCACACGTGGATCAGCAGAGAGGAGTGGCGTGGTTGGCGCGTTTGCTGCCGGGCTCGCCGCTGCCGCTGCGGAGAAGGGTGGCCGCGCCGTGATTGATGCGCTCCTTGATCCACGACCGAGCGCTGCGCGTAGCGGTGGGCGGGTGGACGAAACGGGCGGATCCACCCATGATGTTTAGGGGCGAGTGGCGAAATGGTAGACGCGCCAGCCTTAGGAGCTGGTGTCGGTAACGACGTGTGAGTTCGAGTCTCACCTCGCCCACCATCAAGGTGCAACATCTCCGCTATCGTTGACCGCATGAAGGTCACCTCTACACCTGGTCCAAAGAGCAGCGTGCTCCTTGAGATCGTCATGCCCGCCGACGAGGTGGCATCGGCGATCACCAGTGCGGTGCGCCAGGTTGCATCCCGCAGCCGAATCCCAGGCTTCCGTCCCGGCAAGGCGCCACGCGCCGTAGTGGAGCGGTTCTCCGGCCTCACGGGAATCCTGGAAGAGGCAACAGAGATTTTGATTGAGCGCGGCTACCGCAAGGCAATCATGGAGTCAGACACACTCCCGTTGACGAGCCCGAAGATTGAGGCGCAGCCAGCAGTGGAGGGCGTTGAGTACAGCTTCTCCGCCACCGTCTCCGTTCCGCCAGAGGTGAAGCTTGGCGACTATCAGAAGTTCAAGTTCACGCCGACCTTTGAAGAGCCTGACGCGAAGAAGGTTGATGCGGTCATTGACGATCTCCGCGACAGCTACGCGGTGCTGACGCCAGTGACAGAGCGCGGAGCCGCAATGGGCGACTACGCGATCATCTCGTTCACTGGCTACCGCGCGAAGGACGACTCGCCAATTGATGGCGCCTCCTCCGAGCGCATGCCGATCGTGCTCGGTTCCGAGCGACTCATCCCAGGCTTTGAAGCGCAGCTTACGGATGCAAAGGTCGGCGACGCGACGACCGTCTCGGTGACCTTCCCGGACGACTATCAGGAGGAGTCGCTGCGCGGCGTGGCTGCTCGATTTGAGGTGGTGATCCAAGAGTTGCGTGCACGCATTCCGCCACCACTTGATAACGCATTCGTCAAGCAGGTGGCAAACGTTGAGGACGTTGATGGGCTCCGCGCTGAGATCCTGACGCGGCTGAAGTCGAGCGCTGCGGATCGCGGCCGCCACGAGTTTGCCGACAAGATCGTGGAGTACGCCATGGAAAACGCCACCGTTGAGATTCCCGACCCGTTGATCGAAGAGGAGATCGACGGACTTGTTGATGAGTTGGCACGATCAATTGCACGACAGGGTCTCTCCTTTGATCAGTACCTAGAAGCGGCAGGAAAGAGTGCCGAAGAGATTCGCGCAGAGCTCCGCGATCGCGGTGAGCGCCGCGCACGCACCCTGCTCGTCCTCTCCGCCGTTGCCGGCGCCGAAGGGATTCAGGTACCAGAAGAGCTCATTGATGAAGAGGTGCGCCGAGCGCAGCCGCAGGTGCAGGGGCAGCGGAAGCTGGAAGCCTACCTCGCCTCTGAGCGCGGCCGTCGCGCCATTCGTGCCTCACTCCGCCGCTCGCTTGTGGTGGAGAAGATCGTTGAGGACTGGTTCGATGCCAACTCGAGCGCCTGGCCGAGCTGGGGACCCGAGCGCCCGCCACGCCCCGTGCTCAGCCCCGCCCCCAGCCCTGCGGCGAGCCTCACGAGCGGGTCGGCTGACGCTCCCAAAGCGAAGCGTTCGCCCGCAAAGCGCTCCGCCAAGTAAACTCACCCTCCACACAACGCGGCCCAGACGCGGGCCGTTAGAAGGGCGAAACGAGAGGAGGGGTCAATGCTCGTACCAATGGTGATTGAGTCGTCCAGTAAGGGCGAACGCGCCTACGACATCTGGTCGCGCCTCCTCAAGGAGCGCATTATCTTCCTCGGCGCAGGCGTCGAAGACGACATTGCGAACCTGGTGATTGCACAGCTCCTCTTCCTGGATGCTGAGGATCCCGAGAAGGAGATCTTCCTGTACATCAACAGCCCAGGTGGCGTGATCACCTCTGGCTTGGCGATCTACGACACGATGCAGTACGTGCGCGCACCAGTGAGCACCATCTGCACTGGCATCGCCATGTCAATGGGCGCCGTCCTGCTCGCCGCAGGTGCACCTGGCAGACGCTTCGCGTTGCCGCACAGCCGCATCATGATTCACCAGGGCTCAGGCGGATTCCGTGGCAACACGCCAGACGTCTTCATCCAGGTGAAGGAGATGGAGAAGCTGGTCAAAACCACTCAGGAGATCCTCGCCGCGCACACCGGTCAGCCGATCGACAAGGTGGTGAAGGATACCGACCGCGACCTCTTCCTCTCGCCAGAGGAGGCGGTGGAGTACGGCATCATCGACGAGGTCTACAAGCTCCCTGCGATCGTTCCACCGAAGAGGAAGTGAGCGAACGCGATGGCGGCTGCGGACGACGGAACTGCTGGCGGCGGACCGCGCGAAGGGACGCGTAGCGGCGGACGGCGCGTGAAGGCTGGCGGGCCCGGAAGTGGTTCGTATCGCTGCTCGTTCTGTCGTAAGACGCAGGAACAGGTTCGTAAGCTGATCGCGGGACAGGGCGTCTACATCTGCGACGAGTGCATTGCGCTCTGCGCCGAGATCGCTGTTGACCCTTCGCCGAGTGCGCCAGCCCGAAGCAACCCCTGGGGCAACACAACGCCAACGCCGCGCGAGATTCATGCCGCACTTAACGAGCATGTGGTCAGCCAAGAGCGTGCGAAGCGTTCGCTCGCCGTTGCCGTGCACAATCACTATCAGCGCATCGCCGCACCTGCTTCGCCAGATGGCGTAGAGATCGCTAAGTCAAACATCCTGCTCGTTGGCCCAACTGGTTCGGGGAAGACGCTCCTTGCGCAGACGCTCGCGCGCTTCCTTGACGTGCCCTTCTGCATTGCGGACGCTACGAGTCTCACGGAAGCGGGCTACGTTGGTGAGGACGTTGAGAACATCCTGCTGCGTCTCATCCAGGCGGCTGATGGTGACATTGAGCGCGCACAGCGCGGCATCATCTACATCGACGAGATCGACAAGATCACGCGCAAGGCGGAGAACCCATCAATCACGCGCGACGTCTCCGGTGAGGGCGTGCAGCAGGCACTGCTGAAGATCATTGAAGGGACCGTTGCGAACGTTCCACCACAGGGTGGCCGGAAGCATCCGCACCAGGAGTACCTCCAGATTGACACCACCAACATTCTCTTTATCTGTGGTGGTGCATTTGAAGGGCTGGACAAGATGGTCGCCGATCGCATTGGCCGACGCGGGATCGGCTTCGGCTCAGATGCGCCGAAGGGGAGCGACGAGCGCGAACGCGTTCTGGAGCAGTTGATGCCAGACGATCTCCTTCGCTACGGACTGATTCCAGAATTTATTGGACGACTCCCGATGGTGGTGGCCCTCGACCGACTGACGCTTGATGACCTGGTGGCGATCCTTGTGCAGCCGAAGAGCGCACTCGTGAAGCAGTACCAGCGACTCTTTGAGCTTCACAAGGTTGAGCTGCAGTTCACCCCAGGGGCGCTGCGCGCAACGGCGGAGAAGGCGCTAGCGCGAAAGACGGGCGCGCGTGCGCTGCGCGCTGTGGTGGAAGAGACACTCCTCAACACCATGTATGAGATGCCAGATCGCCGCGATGTTCGCCGCTGCGTTGTGACGGAGGAGGCCGTCACCGACGGCGTGTCGCCCCTCCTGCTGAGCGAATCAGAGATCGGCACCGTAGCGAGTGATGCAAAGCGGGCGGCGGGCCCACTGCAGCGCCCACGCAAGGCGGCGCCGCGCGCTTCGGCGTGAGCGCTCCGCGCGAGCTCGGCTCCTCCTACACCCCGAGCGAGATTGAGCCGCAGGTTGCGGCGCGCTGGGCGGCAAGCGACTACGGCAACCCAGAGGGGGGCGATAGCGTCGCCAAGGCGGACCTCCCGCCGTTCACGATCATCATGCCGCCGCCAAACGTCACGGGCGGCCTCCATGTAGGACACGCCCTCTTCGTCACGTTGGAAGATCTGCTGACGCGCCGCGCGCGCATGGAGGGGCGACCAACACTCTGGCTTCCCGGTGTGGACCACGCCTCAATTGCGGCGCAGTTCGTGCTGGACAAGATCATTGCGGAAGAGGGGGAGAGTCGCAGCAGCCTCGGACGCGATCGCTACCTGCAGCGGATGGATCGCTTTATGGAGGAGACGCGCGGCGTCATCCTTGGACAGTTCCGCCGTCTCGGCGCATCCGCCGATTGGGGTCGCACCCGTTTCACCATGGACGAAGTTTCCAGCCGCGCCGTGCGCACCGCATTCGCCACACTCTATGAGCGCGGTCTCGCGTATCGCACCGAGGCACTGGTCAACTGGTGCCCTGGCTGCAAGACGAGCGTCTCGGACCTTGAGTCGATTGCCGTAGAGGAGAGCGGGCAGATCTGGGAGATCCGTTACCCGTTGGAGGGCGGTGCGCCTCGCGAAGGGATCGTCGTCGCCACCACACGTCCTGAGACGCTGCTCGGTGACAGCGCCGTTGCGGTGCACCCAAGCGATCCACGCTACGCGCAGCTGATCGGAAAGCGCGTCATCATTCCGTTTGTTGACCGCCCCGTTCCGATTCTCGGCGACGACTTTGTTGACCAGGCGTTCGGCACCGGTGCTGTGAAGGTGACGCCCGCCCACGATCCGAACGACCGCGAGGTTGGGCTGCGGCACAACCTTCCAGCGCTGACGATCTTGGATGAGGCGGCGCACATTGTGGCTGACGCGCCGAAGCCGTTCGCTGGGATGGAGCGATTTGTGGCGCGAAAGGCGATCGTGTCGGCGCTCGATGCGCTCGGCCTCCTCGTCTCGGTAAAGCCACACACGGCGAATCCGGCGCGATGTCAGCGCAGCAACGACATCCTTGAGCCGCGTCTGCGCACACAGTGGTTCATCCGTGCCAAGCCGCTCGCAGAGAAGGCGCTCGCCGCTACGCGTTCAGGGAAGACGCGCATTGTCCCTGCGCACTTTGAGAAGACGTGGGAGCACTGGCTCACCGAGATTCGCGATTGGAACGTGAGTCGCCAGCTCTGGTGGGGGCATCGCATCCCCGCCTGGTACTGCGCCGATGGCCACATCACCGTAAGTGCCGCAGTTGAAGGTCCAAGCGGTTGCAGCGAGTGCGGGGCGCTCGCTGAGAGCTTGGTGCAGGAGAGCGACATCTTTGACACCTGGTTCAGCTCTGGTCTCTGGCCGTTTAGCACGCTCGGTTGGCCAGATCAGACGAGCGATCTGAAACGCTACTACCCGTCGCAAGTCATGGAGACGGGTCACGACATCCTCTTCTTTTGGGTGGCGCGCATGATGATGCTCGGTATTGAGCTGATGGGCGAGCCGCCATTTGAAACGATCTATCTGCACGGCATGGTGCGCGACCCTGAGGGCCAGAAGATGTCCAAGACGAAGGGGAACGTGGTCGACCCGCTCTCACTGATTGATGAGATCGGCGCCGACGCGCTGCGCTTTGCGCTCGTCTCTGGAACATCGGCCGGCGCGGATCAGCGCCTCTCGCCAGAGAAGCTGGAGAACGCGCGCAACTTCATGAACAAGCTATGGAACGCGGCGCGCTATGTGCTCGGTGCGCGTCCCCCTGAGGTGACGGGTGAGCGTCCCGACGCGGCGAGTGCGCAGGCGGCGGCGGGTGAGTTCGGCGCATGGTTCGCGTCGCGCATCAGCACGGCGGTTGAAGATGTTGACCGCAACCTGACCGGATACGGATTCTCCGAGGCGGCGCAGCGCATCTATGACGCGATCTGGGCCGAGTACTGCGACCAGGCGATCGAACTCGCCAAGGTCACCCTTGCCGACGAGACACGCTCGGCGGAGGAGCGCGCCGCCGTCTGGTGGACGCTGGTTGATGGGCTCGACGCACTGCTGCGCCTGCTGCACCCGATCGCGCCGTTCATCACCGAAGGGATCTGGGAGGCGCTTCCGCACCACGAAGGTGAGGGTGGACTTCTTGCCACCGCCGCCTGGCCAGAGCGGCACGCTGCTGTGGCGAAGGGCGGTCGCAGTTCCATTGATCAGTGGCTCGACCTTGTGCGTGAGGTGCGTGCGGCGCGAACCACCGCGAAACTCCCAGCCGGCGCATGGGTCCCGCTCACCGTTGCCGCCCCCGCCGATCTTGCCGCGTCAGGCGAGCGGCTCCGTGCAGCGATCGAGCGACTCGCACGCGTAAAGCCACTCACCATTGCCGCCTCACTCCCTGACGGCGAAGAGGGCCTCCTGGTGGTCTCGAACGCGCTCACTGGCCGACTGATGCCGCCGCAGGCAGATGCGGCAACGATTGGCGCGGATCGCGCGCGTCGTGATCGTGATCTTGCCGCCGCGCGTACACAACTCACCGCCGCAGAGGCGCGTCTCGCCGATCCGTCATTCACGGGGAAGGCGCCACCAGCGGTCGTTGCTGGCGCAGAGCGTCGTGTTGCGGAGCTCCGTGACGAGATCGCACGCCTAGAGCGGGGGAGCTGATGCCCTTCTACGATTATCACTGCACGCGATGCGACACGACGGTGGAGTTGCTACACGGCATTGATGACGAGACGAAGCGCACCCACGACGGGTGCGGCGGTCCACTTGAGCGTCAGTTTTCAGCGACGAGCGTGCACTTCAAGGGGAGCGGCTGGGCAAAGCTGGAGCGACGAGAGAGTTCAGGATCAACGGCAGCACCTATAGCCTCCGCAACCCCAGCGCAGAGCAGCCCGTCAACTCCAACGCCAGCGGCAAAGCCGAAGGCGGGCGGCGAGTAACTTCTGCTGCACTCTGAGCGGCTCGACGTAGGCCGGATTGAGTTAGGCGCGCGGTGTCTTAAAGAAGTTCACGATCTGTTCTGCAACCTCCACCGCAACGGCGATCTGTGCGTCAACGGTTTGCGCGCCGAGGTGTGGTGCAAGGACGGTGTGTGGTGCCGTAAGCAGCGGTGATCCAGCTGGTGGCTCATTGGCGAAGACGTCAACCCCAGCACCTCCAAGTGCACCAGAGGCTAGCGCCGCCGCAAGGGCTACTTCGTCAACGAGGCTCCCGCGGGCAACGTTGAGGAGCACAACACCACGCTTCATCTTGGCGATCTCAACTGCACCGATCAGTGGGGCATCGCCGAGTGCTGGCAGATGCAGGCTGATGATGTCTGAATCCGCGAGGAGTTGATCCAGGGTCTGCAGCTTCACGCCGAACGCCGCCGCCTGCTGCGCCGTCACGACCGGATCGCTTGCGACAACCTCCATCTCAAACGCCGCAGCTCGCTTTGCCACCGCTTGGCCGATGCGTCCGAACCCAATGATGCCAAGCCGCTTACCTTTCAGCTCGAAGCCCTTCAGCTCGCCGCGGATCCATGCGCCACTTCGTACGGAGGCGTCGCCGCGTGGCACGTGTCGCGCCACGGCGAGGAGGAGCGCGAAGGTCTGTTCCGCCGCTGCGATCGTATTGCCGTTTGGTGCGTTGACCACGCGAATGTTCGCGCGCTCCGCCGCCACTGCGTCAATGTTGTCAATTCCAACACCGGCGCGCCCGATGATCTTTAGTTGAGGTCCAGCGGCGATCAGCGCAGCATCAACCTGGACCTGTGATCGGACGATGAGTGCGTCTGCGCCAGCAAGGGCGGAGAGGAGCGCCTCGCGTGGCTTGCCTGTGAGGTCCGCAATCTCATGCCCTGCAGCCTGCAGCGCACTCAGTCCAGCGGCGGCGATCGCCTCGGCGACGACGATGCGTGCCATCGGCCCGCGCGCTTAGGCGCTGATGAAGCCGGTCAGCGTCGCTACGATCCAGATCGCGGCGAGGAGACCAAGGAGCGCACCGTAGGTAGCGAGAATGCGACGGAGGTCGCGACGAACGACAGGGAGTTCGGCGCTGACCTCTGCGGCGAGCCGCTGCGTTGAGGCGGTGCGGCTGTTGATGCTGATCGGCGCGGCTGGTGCGTTGACCACGCGCGGCGTGTTTAGGCTCGCCTCAAAGGAGGCGGCCGCCGCCTCTTCGGCCGCGGTTAGACCACGCTTCACCGGCGTAGGGCGCACCTTCTTTGGGCGCTGGTCCGCTCGGAAGCGCTTCTCTGGTTTCGCCATGACTCCTCCTCGTGATGGGTCCTGCTGCTGCGTCTTGGGCAGGATAGCGGAGTCTGCGTGACGACTAGTTGGCACAGGGGGGCTGATACGATCGGGGTGATGGAAACTGAGACAACAACACGCCGCGCTGGGGCAGCTGTAGCGCTTGGGGCGCTCGGGCTCTTGCTTGCACTCTTCGCCCTCCGCCGCGCAGGAGCGGCAAAGCGAGCCCTCGGCGAACTGATGAGCGAGGGGGAGGCGACCACCGGTGGAGCGCAGCTGACTCGGGCGCTCGCTGCAGTCACTGAGCATGCGACCCGCCTCGCTGTGAGCGAGGGGCGCCTAACCGAACTTGAGGCGGCTGCGGATCGCGCGGTGAGCCGCGTTGGGCACGTCCAGTTCCAGGCCTATGACGACGCGGGGGCTGGGCAGAGTAGTTCGCTTGCACTCCTTGATGATGGCGGCAGCGGCGTTGTGATCACCACACTTCACGCGCGTGTTGGCACGCGTATCTATGTCAAGCGTGTGATGAACGGAACGAGTGAGACAACGCTTGGTGAAGAGGAGCGCGCGGCGATT
>QWRJ01000031.1:8871-9308 GCA_003670475.1 Candidatus Limnocylindrus primus | reverse complement strand
CACAACTGAAGGTCGGCGACCCAGCCGATGAGGGGACCGACGTTGGCCCGCTCATTGATGACGGCGCGGCGAAGCGCACGCAGGAGTGGATCGCCGAGGCGGTCGCCGCGGGCGCGCGCGTCCTAGCGGGTGGCGCGCCACTCACGGCTGCCGAACCGCGACTCTTCGCGCCAACCATCCTCACCAACGTGCCACGTAGCGCGCGCATCTGCAGCGATGAGGCCTTTGCGCCAGTCGTGATCCTTGAGCGCTACAGCGACTTCTCCAAGGTGATCGCATCAGTGAACGAGAGCCGCTTCGGTCTGCAGTGCGGACTCTTCAGTAACGACCTCGCGCATGTCCGCGCCGCGTTTGACCAACTTGAGGTTGGCGGTGTGATCGTGAATGACGTTCCTACCTATCGCATCGACAACATGCCGTACGGCGGTGTGAAGGAG
>QWRJ01000031.1:0-8815 GCA_003670475.1 Candidatus Limnocylindrus primus | reverse complement strand
TCGTCCTCGCTGATCCGCAGTAACTCTTCGTTAGCCGGATAGTCCTTCTGGCGTTGCGGCGGCGAGTCGTTCGAGTATCTCTTCAACGTGACGCTGCGCGCGCTTCAGTCGCTTCCGCGCGTCGCGGAATTCAGCATCTTGCTCATCGTTGAGTGCACCGATGACACCCTGGATCTGCACCTCACGGTCACCGATCGGACTGAGGGCGGTCTCGGTGACCTTCGGCGCTGAAGCGGCACGACGCCCAGGAGCTGCGGCGCGGCCAAGAAGCGCGGCGATTGCGCGCACCGCTTCGACTGGCGCCTCCTCTTCGGACGCGGTGTTGCGCGGGGTGCTGAGCACAGCGTCAACTGGCGGGAGTACCACCTTGCGTCGCTTGCCCTGCTGTTCGTCGCTCATGCTCCTCCTTACGCCGCACGCTGGGCGGACGGCTATTCTCGCCGATCTACGGCGGACTGGCGAGATCAGGCTCGGCGTGGGTGGATGTTAGGCTCGCAGTATGTCTGCAGAGAGCATCGCCCGATCCCTCGCCTTCATCAACTGGGTGGTGCTCGTGGGGCTCGCGGTCGGCTCGCTGGCCGCTCTCCTCCTGATCACGCACCGTGCTGAGGCGACGCGCGGTTACCGCGGCTTCACCGTCTTCGCCGCTGGGGGCTGGGCCTTCCTCGCCTGGCTCGCCGACGGGGCGCTCCCGAGCCCAGATGCCGCCGCGCCGATCCACGCCGCTGGCGCGCAGATCGATGCGCTGCGCCGCCTCCTCCTTGTTCTCGTCGCATCACTCGCCACACTCTGGATGCTGCGCATCGCACGCGGTAGTGATGGTCGTCGCGTCGGCGCACTCACCGTCATCGCCGGCGTTGCCGTCCTGATCGTTGGTGCGGTTGGCTGGGCGCCAACGCCACTGATCGCCGTTGCACTCCTCTCGCAACTGTTGATCCTCTCCGCCGTGACGGGGGGCGCCTTCGCCGCAATGATCCTTGCGCACTGGTATCTGGTAACGCCAAAACTTCCTGAGGCGCCACTCCTGCTTCTTAGCCGCGCACTCGGGATTGGCATTGCCGTGCAAGGGACCCTCTTCCTGATCTGGCAGCTTCTCGGACTCGGCGGCCTCGGCTCCGGCTGGGACTTCTTCGCCATCCTGCGACTCACCATCGGCCTGATCTTCCCAGCGCTCCTCACCTACGCCGGGTGGCGTACCGCGAAGGCGCGCTCTATGGAGTCTGCGACTGGGCTGCTCTACATCGACCTCGGTGCTGTTGCCACTGGGACGATCCTTGCGAGCGGCCTCTTCTTCGGTGCGGGGATCTTCGTTTAGCGCATGCGCATCAGCGTCCGTCTTTACGCACTGCTCCGCTCGCGCGAAGGGGCGAGCGTGGTCACAATAGATCTCCCAGAAGAGGCCACCCTTGCCAATCTTGTCGATGAGTTCTTCACTTCACGTCCAACACTCTCCGCTTTGCAGCCACACATTCGCATTGGAGTGGACGGCCTCCTTATTGCGAGAGACGCGAACCTTTCCCAGATCCGTGTTTCTGAAGAGAAGGAGTATGCACTCCTCCCCCCTGCAAGCGGGGGTGCGGAGCCTCGAATCGTCACGCGAATCGTTGCATCACCACTGCGCGACGCTGACGTCTCCAGGCTTGTTGCCGAAGTGGCAACGGACGAAGACGGCGCGGTGGTGATCTTTGTTGGCCGGACAAGGGTGACGGCAGGTACACCGGCACCCGGAGAGGAGTTCGCGGCCGCCCCGTTTGCGAACCACGCAGTTCACCATCTTGAATATGAGGCGGCTGAAGGATATGCCGAGAGTGAGCTTGCAGATATCTGTGAGCGCCTTTTTGATGATGGCCTGGCTCGGGTTGGTGGAATTGGCGTGCTTCATGCGGTTGGAGTGGTTCCAGTTGGGGGAATCAGCATGATTACCGTTGTGGCCTCTCCGCATCGAGATCGCGCGTATATCGTAAGCCGCGCGCTGATTGAGTCTATAAAGCAGGACGTTCCAATCTGGAAGTCAGAACATTTTGACGGCGGAGCGGTCTGGGGGGCGAACCCCAGCGCCCTTAAGAGATCTTCTTGATCGTGTAGGTCACGCTCTCGCCGTTTGGCAGGGTGACCTGAACCTTCTCGCCAATCTTCTTCCCTAGGAGCGATGCGCCGAGCGGACTGACATTGGAGATCTTTGGCGGCTCCCCGCTCGGGTCAGCTTCGGTTGAGCCAACGATCATGTAGGTTCGCGTCTTCCGCTCCGCGGTGACCTCAACGGTGGTGCCGAGGCCAACCTGGTCGGTGCTGGCATGCTCGTCGATCATCTCGGCGTTGCGCAGCTTCTCTTCAATCTCAAGGACCTTCCCCTCAATGAAGCTCTGCTCGTTGCGGGCGATCTCGTAGTCTGCGTTCTCGCGGAGATCGCCGAGCTCCTTCGCCGCCTTGATGCGCGCGATCACGGAGGGGCGCTGATTGTGGACGAGGTCGTGCAGCTCGGTCTCGAGCGCCTCGCGTCCCGCCTTCGTTAAGTAAACCGGTCCAACCATGCGGGGGAGTCTAGCCGTTCCGACCCCTCTCGTCCCTTATGAGGCGCAGTGAGGCGGCCGCCACGCTCGCGAGCGCCAGCATGGTGATCTGGGGGGCGAGGGGGTTCCCCGCAACGATCAGGAGGAGGGAGAGGGCGGCGCTCCAGCCGGCCTGCAGGTTGACCGGACGGTCAGGTGGGAGTTGCAACGCGCGGAGGCGGAGCGCCGTTGCAGCGAAGAGCGCCGAGAAGAGGAGGTCAGCCGCTCCAAGCGCGATCGTGACGAATGATGCGATCGCGACGGCTCGGTCAAGGCCACCCTCTGGCGGCATCGCCCCTCCAAGGAGTCCGTAGGTGAGCGCGCCGGCGGCGACAAGGCCGATGCCGCGCACCCACTCTGCGGCGACGAGTGCGGTGAAGCCGAGGATCCTCACAAACTGCATATCCGTAGGGTAGGCGGTCGTCCCAAAGAGTGCGCACGCGGTACGATTCACGTGATGGCTGGCGCCGCTGGCCGAACGAAGTGAGGGTGAGATGAGCGACGAGAAGAAGATCACGATGTACGGCGCAGACTGGTGCGGCGACTGCCGTCGCTCAAAGGGCTACCTCACGGCACATGGCGTCCCCTTCACCTACGTTGATGTGGATGCCGATGCTGCAGCAAAAGAGATGATTGAGACCCTTACCGGCGCAAAGTCGATCCCCGTAATCATCTTTGAAGATGGGAGCTACCTGATTGAGCCGTCCAACGATGCGCTCGGCGAAAAGGTTGGAATCGTCAAGAGCTAGCCGTCTCCTAGCGCCGCGGCGCGAGCGGCAGTTGGTCCAGGCTTTTCAGGATCACGTCGGCGAACTCCTCTGCCCCCGCCGATGATGGCGCGCCGTCAAGCGGAACAAGGACAACAGTCATCCCCGCCGCCTTCCCTGCACGTGCGCCGGCGAGCGAATCTTCAATGGCAAGTGAACGTGACGGCGTGATGTTGAGGCGGCGACACGCCTCGAGATAGACGTCAGGGAGCGGCTTCCCTGCAGTCACTTCGTCGCAGCTGACGTATTCGCGGACAACGCTGTTGAGGCCGAGCAGTTCAAGCACCGTGCCGATCACCACGCGTGGACTCCCGGATGCAACGGCAACCGGCCCGCGTGCGGCGGCGCGACGGAGTGCGGCAACACCACTGTTGATTGGTCGAATCGCGCCGCCCTTGTAGGCGTTCAGCAGATGCTCAATGGTGAGGCGCGCAATCTCCGCCGCATCTGGGTGACCGAAGAGCTTCGCCATCCCAGCGCTCCACTGCGCCGTGTTCGAGCCGTAGAAGGGGTGGAAGTCCTCCTCGGTGATGCTGCTTCCCACCGCTTCCGCCACGGCGAAGCGCGCCGCCGCCCAGAGCGGTTCGCTGTCGCAGAGGACGCCGTCCATATCAAAGACGACCCCCTCAGGGTCGAGCGCGATCGGTGGGAGGGGGCGGGCTTCACTCATTCGCACAAGGGTAGCGGGGCGCGTACTCTTAGCGCATGAGCGAACAGATCACGTCCCTTCGCGAAGAGCCCGCCGCATGGGACGCGCGTCTTGCGCGCGCCTACGCTGCTGGGGAGATCAGCGAGCTCCCCTTCACGCAACTTGCCGCTTGGGCGACCTCAAAGCAGCTCACCGGCTGGACTTCGATCCGTCTTGTTGTCTCACATCAGAGTGGCGCATGGGCGGGGGCGCAACTCCTGATGCAGTCGCTCCCTGGGCCACTCGGTCGCCTCGCCTATGCACCGCGCGCACCACTCGTTGCAACGCAGCGCCCAGAGATCGCCGCGGTACTCCGCGCTGAACTGCTGGCCGCACTGCGCTCACTGCGTGCCGATGGCGTCACGCTGGTGCGACTTGAGCCGGGCGACTCGGTACTGATGGACCCTGAAGGGAGTGTGGTGCAGCCCGACACGGCGCTGACCGCCTCGCTCCGCACGCCGTGGCATGCGGCCGCAGCCAGCGCCAACCTGCGCTTACATCTCGCGGCCCCGATTCAGCCGCGATCAAGTCGTCGCATCCCGCTGGCGGGGGGCGTTGAGGCGGTGCGCGCTGGGTGGCGCAGCAAGTGGCGTCAGTACGCGCGTCAAGCAATCAGCGACGGCATGACCGTGCGTCTCGGTAGCCCAGAGGAGCTCCCGTCGTTGAGCGCCGTGATGCACTCCATTAGCGAGCGAACTGGAGCTGCGGCGCGCAGCGGCGAGGCGTTTGCCCACCTGATGCGTGCGTTCGGCCCACGATCAGAACTCTTGATTGCAGAAGGGGCGGACGCGGGTGGCGCCTCTGAGGTGTTCGGCGCGCTGCTCGTGGTGCGCACGGAGAGCGGGAGCACCGAACTATTCGGTGGCGCCACCGATCGCGGCAATGAGCTGCGCGCGCCATACGCGCTGAAGGCATTCGCGATTGAACGCGCGATCACCCATGGCGGTGCCTGGTACGACATGTGGGGCCTCGTAACGCCTGGCATTGCGCACTTTAAGGCCGGCTGGGGCGGGGATGTGCATGCGTATCCTGGTGCGCTCGATCTAGATCTGGGTCCGATTCGCGGTCCGCTTGTGCGGCTCGCACTGCGCGTGCGTCGGGTGGCGAGTTAAGCGCTGTACGGAGGGGTCACCGCGCGCGGTCGACGCAGCGCCAGCAGAGTGAGCAGGCCAACGACTAAGACCGGCCCCCAGATAAGATGCGGCGCAGCGGCAATGAGCAGCCCGAGCGCCCCGAGGAGTGTGACCACAAGAGCGTAAAGCTGAAGCACGCCGCGTTCTGCCGCTGGCGTCAGTCGCCAGATACGCGCCGCGGCGAGACCCGACGCAACGCCAGATGGGATAAAGAGTGCGACACCAACAAACAGCGCTGCGAGAAGATCGCGAGCGAAGCGATCAAATGCGGGTAGCCCTTGGGAGGCGGCGAACTCTTCAAGGAGGGCTGCGGCGTCAACTCCAAACAGCTCAAGGAGTGCTACGAACTCCTCACCGAGCTCCGCCGCCGCACGTGCACCGAGGGAGGCCCAGCTTTCGTTGCCCGCAACGAGTGATACGTAGATAAGCCCCCCGATCAAGACCATCCCAGCGAGGAGGAGGAGTAGTGAAAGAAGCGCGTTAGTGGCCGCTGCCACCATCAACAGCACGCCTCTTCCGTTCTTTCCGCTCATTCGCCCCCCTTATACGGGTAGATGACCCATCCCGTCGCAGTCTCTGCATAGTGATCTGGAGTTCGCGTCGTCTCACTCTGGCTCGGCTTGTAGTGAAGCACGGCAATGCGCACCGCTGCGCCAGCCGCTTCGGCCGCCTCTGCAACACGTTGTAGTGTGCGGCCACTCTCCCAGACCTCATCGACGATGAGAATGCGTCGTCCACGAAGCGCCTCATCTGGCGGCATGCGAATGAGCGTTGCGTGCTCACGCCGGCCGCTTTCGTCGTAGTGCTCAGCCACCGCCACCAAGAGGTCGCGTTGACCCATGCGGTACGCCAGCATGGCACCAGGAACCAGCCCCCCGCGACTCACCGCGAGGATCGCCTCGGGTTGCGTGCTTGGCTCCAGCCGCATCACCTCCCCAGCAAGTCGCTCAACGAGCGCATCAAGCTGCTCCCAGCTGAGGCGGAGCGCATCTGCTGGTGGCTGTGCTGGCATCTACTTGACGTGTGCCAGTGCGCGATCGAACTCCTGGATGATGTCGTCAGATCCTTCAATTCCCACGCTGATGCGGAAGATTCCGCCACGCTTCGGCATTGGATAGACGAGCGTGTCAACTTCGCCGAGGCTCACACCGACGCCGAAGAGCGCGATGTTGTCGGCAAAGGCGCGCATCGCATCCAGCGGATCAACGCCGGCGGCCGCGCGCGGCTTGAATGAGAGCATGCCGCCCCACTTGCCACCAAGGATCCGATCCGCCACGGCCCGGTCTGGATGCGAGGCGAGGCTCGGGTGTCGTACCCACTCCACCTTCTCGTGTCCTTCTAGGAAGGCGGCGAGCTTCGTAGCGTTCTCGCTGGCGCGCTTAACGCGGAGCGGGAGGGTGCGCGCGCCGCGCGCGATCAGCCAGGAGTTGAACGGTGAGGCGGCACCACCGAGAAGATCGGTCTGGCGACGGATCGGATCAACGAGCGCCTTGGAGCCTGCGGCGATTCCGCCGAGCGCATCACCGTGCCCAGAGATCCACTTGGTGGTGGTCTGCAGTACCAGGTCCGCACCGTGCTCCAGCGGACGAATCGTGACCGAGCTCAGGAAGGTGTTATCAATCACGAGAAGCGCGCCAGCGTCATGCGCGATCTTCGCCAGCGCCGGCACGTCGCTGATCCTCATCCACGGATTGGAGAGCACTTCGGCGAAGATGATGCGCGTGTTCGGTCGCATCGCCGCCTTGACCGCTGCAAGGTCAGTGATCGCCACTGGCGTCACCTCAATGCCGCGGGTGGGGAAGTCTTCGGCGAAGAGGATCTGACTAATGATGAAGAGATCGTCGGCAACGATCAGGTGATCGCCGTGCTTCAGGTGCGCAAGCAGCCCTGCGGAGATGGCCGACATGCCAGATGACGAAGCGATCGCGCTCTCCGCCCCCTCAAGTGCGGCGAGCTTCTCCTCTAGCGCCGCAGTGGTGGGGTTGTTGGTGCGCGTGTAGAAGTAGCGATTCGGCTCCCAGGCGAGCGCCCCGTCAACCGCCGCCTCCTTCTCATCCGCCGTCTCAAAGGTGAACGTTGCCGTTTGATAGATGGGGAGGTTATGCGCGCGCGTGGTGGGGTCTGCCCCCTCGCCGGCGTGGACGGCGAGCGTCTCGATCGCCGTGTTCTCTAGGTGCTTCTTCCCATCTTTTGCCATGGCGGCAGTCTAATGGGGAGAGGGGACTGGAGCGGGAGAAGAGTCTCGAACTCTCGACCTTCTGCTTGGGAAGCAGACGCTCTACCAACTGAGCTACTCCCGCGTGGGCTGTGAGGATAGCGCATGGGGAGCGGGGGAGGCTACGCTCAGGTTATGCAGGAGACACGTCTATCGGTCGGCTACCGCTGGCTCGGAAGGGTCGGTTATGACGAGGCGCATGCGCTACAGCGGCGCATGGTTGATGAGCGCGCCGAGGGGGGTGGCGCTGATGCCTTCCTCGCGCTGGAACATGAGCCGGTGCTGACACTCGGGAAGAACGCCACGCTTGATCACCTTCATTTAACAGAGGCGGAGTACGCGGTGCGCGGCATTGCACTCCGACGGGTGGAGCGCGGCGGCGAAGTGACCTATCACGGGCCTGGGCATCTGGTGGCGTATCCCATTATTGATCTGCGATCGGCGGGGATTTCTCTGCGGCAACACATCTGTGCGCTAGAGGACGCGCTGATTGCTGCGTGCGCGCACTACGGTGTCGCGGCGGAGCGGCGTGGCGGTGCACCAGGCTGCTGGATTGGCGAACGAAAGATTGGCGCCGTTGGTGTGCGCGTGGAGCGCGGCGTTGCCTGGCACGGCCTGGCGCTCAATGTGGGGCGCGACCTTGAGGCGTTCAGCTTGATCAATCCGTGCGGCCATGCGGGGGTGGTCTCCACCTCAATTGCGCTGGAGCGCGACTGGGCGGCGGTGGCGGCGGGTGATCGTGCCGCGGTGGGCGCAGACGCGCCGCCGGTCGCCCAAGTTGCCGAGGTTGCCGCACGGGCCTACGCGGCGGCGATCGGTGCGTACCTTGAGGGCGCTACGATCAGCGACATGAGTGGGTCTGGCGTATGAGCGGTGGCGGGATGTGGGAGCTGCGTCGCGACGAGATCACCGGTTGGTGGTCGGCCACGGTGGTGGACCGCGAGTTTGACTCTGAGCGATTCCATGAGGCGCGACTCTCCGGTGCGCGCGCGGCGGCGTGCGCAAACTGCGAGAAGGGGGAGGTGAGTGGAATTGCGCGACGCATGTTGCGACAAGGAGCCTTTCACTCAGTGGGGACGCGTACCGATGCGGCGGCGGGGGATGCGGGCTTCATGACGCTGAGCGATGTTGATCGTGCGGGATCCTGGTCCACGCTGATTGCGCCGCGCGGCGAGCACCGTGAGCTGGACGAAGTGCCAACAGTGCTTGTGGTGGAGTTCCTCACAGCGATCCGCGACCAGATCCGCGCCGCGCGAGAACACGGCGCCACGGCGTACATCCAGTTTGTCCGCAACGCGGCGGCACAGGCGGGGGCGATGACGGATCACCTCTGCTTTGAGTCGTACGACCTTCCGCAGGTGCCGCACCGACTCGCCGAAGAGATCGGCGGTTCGGCGCGACTCTCCATTCGCTCCGGCGGCTGCGCCTACTGCAACATGGTGCAGGACGAGGTGGCGAGCGGT
>QWRJ01000030.1 GCA_003670475.1 Candidatus Limnocylindrus primus | reverse complement strand
CTCGGAGGCGCTGTGGACGCTCCGCGCTCAGTCGCCGAGGCGATCGCCGCGGAGCGAGCCCTCCTGAGCGCCACCCGTGAGGCTGCCGATGCGGTGATCGATACGAGCGACCTCACCGGGCGCGAGCTACGTGATCGGCTGGTCAGCGAGGCACTAGAGAGCGAGGAGCGCGTTGGCGTTCGCCTCACCAGTTTCGGATACAAGCATGGCATCCCGCTTGAAGCGGATCTCGTCTTTGATGTCCGCTCCGCCGCGAACCCACACTGGGTTCCAGAGCTTCGACCACTTGATGGGCGATCAAAGGAGATCAGCGACTACGTGCTCGGCGACCCAGTTGGAGCGGAGCTCACCGCATCAATCCGTGGCTACCTGCAGGAGACGCTCGCCGCATACCTCGCCGATGGACGCGGCAGGTTGAGCATTGCGATCGGATGTACCGGTGGTCGCCACCGCTCCGTTGCCATTGTGGAGGCGCTTGCGAAGAGCCTCGCCGGGGTTGCTGATGGTGCGCCGATCGTGGTGGAGCACCGCGACATCCTCAGGAGCTAACGGTCGTGGGGCTCCGCTCTTGGATCCGCAGCGGATCACTCGCTCGGAAGGTCCAGCGTCGTCAGCGCCGCATCGTGGTGCTCGGTGGGGGCACGGGGATGGCAACGGCCCTCCGCGGGCTAAAGGGGGCGGGGGTTGATCTCACCGCCATCGTCTCTATGGCCGATGATGGCGGATCCTCCGGCATCCTTCGTGCGCGGCTTGGCATCCCTCCAGTTGGGGATCTACGCAACTGTTTGATCGCACTTGCAGATGCAGAGTCAACGGCCGCTGCGCTGTTGCAACACCGCCTCCCCGCTGAACGTGGCGCAACGCGTGGGCACCCTGTAGGCAACCTCCTCCTTGCGGCGGCGATCGCTGAAGAGGGGGGCGACCTTGAACGCGGCATTGAACGCGTGCATCGCATCCTCAACGTGCGCGGACGCGTCATCCCGGCAACTTCGGAGGCGCTCCGACTTCGTGGCCGTACCCGCGCTGGCCTTAGCGTGATAGGGCAGGCGCGTCTTGCTCGCACCAGAGGCATTGCCTCCGTTTCGCTTGACTCAACCTCAGTGCGAGCAACGCGAAGTGCGCTGACGGCGATCTCGCAGGCGGATCTCCTCGTCCTTGGGCCTGGGAGCCTCTTCACGAGCCTCATTCCACACCTGTTGGTTCCAGAGATTCGGAGTGCGCTTGCAGCACGGCGTGCCCCGCTGATCTGGGTGGCGAATGTTGACGAACAAGAGGGGGAGACCGAGGGGATGAGCCTCGACGCGCACATGGACGCGCTAGTGGAGCATGGAGGGGCGGGACTGATCGATCTCGTCCTTGCGGCGGGAATCGCACGCAGGGGGGCTGCCGATCCTGGCCTACAACTGCAGCCGCGCTTCACCCGTGCAGCAGGCCCGGGCGGCGAACCTCGCCCGCCCATTCTGGTTCGCTCTATTGCCTCAAAGGTTCGTCCGCACCTCCACGACTCGCTCCTTCTTGCGCACGCACTGCTGAAGTTGAAGCCTCTCCTACGTAAGGCTGAACGATGAGCCGAAACGAGCGCGACCTGGTCAGCGCAATACGGCATGAGCTTGCGGCGGTCAACCCACAGCGCCAGTGTTGCCGCGCTGCAGAGCTTGATGCGCTCGCAGACCCTGGTCGACGCTCTGATGTTGCGATCGCCAGAACCGTGCATCGACTCAGCTCCGTCTCTACATCACATGAGACGGAGATCTCTCCGAGCGATCGAGCGCTAAAGCGCGCCCGAGCACTCAGCGCCGCAGAGGCGCCCGCGCACTGCCGAAGCGCCTTTCTGCGGGGGCGCATCCTGAGCCGCGGGTCACTTTCGCTCGCCTCTGGCCGCATCCATCTGGAGCTCGTGCTCACGCAGGTTGAGGCGCGTTATCTCATGGCGACGTTCGCAGCTGATGGGGCAACAGGGGTGTATCGCGTGCGACGCGGCCGAGGCGTCATCGTCTGGAAGGATCGATCAGAGATCTTGGACCTGTTGCGACGTCTGGGCGCGGGCAGCTCCATCTCTGAGATCGAGGCTCGCGGTGTGGTGCGCCAGATTCGTGGCGAACTGAACCGAAGTGTGAATGCAGAGACGGCGAACCTGCAGCGTGCGGTGCGTGCCGGGATGCGCCAGGCACGTGCGGCGGCAGAGTTGATCGAGGAGGGGGGCCTGCCGCCCGGAGGCCTACTGCAACGCGTGAGCGTCGCTCGTTTGGCGCACCCTGAGGCGACGATCGCAGAGCTTGGCGAGACGCTCAGCCTCTCGCGCAGCGTGGTGCAGCGTGCGCTCGCAACGATAGAGCGCCAGGCGGAAGCCTTACGGGGGGAGGCGGCTCTGCCATGATCTACCGATGAGCAACGTAGTGCAGCCACTCCTGATCGCCAACTGGAAGGCGAACCTCGCACCTGGCGAGGAGGTGGCGCTTGCCGCGCAGATTTCAGTACAGGCCGCCGCACGGCGACTCTCGCCCGGCTCGCTGATGATCGCGCCGAGTATGGTGGGACTCGTTGCGGTTGCGTCGCTTCTGCGCCGTGAGCATGACGCGCTCAAGATTGGGATCGCCGCACAGGACTGTTCCAGCGACCTTGCCGGCGCAGCGACTGGAGAGATCCCCGCAACGCATCTTCTTGGCGCCGCTGACGCCGTGATCCTCGGCCACTCAGAGCGCCGCGCTCGTGGCGAGAGCGGAAGCTTGATTGGCGCAAAGCTTGCTCGCTGCGTTGCCGCTGGCATCAGGCCAATCGTCTGCCTCGGCGATGCGGACCCGAAGGCGACAGAGAGCGAGCGATGCGCGCTGGTGGTGCGTCAGTGGCGCGAAGTTCTCGCTGGGGCCGCCGCACTCGGATGCGATGCGGCTACGGTGGCAGCGAGCGGCGTCACGCTTGCCTATGAACCGATCTGGGCGATCGG
Source organism: Candidatus Limnocylindrus primus (assembly GCA_003670475.1). Lineage (GTDB taxonomy): Bacteria > Chloroflexota > Limnocylindria > Limnocylindrales > Limnocylindraceae > Limnocylindrus. The sequence goes on along the minus strand of QWRJ01000030.1, from coordinate 6,497 downwards.
TAGCGGACAGGCGGCAAGCCCGGAGGTTGCGGCGGCAGTAGCCCGTGCACTTCGTTTGGAGACCTCCTCATCGTCGTTACGCATCCTTTACGGAGGGAGCGTCGACGGGAGAAGTGCCGCAGGATTCTTGAGCGCAACGGGAGAGGGGAGCCTCAACGGGCTGTTGATCGGTGGGGCGTCGCTCCAGGCCGAACGGCTGCTCGAGATCGCCACCGCCGTTGGCGTTGCGTCATGACGCAACTGAAGGTTGATCCGCTCGTCCTGCTGATTATCGATGGCTTTGGGATCGGCAGCGATCCAGCGGTAGACGCGATCGCGCAGGCGAAGATGCCAGTCTGGCGCGCGCTGCTCGAGCGCTGGCCGCACACAGCGCTTGATGCAAGCGGTGCAGCGGTCGGCCTTCCCGAAGGGCAGATGGGAAATAGCGAGGTTGGGCATCTAAACATTGGCGCGGGGCAGCGCGTGCCACAAGAGTTGCCACGGATCAACGCAGCACTCGCCGACGGGAGCTTCTCCCAGCGACCTGAGCTTCAGCGCGCGCTGAAGTTGGCACACGCTGGGCGGCTGCATCTGATGAGCCTGCTCGGTCCAGGGGGCGTACACGCTACGGATCAACACCTCGTCGCCCTTGCGGAGGCGGCGCATCGGTCGGGGGTCCGCTCCATCTTCGTCCATCTCTTCCTCGATGGTCGTGACACGCCACCGCGATCTGCGCTTGCCTTTCTCGTAGATCTTGAGCGGCGCCTCTCCACCGCCGCCCCGACAGCGCGCATTGCAACCATCTCTGGCCGCTACTTCGCCATGGACCGCGATCAGCGCTGGGAGCGTACGGCGGCGGCGGTGGCGGCGATTGTTGCAGGGGAGGGGGCTCACGCCCCAAGCGCTGCAGCCGCCATAGAGGCGGCCTATGCGCGAGGAGAGAGTGACGAGTTTGTGACGCCAACCGTCCTCCCTACTGCGGAGGGAGGGGGTCCTGCGATGCGGTCGAGCGACACGGTGATTCACGCGAACTTCCGTGCCGACCGCGCGCGCCAACTCGTTGCGGCGCTGAGCGCCAAAGTCTTCACCGCATTCACGCGACCAGGACAACTCCCTATCACTCTTTTCGGGATGAGCTCCTACGGCGAAGAGGCGGGGAGCCCGGCACTCTTTGGTCCAACGGCGGTGCCATCGCTCGCCGAGAGTATTGCTGACGCTGGACTGCGGCAGTTTCATGTTGCTGAGACGGAGAAGTACGCCCACGTCACATATTTTCTCAACGGGGGGAGAGAAGAGGCGTTTCCGGGTGAGCGTCGCCTCCTGATCCCAAGCCCGAGCGTTGCGACCTACGATCTCGCCCCGCAGATGCGGGCCGCAGAGATCGCCGACGCGGTAGTTGCATCCATTGAAGGTGGTGAAGAGCAGCTGATCGTTGCGAACCTGGCGAATCCAGACATGGTGGGGCACACGGGCAACTGGGAGGCGACACTGCGCGCGTGCGAAGCGGTGGACGCCGCTCTTGGACGGATCTTCGCAGCGACCGCCGCTCGTGCAGGCTCTCTCCTTGCGATCACTGGTGACCATGGCAACGCTGAAACGATGCGGACCGCAGATGGAGAGCCCATCACGAGCCATACGTCGACGAAGGTCCCCCTGCTCCTCGCAGGCGATGCGGCTGAAGGGGTGGAACTCGCTGAGGGTGAGCTCTCTGACATCCTGCCCACGCTCGCCGAACTGAGTGGCCTCACCCTCCCGGTGGGCGTCACGGGCCACTCGCTGCTGCGCAAGCGGAAATAGAGGGGATGCTACACTGAGCACGAGCGGGCACCCCAACACGGGTTACCGAAAGATGCATTCGGAGGTCAGATGAATCCGATCCTTGCAGTTGGACAGATTATCGTCAGCGTCTTCCTCATCATTGCGGTCCTGATGCAGGCACGCGGTGTTGGCCTCAGCTCCGCCTTTGGCGGTGACTCCAGTGTCTATCGATCACGTCGCGGCATTGAGCGCCAGCTGATGCGATTCACGGTGCTGCTGGTCGTCCTCTTCGTCCTCTTCTCGGTGGTCGGCTACCTGCAGGCGAACTGATCAGGGGCGAATCCCGCCCGTGAACGCCGCACCTCGCACGTCAGCAACATGAGCCCACTCCGACGGGTTGCCGTATTCCTCATGCTCGCCGCCGCTATTTTTATGGCGGGTCAACAGGCGGGGCTCTTGGCAGCGCCGGGCGCGGGTGGTGGCATCTCGCTCGGAAGTGGCATCTCACTGCCATCTGGGCCGACCACGCTTTCTGAGGGCGTTGTCGGCCTTCCAGTGCAACCCCTTCCGCTCTTCGCCAAGAGTGGTGCGGATCGCGCGATCGTCGCCCGCACGTACCGGGCGCTCACGCGGCTAGATGTGGGCGGCGCGCCAGGGCCGGATCTGGCGAGCGCCTGGAGTGTGAGCGAAGACGCGTTGACATGGAGTTTCACGATCGATCCTGCGGCGGCGTGGGAAGACGGGACGCCAGTGAGCGCCGCCGATGCACAGCTGACGATCGGCCTTGCTGGAGAGCTCGGACGTGATGGTGGTTACTGGGAGGCACTGACCGTTGAAGTGGGGGAGAGTGACGGAGCGCTGATCATTCGGGCGCCACGGCCACTCGCGAATCTTCCAGCGTCACTTGGGACACTACCGCTGCTTCCAGCGCACCTCTTTAGTGGAAGCTCAGCACGCGAAATCCCTCAACTTGATGCTGCAGCAACCCCGATGGGAACGGGCCCCTTCCGCGTCATTGGACTCAGTGCCAGCGCTGCTGCGCTGCAGCGGCGCAGCGATCTGCTGGCAGGGGATCAGCGAGCGCTAGGTGCAGTAACGACCGACACTGCAGCGAGTACGGTTGATGCGATCGCTTTGTACTTCTACGCCACCCCTGAGGAGGCGCTCAGCGCGTGGAGCTCAAACGATCTTGACGCGCTGGTCGGGCTTGATTGGGGCGACGCCACCAGCGCAGCGGCGACGTTTGGGGCGCGCGTGGAGCTCGGCTCCACCGTCTTCAATGGGATCGCCGTGAACTTGCGGCCGGGAACCGTCCTTCGCCACCCGAAGCTGCGCCTCGGACTTCGCGCACTTCTAGCGCCGAGTGAGATCACCAGCGCCTACGGGGGGAGGGAGGTCGTTGTTCCAGTCTCGCCGCTCTCATGGGGCTGGGCTGAGGTACCGACTCCAGTGCGTGGTTCCGACTACGCCACCAAGCAGTTCCTCGCCGCGAAGTGGAAGTTCAAAGAGGGTGTTTGGGTCGATGCTGATAAGAAGGCGGTTGCGCTGGAGATCTTGACGCTGCCAGCCCCAGCCTTCCCGGAGGATGCGGCGGTTGCTAATCAAGCCGCGGCGGCGTGGAACGCCTTTGGCGTGCCGACAGCCGTGGTGGAGTTGGATGCGGCGACGTTGATGGAGCGTCTCGCTACCGGAGCCTTTGACCTTGCCGTGCTGAACGTTGATGTGGGGATTGATCCCGATCTCTACCCCCTCCTCGGATCTGCTGCAGTACTGAGCGGCGGGAATATTGTCGGCATTCAACTGAATGAGCTCGACACCCTCTTGAACACGGCGCGCCAGCCAGCCAGCCTTGAGGATCGGGAGAAGGCTCTTGCCGCGGTGCAGCGTTGGTGCGCAGCGAATAACTACCTCCTGCCGATCCGCTTCCTTGCGCGCGAACTCCTGGTCGCGCCGCGCCTGACGGGTGTGGCTCCGCTCCTCGTGCAGGAGCCCGAAACTCACCTGCGGGATGTGCTATCTTTCCGCCTCGCGGCTCAGTGAGTGATCACGAGGCCACGAACGGGTCGAGGTGGCGGAATTGGCAGACGCGCTGGCTTCAGGAGCCAGTGTCCGCAAGGACGTATGGGTTCAAGTCCCTTCCTCGATACCAGACAAGCGTCTCGGTGACGCAGCACCTGTGCCCAGGTGGCGGAATTGGTATACGCGTACGTTTGAGGGGCGTATGACGCAAGTCATCCGGGTTCAAGTCCCGGTCTGGGCACCAAACTTCTTTTAACGCCGTCGCCGGAGGGCGACTGCACCGGGCGGTTAGCTCAGTTGGTAGAGCACCTCGTTTACACCGAGGGGGTCGGGGGTTCGAGCCCCTCACCGCCCACCAGAGCCCGAATGGGCAGCCCCACACCCCCAAGACGAACCAGGTGGCCCTCCGTTGCGCCCTCTCGCCGCGGAGGGTATCCTGCCCCAGTTGGTGTTTGAGGTCGCCGTGGCAGGCGGCCAACGGGCCGAGATAGCTCAGTTGGTAGAGCACGCGCCTGAAGAGCGCGGTGTCGCCAGTTCGAATCTGGCTCTCGGCACCATCAGCGGTAGTTAGCGGCGCGGAAGTGGCTCAGTTGGTAGAGCATCACATTGCCAATGTGAAGGTCGCGGGTTCGAGTCCCGTCTTCCGCTCCAACTCTCTAGTGATCCGGGGTCGATGCCCCTTCGTCTAGTGGTAGGACACCGGACTTTGAATCCGTGAACCGAGGTTCGAATCCTCGAGGGGCAGCCAACACAGAACTGGGGCGACGTACCCAAGTGGTCTAAGGGGGGGGTCTGCAAAACCCCTATTCGCCGGTTCGAATCCGGCCGTCGCCTCCACAGCACACCACCAGGGCATCACCCCCAGCGTCAGGTGCTACACTCCGCCTCTGCCTTTCGGCTCCGGCCCGCTACGCAAGTTGCGTAGGGTGCACCGGGGCGAATCCACAGGAAGGAGCGCGCAATGCGCCGTTATGAGCTCATGATGATTCTGCGACCAGACGTTGCAGAAGATCGCAGCAAAGCGATCCTCGAGCGAACCGTTCGATCAATCACCGAGTCCGGTGGAACCATCCTCAAGAACGTCCCATGGGGACGACGCCGCATGGCGTATGAGATTGAGGGGAGCCGCGACGGGATTTACCAGATCTTCCTCTTTGAGTCTCCCGCTTCGGCGATCGCCGAAATCGAGCGCGTCCTCCTGATCACCGAAGAGGTGCTGCGCCACCTTGTCATCCGTGATGAGCGCCCAGCCTCCGCAATTAGCGACGAGCTGGAAGAGGAGGCCGCCGATGCTGCCGCCGCCGCTGCAGCCGCTGACTCCATCATTGACGAGGCCGAGAGCGACGCCGCTCCGGCCGCCGTCGAGTAGGCCGAGCGATGACCTTTGCAAAGATCACGCTGATCGGCAACCTGGGCGCCGATCCTGAACTCGCCTTTGACAGCCAGAATCGTCCACGCCTCTCAATGCGCGTGGCGGTGAGCGAGCGAGCGCGAACGGCGGGCGGAGAGGATAAGACCACCTGGTATCGCGTCACGATCTTCGGTCGTGCCGGCGCTGATGCGGGCAAGTCTCGTCCGGAGAAGCTCGCCGAGTTCCTGCGGAAGGGACATGAGGTGTTTGTCACCGGTCGACTCGAAGCGCGAACCTACGAGGCGAAGGATGGCACCACGCAGGTGAGCCTCGATATTGTTGCCGACGAGTTCGAGCTGCTGAAGTATCGACCGCGAGAGTCCGAAGGCGGCGCACCTACACGCGAGCAGGCGCCGCGACCAGCGGCTGCTGCAGACGGCGGCTCACAGGCGGCGCCGAGTGATCTCGACGACCTTCCCTTCTAACCCAACCCTGTAGATATTGAGAGGAGACCAACATGGCTGAGGCACCAAAGCGATTCAAGAAGCGTGATGACAAGTTCGGTGCGGCGCGACGCCGTCGAACCTGCTCCTTCTGTGGCGATAAGCGCGGCGTGATCGATTACAAGGAGGTCAATCGGCTACGCCGTTTCATCTCCGATCGTGCGAAGATTGAGCCACGACGCAAGACGGGGAACTGCACGCAGCATCAGCACGAGCTGACGACGGCGCTCAAGCGCGCGCGTCAGATGGCACTCCTTCCGTACGCTCCGCAGCACCTCGGCTAGCACCTCGTGGTGCTGATCGCGGCCATCACGGCCGCGGCGGCCCTCTACGGAACGATCGCGGGGCTCGGCGGGGGAATCATCATCGTGCCAGCGCTCCTTCTGACGGGAGTGGCGCTCTCAACCGCAACACCGTTGAGCCTCGCCGCCGTCTTCGTTGGCGCAATCGCTGGACTCCTCCCCGTAGCACGGCGTCGCCTCATTGATCGCAGCGCGCTGTTCGCACTGGCGCCCGCAGCGTTTATCGGTTCAGCGCTCGGTGGCATTGCGGCGCAGCGGCTCCCTGAGGAGCCGCTCCTCCTGGTCTTCGCTCTGATCGCCGTAGCGGTAGCACGCGACGCGCTTCTCCCTGATCGCCCGCTGGCGACGAAGCGAAGTGATCACCGGACGGGACAGCTCCTCCTTGGGGGAGGGGCGGGCGGCTTCTTTAGTGGCGCGCTCGGCATTGGCGGCGGCGTCTTCGTTGTTCCGACCGCGCGCCGCTTTGGGCCGATGCGCATTGAGGCGGCAACCGCTACGAGCGTGGCGGTGATCGTTGGATCCCGCGCGATTGGCGTCCTCTCGAACTTGTCTACAGCGACGACGGCCGGCGCGGGGATCACCTCG
>QWRJ01000003.1 GCA_003670475.1 Candidatus Limnocylindrus primus | reverse complement strand
CGAGGCCCCGCGCCACGGCGGCGCCGACCGTCCCCCCGCCAAGGAGGGCGATCGTGAAGCCGGATCCAGACCGCTCGCTACTCATGCGCCAAGCGTAGCGGAGCCCTCCCCACCGCTACACTCCCCACATGACAACCGCAGCCAAAGCGCCGATCCGCGCCTATTCGGGGATCCAGCCCTCAGGGGCGCCGCACCTGGGGAATGACCTGGGCGCCATTCGGAACTATGTGGCGCTGCAGGAGAGATACGAGTCCATCTACTGCATCGTCGATTACCACGCGCTTACCAGCGTCCATGACGGCGATCGACTGCGCCGCCAGACGCGGGAGATGGCGGCGGCGCTGATCGCCCTCGGCCTTGATCCGAACAAGTGCACCTTGTTTGTGCAGAGCCATCGGCCAGAGGTGCTGGAGCTCGCCTGGATCCTGATGACCGTCACCCCCGTCAGCTGGGTGGAGCGGACGCCTACCTATAAGGAGAAGAAGCTGACCCAACCAGACGATGTGAATCACGGCCTCCTCACCTACCCCATCCTGCAGGCGGCAGACATCCTCCTGCCGAAGGCGAGCGTGGTGCCAGTTGGTAAGGATCAGGCGGCGCACCTGGAACTCTCTCGCGAGATCGCACGCGCCTTCAACCACAAGTTCGGCGAGACCTTCCCTGAACCGCAGGCCGTCTTCACCGAAGCCCCCGTGGTGCTGGGGACGGACGGCGAGAAGAAGATGAGCAAGTCGATCAACAACACCATCGACATCCTCAGCGACGCCGAGACGATCAAGAAGCAGGTGATGTCCGCCGTGACGGACGTGAAGCGCCCGCTGAAGTCAGACCCTGGACACCCGGAGGCCTGCAACGTCTGCCAGCTGCACAAGCTCGTCAACCCTGACTACAAGGAGCTCTGGGAGTCCGAGCGCAACGCCACCACCGGCTGCGCCGACCTGAAGCGCGCACTCGCCGAACGCCTCACCGCCCACTACGCCCCCGCCCGCGAGCGCTACCAGGAACTCCTCGCGGTTCCCCATGAGATCGACAGCATCCTGGGCGACGGCGCACAGCGCCTCCTCCCCCTCGTCACCGAGACGATGCATGAGGTCAGGGAGAGGGTGGGGTTGGCTTGACCATAATGTTTCTATATTCTGTTGCACAGGTTTGATCTACAAGCCATACGTATTGAGTGAGGTTACGTATTGAGTGAGGTTCATGATTTCAGCACGATTCGCGCTCTCGGCACTTCTCACGGCATCCCTTCTTGCCGCATGCGGCGATGGGTCAAGCGGCGGTGGTCCGAACGAGAGTCCTACAAACAGCGGCGGACCTGTGGTTACTACCCCTGCGCTGCTGGAGTCGCTCCCACTTGACCTCGCCAGCATTGATTACGCAGCGGTGCTTGCTTTTGCGGATCAGTACACGAGCGGGATCAGCTTCCCGATTGCTGACTACGGCGATGGTGTTGAGGGTTCAAGCGCTGGGGAGAAGAAGCTCAACCCGCAGCCAACCTTCTGGGCGCCAATCGGCACGCCAGTCCTTGCCCCAATCACTGGAGTGGTCGTCAACGTGCAGGAGATCTACAGCGGCGACTTCACCATCATGTATGCGGCAATGGGTGGAGATACGCAGGGGCCAGTCTGGGAGACTGAGCACGTGCTGAATCCAACGGTGAAGGTGGGCGACAGTGTCACCGCCGGTCAGCCCGTTGCAGAGGTCAGTGACTACGAATGCTTCTACTCAAAGGAAAAGTTCGGCAACGACGCCCTCTGTAACACCGGACTTGGGCTCGTTGAGCTTGGATACCTGGTGGGCGGCACCGTGCCAACGCACTACTGCCCATTCGGCGAATACACGAGCCCAGCGGCACTCCCCACGATCACCGCGCAGCTTGACGCCGCGCGTGCGCTCATTGAGTCGATTAGGGGGAAGAACTACTTCAAGCAGGATGCGTGGGCTACACCAAACTGCATCGTCATCGACGGCATAGAGGGGTAGCCCTCGGTCTCTGACGCGCTAGATGCGCGTCAGGCCAATGAAGAAGATCACACCAAGCAGAACTAAGACGACGAGGCCGATGAGCACGTCACTCTGGCGGTCGGTAGGGGCCTCCACTGCAGCGTGCTCATCGGCTGAGTCAATCGCCCACTGATGAGCCCACAGTTCAGCATCGGCGAGAAGGATTCGTGCCTCCTCCTCGCCCCAAAGTGGCGCAGGCGCTGAAGCGGCTAGTCGCTCCGCCGTCCGCTCACCCTGGTGTATCTGGTGGTTCATGCCGTGAGCGTACGGCGCTCATGTAACTGCCAAGTCACCACGAGGTTCCCGCAAAGTAAATTCTTTGGTGGCCTTGCTAGTTTCGCGCATAGAATGGCGCCATGAACCAGTCACCACGCGCCGTCCTGATGATCAACCCGCTCGGGTTCAATCCGAACCCTGAGACGGCTCTGGATAACGCCTTCCAAGATGCGGCGATTGTGGATGCGAGCGAGCGTGCGGCGGTAGCGGCAGAGGCGCGTGTTGAGGTTGCGCGCATTGCGGCGGGACTGCGTGAGCTTGGCGTTGAGGTGCTGCTGATTGATGATCTCCCTGGCAGTGACGTACCCGATTCCGTATTCCCAAACAACTGGATCAGCACGCATGACGATGGGCGCGTGGTGCTCTATCCCATGGCAACACCGAGCAGGCGACGCGAGCGACGTACGGATGTGATTGACGCGCTACGCGAGCGGTATGTTGTGAGCGACGTGATTGACATGTCTGCGATGGAAGAGGATGCGCTTTACCTAGAAGGGACTGGCGCACTGGTGTTGGATCATGTGAATCGTGTGGCGTATGTGGCGCGATCTGGTCGCGCGCACACTGTGGCGGCACTGCGTTGGTGTTCAGCAATGGGTTACGACGCAGAGATCTTTGACACGGTGGATGCGCACGGCGCGCCGATCTATCACACCAATGTTGTGCTCTCCATTGGGAGCGAGTTCGTCACCGCAGGCCTCGGCAACATCTCCGACCCCGCCGAGCGGGCCCGGGTGGGGGCGCGGCTCGCCGCCTCTGGGCGGGTGGTGGTGGCGTTGGACCCTGGCCAGATCGCCGAATTCGCTGGTAACGGGCTGGAGCTTTTGGGCGCCGGGGGCCGGCGCATCTTCGCCCTCTCGACGCGCGCGGCGGCGGCGCTGCGACCCGATCAACGTGCGCTGATCGAGCGTTTTACGCACGTTTTTCCGATCAGCATCCCAACAATTGAACGCTCGGGCGGCTCGGTGCGATGCACCCTGGCGGGAATCCACCTGACCCCGCGGGGCGGCGAGGGTCGTTAACGACGGGCCCACGTTGCGCCCTGCAACTTGTGCGCTTCACAAAATCGCTAGGGTCTGGCACGCTAGAGGTCGCAGGACCAGATGGGTCCTGGGGAATAGTTGAGGTGAATAGACATGGCAGCAAAGAAGAAGGCAAAGAAGTCTGTGGCCGCTGTTGCGGGCGCAGCTCCTGCCGCGCCAAAGATCAAGAAGGCGAAGAAGAAGGCGGCTCCTAAGAAGGCCGCCAAGAAGGTAGCCAAGAAGGCTGCTGCGAAGAAGACCGTCAAGAAGGTAGCCAAGAAGGCCGTTAAGAAGGCTGTGAAGAAGGTTGCCAAGAAGACCGCAAAGAAGAAGACGGCGAAGAAGGCTGTCAAGAAGGCCGCTGCCAAGAAGGCCGCGCCAAAGAAGAAGAAGGCTTCGAAGAAGAAGGCTTCAAAGAAGGCCGTTGCGGCACCTGCCGCAGCTGCCGGCTGGAGCATCTTCGGTTCAAACAACAAGTAAGCTGACTCGCGTCGCGTTCGCGCGGCGCGCTCTTCGCTGAAGATGAGAAGCCCCGCCCATTTGGGCGGGGCTTCTTGTTGCGCTCTGATCGCGCGAACTTACGAGATGTTTCTGCGCGCCTTACTTCGCGCAAGCAGTGCAACACCGAGCGCGCGACGCGCAGATGGCGGCACCGCGGCGCGTTGCGGCTTAGTTGTCATGCCGTCCGGGAGATAGGCGCCGAACGATGCAGCGAAGTCAATCTCCTCAATCTCCGTGGCGCCCTCCTCTAGATAGACGGCGTCGTTTGCGTCGAGCTGCTCAATCAGCGTGACGATCTCCGGGCCCATTGGCGCGGTGGTGATCACGAGGCGCTCGCTCGGATATGCCCAAGCGCAGTAGGCGGTTGCACCCGCCACATAGACGCTCATCAGGCGAGCACGGTTCGGGCGGTGACGCTTTGGGACGTCGGCGCGGATGCGGCTGGAGAGTTGACTCATAGGGCTCCTTTCGCTCAGCAGAGCCGTACGGCGGCGCCATGCGGGATCGGCAACCCTACCCTAGATCTCACCTGTGTCAAGTGCCTGACACGAACTGGGAAACTAATAGCCGCGTCGAACCATCTCAATGAAGACACGGCCGGCGGTGCGTGCGTCGCTCTCGGCGCGGTGCGCCTGTCCCTCGGTCTTAATGTGAAACTCGGCGACCACCTCTTCCAGGCGCGGCCACTTCTGATCTGGAGCGGTGAGCCCCTTCATGGTGCAGAAGGTGTGCTGGTCACGGCCAAGCTCAATGCCGAGCCAGTCGAGCCCCTCAATGTCAAACGCCATGTTGTGCGCAATCACGAGCTCTGCGCCAGCGAGCCGCTCGGCGAGCGCGTCACCAGCATCATCCAAGCTCACCCCGTCCGTATCCACCATCAACTGTGTAATGCCGGTTAGTTCGGCGATGAAGTCGCTCACTGGCGAATCAGATTTGACGAGGGTGGACCAGGCGGCAACTTCGTGATCGCCTTCAAAGGTGATGAGGCCAACCTCAATCACCGCAACGTCGGGCTCCTTGCTCCAGATGCCGGTCGTCTCAAAGTCGATCGCCACCCAACGCTTTGGGAGTCGACCACGGAACCTGTCGCGCGGCTCTGGAAGGATCATGCGGCGATTATGAGGCTTCGCCGCTACTATGTGTGCATGTCCGCATTTCGCACACCACACGCCCTCCTGCGCCTCGCGCGCGGCCGCGCGGCGGAGATTCTCGTCCTTGTTGGCGCTGGCGCCATCCTGGCTTGCGACCTGCTTGACCCAACACTCGACGCCCGCATCTACGCCGCCTCCGAGCACGCGCTCGGGAGTGTTGCCTGGCTCTTCCATACCGGCCTCGCCGCGCTCTTCGTGGTGCTGATCCTCCTCTTCGTGCGCCTGCGCGAGCGTTCTGCGGACGGCGCGCTGAAGAACGCGTATCGCGGCGTCCTGCGCGGCCTCGTCATTGGTGCGATCGGCGTGATCGGCGTGGTTGCCTTCCCCACCGATCCTGGCTGGGGCGTGGTGAGTGTGCCGGGTCGACTGCACCCGATGTTTGCGCTGCTCGCTGCTGGCAGTCTCCTTTATGTCGGTTCGCGCCTGACCCGCCCACGGCGCGTGCTGCTTCATATCGCGCTCTTTATTGGCGCAGGATTCGTGGGTGGCTTCGTGGGGGGTGGGGCGGGATTCGCTGAGCGCTTTGCGCTGGCGGTGGTGGGCTTGCTGCTCTATCTCGGCGCGTACCGTTCGCGCGTGGCGGGCCTCGTCGGCGAGCGGCGCTAGGGACTGGGCGCTAGACGCTCTTCCCGCTCACGGCTCGTGGTCGGCTGGCGCGCGTGAGCTTCACCTCCACGATGGCGGTGGTGCCATCTTCAGCGGTCTTGGAGAGTTCGCGCAGCTCCTGAGCGGTGTAGACGCCGTAGACCCAGTGACCACGGATGGTGCGAACCAAGAGTCCGCAGATCGCCTTGCACTCCGCCGCGCTATAGCCGCGCGCCCTGAAGAGCGGACCCGCCCAGTCAGAGAAGCGGCTGATGTTCGCATCAAGGAGCGTGCGCATGGCGCCGCGTCCCTGCTTGGTGGACTCCACGTAGCGAATGATGTCCCAGCGCGGAGAACTTGCAAGGTAGAACTTCCCCATTTGGGTGATGAGGCCGCGTAGCTCGCTGCGCCAGGTGGCGTCGGTCCATGGCGTTGCGGTAGCCTTGTTCAGCGTGGCCCAGAAGGTTACCGCCCACTCCTCGTAGATCTCGGCGAAGATCGCGTCGCGGTCATCAAAGAACTGGTAGGCCGTCCCGGCGGCGATCTTGGACTTAGCGGCAATCATCTGCATGGTGATGTTTCCCACGCCTTCGTTCTTGGCGAGCGCCTCGGCGGCGCTAAGGATCTGGCGGCGCGTGCGCTGGGAGCGCTCCTGGGTTGGGACGCGTCGACGACCAGGGATCCAGTCTTTGAGCGGGAAGGCGTCTGGAGTGCGCTGTGTGCTCAACTCCACAACGATCTTCCCCTTGGTGACGCGGGTAGATGACTTCATGATCTTAGTGTCGCAGGTTCTGCGCATGTGACGCGCATCTCGTCAAGCAGATCTGAATTGATTTCATGACCCACGCTCAGAGTGTCGGGAACTTAACGTCGCCGCTGCGACGAACCGTGAGAAAAACCGATCAGATGCGCGCTAGTCGGCGGCGCGGCGGAGGTGGCGGATCAGCGCTTCGGCGGCGTTGGCGCCAGGCGCACCAGTGACGCCGCCGCCCGGATGGGTGCCAGCGCCAGAGAGGAAGAGGCCGTCGATCGGCGTCTCATAGCGACCGATCCCGTAGAGCGGACGCCACTGCGCAAACTGGTCGAACCCTTCATTGACGTGCATGGCGTGTCCACCGGTTGCTCCCCAATCGCTCTGCAGGTCTGCTGGGGTAATCAACTGCCGCGCGCTAATCAGACGCGTGATCCCTGGTGCAACACGCTCCAGCTGCGCCACCACGCTGTCGGCAAAGGCCTTGCGCGTTGGCTCGTCCCACTCGCCGTCCTTGAGCACCGCGGGCGCGTACTGCACCACGCAGCTGATGATGTGGCGGCCGTCTGGCGCGAGTGACGGATCAATCAGCGTTGGGATCAGCGCCTCGATCACTGGCGTCTCGCTGATCTGGCCGTACTTGGATGCGTCAAAGGCCTTCTCAATGCCGAGGATGCTCTCCAAGATCACGATGCGGCCGCGCAGCGTCTGCTCCGCCGCTTCGCCCTTCCCAGCGGCGGTAAATGTAGGGAGCTTGTCAACGAGCAGGTTGAGTTTTGCGGTGACGCCGGTGCTGCGCGTTGCGCGCAGGCGTCGTCGAAGATCTGGTCCCGTTGCCTCAACGCCGAGCAGGCTAAGTAGCGTGGTCTTTGGATCAAGCGTTGAGAGGACGTATGGTGCTGCGATCTCTTCGCCGCTCGCCAGCGCAACGCCAGTGACGCGGCCATCTTGCTCCGTAATGGCAACAACCTTTGCACCAGTGCGGATCTCGGCGCCGAAGCCGCGCGCCGCATCGGCGAGTGCCGTGGCGAGCGCGCCAGGTCCGCCGATCGCCACAACAGTCTGCCCCGCCGCGCCACCATCGGCGCCGTCGCCAGTAATGCCGTCGAAGAGCATGGTGGCGGCGGTCCCTGGGCTCATTGGACCAACGGCGTTGTAGATGGCACCGCGCCAGGCGAGCATCGCGAGAAGGTGTTCATCGTGTTGGATGTACTCACCCACAAGGTCTGCGGCAGACATTGGGAGGATGCGCAGGATCTCGCGACCATCGCCTTCTTTTAGGTCAGTGAATGGCTTGCGGAAGGCGAAGCCTGCGAGCATCTCCGCAACGGACTTCCCGCCATCAAGATCTGGTGGCACGCCGTCCAGCACCTGCTCAAAGTAGGCGCCGATGCGGCGGAGTCGACCGTCAAGCTTGAGGAAGCCAGCGGCGGTTGCTTTGCCGTTCGGTCGCTTCTCGAGCTCCTTGGCGCTCTTTGCAGGATCGCGATAGAGCGTGATCGATGTTCCGTCTGTTGGATGCGGCGCAAAGGAGCGCACCTCTGGTTCAACGAGTCGCACGCTGCCAGCGAGGCCAAGGTCGCGCGCCACGCGCGGTCGGAATCGACCAACGGTGTGCGCGAGCATTGGCGCCTTCACGCCATCAATGTCTGCGGTGAGTGCCATGCCGCCGAGTTCACCGCGCGCCTCCAGGAGGATCGTCTTGATCCCCGCGCGCGCCAGGTACGCCGCCGCAACGAGCCCGTTATGCCCGCCGCCAAGGACGATCACATCGGCGCTGTTACGCGCCTTCTTGGCTGCTGCCTTCTCTGCGGGCGCCGCTTGCTTCTTCTTCGCTGCCATTACTCGTCCCCCGCCTTGGACTTCAGAATCTCCAGCGCCGCAAGGCGACCTGGTGCCGCCATGATGCCGCCGCCTGGATGTGCAGAGGAGCTTGCAAGCCAGTAGTCCTTGATCGGCGTCTTGTAGCGCGCCCAGCCGCTCACCGGCCGGTTGAACGCCATCTGTTGGACCAAGATCTCGCCCTGGAAGATGTTCCCTTCGGTGAGGCCAATGGTTCGCTCAAGGTCGAGCGGCGTCATGATCTGCCGACCAACGATCTTGTTGCGGAAGTCCGGTGCGAATTCGGAGATGGTGTCCACCACCAGGTCACCGAAGCTCTCCTTGATGTCATCCCATGTGCCGTGCTCTGGCGCCAACTTATGCGGCGCGTACTGCACGAATGCGGTGGCAACATGCTTCCCTGGAGGAGCCATCGAAGGATCAACGAGTGTTGGGATCAACATGTCCAGGAATGGACGGTGGCTCGGGTGCCCATGCTTCGCATCGTCGTACGCCTTCTCCATGTAGTCGGGGCTCGGCGAGATGCTCACGGTCCCCATCAGGTGGCCGTTCCCTGGGGGTGCTGCGGTAAACGTTGGGAGGCCGTCCAGCGCGAAGTTCACCTTGGCGCTGGAGCCACGGAACTTGAAGTTGCGGATGGCGCGCTCAAAGTCGTTCGGCAGCGAGCCAGCGGGGAGCATGTCAAGGAAGGTGTGCCTCGCGTCGGCGGCAGAGACCACCGTATCTGCGTGGATCTCTTCGCCGGACTCCAGCACCACGCCAATTGCGCGATCACCCTTCAGCAGGATCTGCTTCACCGGAGCGTCGGTGCGTGTGGTTGCGCCGTGGAAGCGTGCCGCGTTGGCGATGGCGGTGGCAACAGCGCCAGTGCCGCCCTGTGGGAGCGCCCACTCGCGGAAGGAGCCGTCGATCTCACCGAAGTAGTGATGCAGGAAGACCATCCCCGTCCCTGGCGACTTGATGCCAAGGAAGGTGCCGATGATTCCCGATGCAGACATGGTGGCAACGAGCGGCTCCCCCTCAAACCAGCGCGAGAGGAAGTCGTACGCGCTCCCCGTGATCAGGTCGAGCAGGGCGCCCTTGGTGCGCAGTGGGAGGTGGCCAAAGTCTTTGGCGAGTCCGGCGTAGTCGAGCCACTCGTGTGGGTCGCCATACGGATCGGGCGCGGGGATATCAATGGCGGGACGAATGAATCGGGTGATGTCGTTGACCGTCTGCTTGAAGTCGTCGTAGTTGTCCGCATCCTTATGCGACCACTTGCGAATTTCGCGGATGGTGTCAGCGTGATCCGTGCGTCGGTCAAGGTAGCCATCCCAGTGCGCCGTGTAGGTGCCAACAGATGGCGCCATCTGCAGACCGTGCTTCGCAAGGTCGAGCTCGCGAATCACCTGCGGTCGCAGCAGGCTGACAAGGTAGGAGGCAACGGAGAACTTGTAGCCAGGCACCGGCGATTCGGTCAGGGTTGCGCCGCCAAGGATGGAGCGGCGTTCAAGGACGAGCGTCTTCAGCCCCGCCTTCGCAAGGTAGGCGGCGGTGGTGAGTCCGTTATGGCCGCCGCCAATGACGATCGCGTTGTACCGTTCCGCCACTGACCCTCCCAGACTCGCCCCGAATCGCTAGGATGCGGGTGCGGGCAATAGTACCGCCCAGCGGGAGTTCAGGAGAGGGGGAGTCGCATGACGCTTGAAACGCCGTTCCACCCTCGTACCGCCGAACTCAATCAGGCGCGCCGCTGGCGCAAGTGGTCGGGCTTCTTCATCGCCGACTCATATTTCCCAGCGCACGACTTGGAATACCATGCGATCCGCTTCTCCGCGGCGCTCTTCGACGTCACCCCAATGTGCAAGTACCGCATCACCGGACCAGATGCGGCGAAGCTCGTTGATCGCGTCATCACCCGCCGTGTTGATCGCATCAAGCCGATGCGCGCCATCTACACACCATGGTGCGATCACGACGGCCGCGTCCTTGATGACGGCACCGTGGCGCTCCTCGCCGACGGCTCCTACTTCTGGACCGCCGCGGAGCCGCAGCACGGCTGGCTTGAAGCGGCAGGCGAGGGCCTGAACGTCACCATTGAAGATATGACGGAGAAGCTCTGCGCCCTCTCGCTGCAGGGGCCGCACGCACGCGACGTGCTCTCCGGCGCCGTTGGCCGCGACATGTCCGACCTCCCCTTCTTCGGTCGCGCCGATGTGACGATCGGTGGCACAGCGGTAGGGATCTCGCGCACCGGCTACTCCGGCGACCTTGGCTACGAACTCTGGATGCCGTTCGAGCAGGCGCTCCCCGTCTGGGATGCCCTGATCAAGTCTGGCGAGGACTACACCCTGCGCGTTGCGGGGATGGAGGCGCTCGACGTTGCACGACTCGAAGCCGGCCTGATCATGGCGGGCGTTGACTACCACTCCAGTCGCACCGCGCGCCATCCGAGCCTCGCCATCTCGCCGTATGAGATCGGCATGGATCGACTCGTTGACCTAGATAAGCCCGCCTTCATTGGGAAGCGCGCACTCATGGATGAGGTTGCAGCGGGTGGTCCTGCCACTCGACTCGTTGGACTTGAGTTGGATCTGAATGTTTTTGAAGATGCCTACCTTGATCTTGGCTACCCGATTGAGCATCCGCTCCGTGCCTGGCGCCACGTCACACCACTCACCCGCAAGGGTGAAACGATTGGCCGCGCAACGAGCGGCACCTTCTCTCCACTCCTGAAGCGCTCTATTGCGCTCGGCTTCCTCCCAGTAAAGCACGCCGAAGTTGGCAGTACCGTGGGCATTGAGTGGCAGATTGAAGAGACTCGTCAGACAATCCCAGCCACCGTGGTGCCGCTTCCGTTCTTGGACCTGCCGCGCAAGCGCAGCTAACCCGCCGCTAGAGGCGCGCCGCTCGCTCCTGCGGAATCCCCCAGGCGTCGGCAATGCGCGCCGCGGTGAGGACACTATCCGGCGAACCATCCGCAACGATTCGTCCTAACTTCATGAGGATCACACGCGGGAAGAGTTGTCGCACCATGTCGATCTCATGAAAGATGGCGACCACGGTGCGCGCGCGATCGGCAAGTGAGACCAAGAGATCGGCAATCTCCACGCGATGCTTGAGGTCGAGGTGCACCGTTGGTTCATCAAGCGCCAAGATCGGCGTCTCTTGCGCAAGGCCGAGTGCAATTGCAATCAGCTGCTTCTCGCCAGCACTGAGGGTGCGCACGTCGCGCGCCGCAAGGTGTGACGCACCCACGCGCTCCAGTGCCGCAGCGGCACGCTCTCGGTCATGCGGAGTTGGTCCACTCGGCCCGCGACCGTGCGGCAAGCGACCGAGCGCAACCAGTTCATCGGCGCGCGTGGCAAACGGGAGCACCAGGTCCGCACCAACCACCGCAATGGAACGCGCGATCGTGGCGCGACTCAAACCACCGAGCGGTTCGGTGCAGAGGATCACTTCGCCAGATGCAACGGGGAGCGTGCCACTCAGTGCGCGCAGGAGCGAGGTCTTTCCAGCACCGTTCGCACCAACGATTGCCACACGTTCCCCCACGCCAATCTTCAGGTTGATCTCGTCCAAGATCAGCTTCCCACCAATCTCCACGCGCACGTTTCGCGCGCCGATCAGCTCATAGCTCGGATCAATCTGCATTGCGAACTCGGTACTCACAGCGCGTACCCGGTGCGCGCACGGTGCAGTAGCCAGAGCAAGAATGGTGCGCCGATCAGTGCGGTGATGACGCCTACAGGGACGGCGATGCTGCGCGCGATCGTGTCAGCAAGTAAGAGCAAGAGTGCGCCGCCGATGGCGGAGAGTGGGAGGACGGCGCGGGGGTCGGGGCCAACGGCGAGACGCACAAGGTGCGGCACCACGAGTCCAACGAAGCCGACCAGTCCAGCGAGCGCCACCGCGGCGGCTGTTGCCAGTGAGGCGAGAGCGACGGCGATCCTGCGCTCGCGTCGCACATCCACGCCGAGGTGCTGCGCCGCTTCGTCACCAAGCAAGAATCCAGCGAGCGCGCGACCGCGCAGTGCAAGGAGTGTGGTGGCGGCAATCAGTGGAAGTGCCGCAGCGGCGAGGCGTGGCCAAGTTGCACCATCCAAACCACCGAGCAGGAAGGAGAAGATCGCGCGCAGGTTCGCACCACTCGCGAGCATCACTAACGAAAGCGCCGCAGCAAGAAGTGAGGCAACGGCGTAACCGACCAAGAGCACGCTCGCGATCCGCTCCTCACCGGAGCCGATCCCCGCAACGCGCCAGACGAGCCCAACAGATGCGAGTGCGCCGATAAACGCGGCGAGTTGCACGCCGCCCAACTCCCACGCCACACCACCGATCGGCAGCAGGATCGCAATTGCCGCACCGAGTGCGGCGCCGCTGCTTGTTCCAAGCACGTATGGATCAGCAAGTGGGTTGCGCAGCAGTGACTGAAAGGCGCCCCCCGCAACCGCGAGCGCTGCACCGACCAGGATCGCCGCAAGGATGCGCGGGAGTCGCAGCTCCATGACGATGGAGGTTGCCCCAGCACCTTGTGCCGCCTCACCAACGCCAAACAGCTGGCGCGCAAGGATGCTGACCACATCGCCTGGCGCGATCGCAACCGAGCCAAACCCGATCGCTAGAACCGCAACTCCACTCAGCAGCAGTGCGCCGCCAACGAGTAGTCGCGGAGAGGTCACGGCAGCGTGATCGCTGGGTTGATCGCCTGAATCAACGCCGCGAGTGCGCTCGCAAGTCGTGGTCCTGGAATGGTGATCAGATCGCCATCAACGCCACGGATCGCTCCGCTCTTCACCGCAGGGATGCTCGACCAACCGGGTCGTGCCGCCACCGCCTCTGGCGTGACGCCATACGCCGCATCGCCGAGCAGGATCACCTCTGGCGCGGCGGCGATCAGCGCCTCGAGCGAGATCTCATAGACGCCAGGGCTTCCGCTCGTGACTGGCGTGCCGCCAGCGAGCGTGATCAACTCCGCCGCGTAATCGTCCGGCGCAAGGCCATAGATTGCTGACGTGGCGTCAATCTCATAGAAGACGCTTGGACTCACAGATACATCAACGAGGCTCACGAGCGCCGTGATCTCACCCTCAATGCTCGCCACCAGATCTGCAGCTGGGAGGGTGGCGCCCGCCGCGTCACCGATCAGCTGAATTGTCTGCATCACGCCAATGATTGAGGTGGGGTTCAGCGTCACGATGGTCAGGTTCGCCGCGCGCAGTGCGCTGATCGCATCCTCTGGCGTAAACGGCGGAGCGGCAACGAAGACGAGATCTGGCTCCAGCGCCACGATCGCCTCAACATCAACCCCTGAATAGTTGGCAACCGTTGGAATGCTCTTCAGCGCATCAGGTGTGCAGGTGCACTCCGCCACGGCCACGACGCGATCGGCGAGGCCGAGCGCTGCGAGCGTCTCAAGGCTCGCTGGCGTGAGCGCAACGATCTTCTGCGGTTCGGCACTGATCGTGACGCTGTCGCCCACGTCATCAATCAGGGTACGCGGAAAGAGCGCCTCACTTGTTGGGGGGTTGTTCCCTGGGCTCTCCGTGCCACTTGTCGTGGGACTCGCTGCGGAGCCGCCGCAGCCAATAACTAGAACCGCCAGGAGAACTCCAGTAGCGAAAAGATGCGAGCGTACGAAAGCAGTCATGCTTCCTCCCTTGCCTCGAGGGCGAATAGCCTTCCTATGCCGCGTGTCCGGCGACCGGACTTATGTGAGCCGCGCCAGAGGAGCCGCTCCCAATAACCGTTGCGGGACAGTGCTGGAATCTCACCAGCTTCGCGTCCACGCGGCGTTGATTGCGAGATCCTAGCAGCCGCGCGTCAAGTGCGCTCCTGGCGATACGAGGGCGCTACACGCCGTCTGAGCTACACCTTGCTGCGGGGAGCCTTGTGCTGCTCGGCTGGGACTGGGCGCGCTAACCGCGCGCGAGCTTCTCGCCAATCGTGAGGAGCTCGTCGCGCAGTGCGGCGCTGGTCGCTTCGGCGTAGACGCGCACGAGTGGCTCGGTGCCACTGAAGCGCACCAGGAGCCAGCTCTCGTCTGAGGTGAAGAACTTCACGCCGTCCTTGGTGGTGAGCGGGACGGCGCGCACGCTGTGTGAACCGAGTGTGCTCGGTGGCGCGGCCACAAGCTGCGTCGCGAGTCGCTCCTTCACCGCGGGGTATTCGGCGCGTGGGATGTGTACGTCGATGCGCAGGTAGTGCGACTCGCCGCCGATCGACTGCACGTGGGCGAGCACCTCGCTCATGCTCTTGCGGCCGACGGCGCGCTCACGGACGAGAAGGTCGAGGAGGAGCAGGTCGGCGAAGATGCCGTCGCGCTCGGGGAGGTGCATTGCGAAGCCGTAGCCCCCCGACTCCTCGCCACCCATTGAGGCGCCCGTCTCAATCATCTTCGGCCCCACGTACTTGAAGCCGACCGGCGTCTCGAAGACCTCCACGCCATAGTGCGCGCCGAGTCGCTCCCCCATGGAGCTCTCGTTCACCGTCTTCACGATCGGTCGCAGGTCCTTCTTATGTTCGAGCATGTAATACGCGAGGAGTCCGAACGCCTGCAGCTGATGAATGAACTCTCCCTTCTCGGTGACGGCGCCCGCGCGATCCGCGTCGCCATCAAGCAGGAGGCCAAGGTCGTAACCGCCACCACGCATTGCATCCAAGACTGGATCAATATGCGGACGAATCGGTTCTGGATTTACGCCACCGAACCACGGATTCCGCTCGCTGCGCATCTCCGTGACGCGCAACTTCCCACCGGCGAGCAGCCTGCCGATCCAGCCGGCGCCCGCGCCGTAGACCGGGTCGACCATGATGCTGAGCGGTTGTGCGGCGAGTTGCGCAAGGTCAAGGTTGCGCTCAACAAACTTCTTGTAGCCAGGATACGGGTCGTAGCGTTCCACCAAGCCCGCCGCCTCAGCGTCCGCGAACGGTCGGCCGCTCAGCTCTGGTCCGCTCGTCTTGGCGATCTCCGTCTCAATGCGCTTCAGCAGTTCTGGCCCTGCGGCGGCACCTGAAGGGGCCTTCACCTTGAAGCCATTATCCATCCACGGGTTGTGGCTTGCGGTGATGACCACGCCCATCGCTGCGCCGCGCTCCACCACTTCATACGACGCCATCTGTGTTGGGACGGCGGTGGCCGAATAGGCGACAGGGATGTTGTGGGCGAGCAGCATCTCAGCGGCGGTCACCGCAAAGTCTTCAGAGCCGAAGCGGCGGTCATAGGCGATCACCACGCCCTTCGCCGTTGCACCATCCTGCTCAACCACGCGTGCTACACCCTCTGCAAGGCGCCGAACGTTTTCAAAGGTGAACTCGTCGCCGATCTTTGCGCGCCAGCCATCGGTGCCGAAGAGGATCTTCGTTGGCTCGCCTGTGCCCATGATCAACTCCTCTCGGCCGCAGCGGCGGCGCGAATCTCTGTATCGCTCATCGACTCAAGGTTCATGCGGATCACCGTGGACCCAGTGCGGATCTGCGCCGCACCCGTGGCATCAATCATGACCACTTTCCCACTCGGCGTGGTGATGCTGATCGCGCCGTTCGCATCCGCCTCGCCACTCGCGGTGAGGTGTGCGCGCAGCGCCTTCCAGTTACCAATGTCGCTCCAGCCGCACTCCAGGGCGAGCGTCCGAACCAGCCCCGCCGCGGCGGCAGGCTCCATCAGCAGCGTGTCAATCGGAACTGGCGTGATCGTTCCATAATCTGCGATCCCAGCGAGTGTTATGGCGGCAAACGTCTGCAGCGCGCTACGAAGCGCTGCACGGCGCCAAATAAATGTTCCAGCGTTCCAGCGCGCGCCGCCGCTGATCAGCTGCTGCGCCGTTGCGACGTCGGGCTTCTCGGTGAATCGCGTCACGCGCTCCCCCTCCGCCACGATGTAGCCGAATCCTATTGATGGATGCGTTGGTGTGACGCCGAGGGTGACCAGTGCAGTCGGCTCGCTCTGGGCAAGCGCGATCGCCGCGGCAAGCGCGCTGCGCCAGGCGTCCGGCTGGAGCACTGCGTGATCGGCGGGTAGGACGAGCATCACCGCGCCGTCGGAACGATCGATGCGCTCCGCGGCGAGTGCAACGGCGGGACCAGTATTGCGGCCGATCGGCTCGGTGATGATGTGGCTCTGCTCCAGCGATGGGAGTGATTCGCGCACCAGCGCCAGCTGCGATGCGGCAACCACCACGTAGATATCTTCGAGTGGGATGAGCGGCAGGAGTCGATCAACGGTGGCGGCGAGGAGCGTCTTCCCGCCAACGAGTGGGATGAAGGGCTTCGGGCGCTCGGGGCTGCTGAGCGGCCAGAGGCGCGTCCCTCCCCCGCCCGCCAGGATCACCGCGTACGGTCGCGTGCTCATTCGCTGCTTCTCATGTGGGCATCGTAGAGGGCGGGCCGAGCCGCGGCTAGGCGGTCGTAGAGCTAGGCGCTGCCGAAGATGCGACGCAGGAAGCGCGGCATGGAGATGCTGCTGCGACGGATCACGAGTCGCTCTTCGAACTCCGCCTTCACGCTATAGCCGAGCGCCGCATAGGCGTGGATCGCCGCGCTGTTGTCACTGCGCACGTTGAGCACCACCTCGTCGCAGAACTCGAGCAGCCCCGCCGTCACCGCTGAGGTGGTGGCGCGCGCGTAGCCAGCGCCGCGGAATCCGGATGCGGTGAGGACGTTCCCCACCACTGCAATGCGCTCACGACGACCGATCACGTGCGTCCCCGCCGCCGCTACGAGTCGGCCGTTGCGATGAATGCCGCGATAGAGTCCCTCCGCCACGGCGAGTGGCGGGAGCCATGCGGCAAAGCCGAGCTGATAGAGACGATTCAGTGACGGCGCATCGGCGGGGACGAGCGGCGCAACGAGTGCCACCGCCTCGCCAACATACGGGGTGAACGCTGCACGATCAACGCCCATGCGCAGCATCGGGTTGATCTTCTCCGTCTCATACTGAAGGTCGAGAATTGGGTCGCCGCCGATCGGCGTGGGGACCCATGCGGCGCGCGGCTTGATGCCGTGCATCAGGATCGCCGCAACGCCGGCGGGTTCGCCGTAGAGGTGGAGCGGCTGTGGCGCCCAGCCGGAGTACTCCATGCCGAGGGCGATATGTTCACTCCCACGACGCGCCACGTAGCAGCGCGTGCGCGGAAACTCACCGTCATCAAGGTCACAGAGTGCGTGCGCGGTGATCCAGCGATCACCACTAATGAGCGAGCGGACCAGCTCACGATCTCGCGTCGCCGCAACTTCGATCGGCAGCTCGGCCATGGCGCTCTTAGATGCGCTCTGCAACGCCCGCGGCGAGGATCTCGTAGCGCGGCGCGCGCACCGTCACCCCCGCAGCAACGCTACGTGCCGCAACGCTCCCACCAGCGGCGGCGTGCAGTTCGGTTTCGTCCGCTTCGGTGATCCTGCGCGCAAGTGCCTCTGCGTCCTTTGATACTGCTGCGCTGCTGCTTGTTGCAACGAGCAGGATCGGAATCTTGCGCGCCGCGGCGGCGGCGGCGAGCGCCACGCCACCAGCAAGCAGCACCGCACTTCCATCTGCAGCAACCGCGTCGCTCGCGAGCAGCAGTGCACACGCCTCGCCTCGCGCGATCGCAAGTATGAGCTGTGCCTCGCTCATCAGTTCTGCTGGAAGGTTGATACGCACCGCGTCCGCAGCATCGAGTCCACCGAGTCGCGTTACGCCGCGCGGGTCAACGCTCGGACCTTCAGCGATCAGGAGGCGTGCAACGCCGGCGCGTCGCAGCCCTTCATGTCCTGGGGCGTTGTCCCCCCAGAAGGTTGCGCCAAGTCCCGGCCCCGTGGCAATCGTTGCACCCTTACTGTTGCATCGCGCAAGTGCCGCCGCGATGTGCTCCGCCTGCGCGGCGCGCGCAACGATCTGTGCCGTAGCGTGCGCCGCAACCAGTTGACCGAGTGAGCCAGGTGCGGCGGCGAGGAGTGTACTCACCTCGTCGCGCAGTGCGTCGGAGAGCGGTGCGGCGTTGCGCAGCGCGGCGCCCGCAGCCTGGATACGCGCTGGACGTGCTGGTGCGTCGCTCACATCTTCAGCGGCGAGCGAGAGGCCTGCGGCGAGTGCGCGGATCGGACCCGGCGCCATTACGCATGCGGCGAGTGCGGCGGCGAGCGCTCCTGGCGTATCGGCACGGCGCTCAAGGATCTGCGTAGGGAGAGCGCGAACGTCAAGCAGGATTAGACCCTTCGCATCATCACGGACCGGTGAGGCGAATGCTGCGGCGGGAGTCTCCTCGTTGAGCGGCACAAGTCCTGCGTCGAGCGGAAGGCCGAGCGCCGCCTCCGCCGCGCGTCGCTGCGGCTGCGGCGCGTCATCAACGAGATCGGCGAGTGGATCCTCAATCCGCAGATCATCGGCGAGCTCCCCCGCCTCGCGACGAATGGCGCCAACAACGCCAAGCAGCGAGCTCGCAGACTTCACACCATCCTTTGCGATCTGGCGCAGGAAGTCGCGGCGGTCTGCGGGCTGTCCTGAAGTGGTCTGCTCCTTCTCGGGCGTGTCGCCCATCGTCAGTTAGAAGGGGATGATCGCGGAGACGATCCCGTCAGGGAGACGGGCGCGACCGCCGAGCGCGGGGAGTTCGGCGAGGAAGCTGATCCCAACCACCTGCGCACCGAGCTGTTCAACGAGTCGGATGGTGCCAGCAACGGTGCCGCCAGTGGCGAGCACGTCGTCAACGATCACCACGCGCTGGCCAGGGGTTAGTGCGTCGCGGTGAAGCTCAAGGACGTTCTTCCCGTATTCAAGTTCGTACTCCACGGTGATCGTTTCACCAGGAAGTTTGCCGAGCTTGCGCACTGGAACAAAGCCAATACCGAGCGCATGCGCAATCGGCGCACCAAAGATGAAGCCGCGGGATTCAATCCCCACAATGACGTCAGGCTTCTGCGCGCGGATCGGCGCCATCATCGCCTCGATCGCGGCACTGAACGCCTCGCCGTCTTGCAGCAGGGTGGTGATGTCACGGAAGACAATCCCTGGCTTTGGGAAGTCAGGGATCGTTCGGACCTTGGAGGCAAGCTGTTCTGGGTTCACGTGCGGAAGTTTACGCGAGAGGGGCGGCGGACGTGGCGGCCGCCTCCAGTCGCCGTGCCTCCACGGCGAGCGCCCCCACGATCTCCACCGCGAGGCGCCAGATGCGCTCTGGGCTCGCTGCGGCGGCAGAGCGGAGTCCCCCCTGCTGGAAGCTGAGCTCCCCCCGTGGTCGATCGGCGAGGACGCGCTCCGCAACGCCACGTGGCAGGTCGCCGAATCGAATCACCAAGCGACCCTCATCGCGCACGATTGACGCAATCCCCGCATCGCTCGCGTCGGCGCGAAGTTGCGCCACCTCAATGAGTCGCTGCGCTGGCGCTGGCGCCTCTCCGAATCGATCGCGCATCTCGTCTGCGATAGACACGATTGACTTCTCACTCTGCGCCGCGCCGAGTCGGCGATAGAGATCGAGTCGCTGCCCCTCATCCTCCACATAGCTGTTCGGCAGGTGCGCCGTGACTGGAAGGTCGAGGATCGCCGTACTGCGCTTGCGCACCGCTGGGCGACCTTCGCGCTCGGCGCGCTTCACCTCAACCGATTCGGCGAGGAGTTGCGAGTAGAGATCGAACCCGACCGCCGCAATGTGCCCTGACTGTTCGCCACCGAGCAGATCGCCAGCACCGCGAATCTCAAGGTCCGCGAGCGCCAACTGGAAGCCCGCGCCAAGGTGTGCCGCGTCAAAGATCGCCTTCAGTCGCTTCCGTGCAATCTCGCTCAGCGCATCCTCTTGACGATAGAGGAGGTAGCACCAGGCACGACGACTGCTTCGCCCAACGCGGCCGCGCAGCTGATAGAGCTGCGCCAGGCCGAGCTTATCGGCGCGGTCAACAACGATCGTATTGGCATTCGGAATGTCGAGGCCAGATTCAATGATGGTGGTGCAGACAAGAATGTCCACCTCGCCGCGCACGAACTCGCCCATCACGCGCTCGAGCTTGCGGTCCTCCATCTGGCCGTGCCCTACGACGATGCGCGCATCAGGCAAGAGTCCGCGCAGCTGCTCGGCGGCCGCCTCAATTGACTCCACACGATTGTGGACGTAGTACGACTGACCGCCGCGCTCCAGCTCTCGCGCGAGCGCATCGCGCACCAGTTCAAGACTCGCCTCGGCAACGCGCGTCGCCACAGGGTGGCGGTCCTCTGGTGGTGTCTCAATCGTGGAGAGGTCACGAATGCCGGAGAGGGCGAGATTCAGCGTGCGCGGGATCGGCGTGGCGGTGAGCGTCATCACGTCGAGCTCGGCACGGATTGACTTCAGCCGCTCCTTTGCCGCAACGCCGAAGCGATGCTCTTCGTCAACGACGAGCAGTCCGAGTCGGCTGAACGAGACGTCCTTTGATAGAAGTCGATGCGTGGCAACGACAAGGTCCACGCTCCCATCATTAAGGCCCACCACCACCTCGGCCTGCTTTGCCGACGAGATGCTGCGCGAGAGGAGTTCGAGTCGGAATGGATACGCCGCAAGACGGCGACGGAAGGTTTCAATGTGCTGCAGCGCCAAGATGGTGGTGGGGACGAGGAGCGCCACCTGGCGACCAGCCTCTAGCGCGGCGAAGGCGGCGCGCAGCGCCACCTCGGTCTTCCCGTAGCCAACGTCGCCCACAATGACGCGATCCATCGGCCGTGCGCGCGCAAGGTCGCCCTTGGTCGCCTCAATTGCAGCGAGCTGATCTGGCGTCTCGCGGAAGGGGAAGGCCGCCTCAAATTCGATCAGCCACGGTGAGTCGCTCTGGATCGGCGGACGGTGCGCAAGTTCGCGCGCCGCATAGATGCGCAGCAACTCATCGGCAAGATCGTCCGCTGCGCTCTTGGCGCGATCCTTCGCGCGTCGCCACTCGCCGCCGCCGAGTCGACTGAGCGCCGGATCCTCTGCGCCGGTGTAGCGCGCAATCCTGCCGAGCTGTTCGGTTGGAACGAAGACGCGATCCCCGCCGCCGTACTCAATCTCTAGGTAGTCGCGTTCATCACCCTCACCGCCACGGCGCACCATACGCAGGAATCGTCCGAGGCCGTGATCGATATGCACCAGTAGGTCGCCTGGCGTCAGCCGCTCCGCCGCCTCACGCGTGATCCCGCGGCGGTGCACCGCCACGCGGCGGACACGCGTTGCGCCGAAGAGTTCGCGATCGGTAATCACCGTCAGCGCATCCACGCCACCCTGGAAGCCGCCGTCGAGTCCGCCGTGCAGGAGCGTGATGCTTCCCGGTTTCGGATCGCGTGGGATCGACTCACTCACTGGTGTTGCAACACCAGCCTCAGCGAGCAGTTCGGCGAGTCGCGACGCCTGCTCCGAGACGATCACCACGCGCGCGCCGTCGCGTTGCCACCCCTCTACCGCCTCGCCCAAGGCACGCGTGCGGCCAGCGGGAACCAGTGGATCGTGCCAGGAGAAGGGATCGCTCGGCGTGCTCTTGGTCATGCGCCCCGCCTCAGAACTCCAGGTGAGTTCGAGTCGCGCAGTTCCACTAGACGTGAGTGCCGCAATGCTGATCGCTGGCGGTGGGATTGGCGCCGGCCATGACGGCGGCAGAATGCGCGTGGTGCGCAAGACATCGAATCGTTCAGCGCTCTGGCGTGCCAGCGACTCTGCAGTGGTGACGAGTTCGCTCGGTTCATCAAGGATTACGAGCGCATCGCCAAATGCGTCGATCGGTCGCGTTGGTGCAATGAGTGGCGCCCAGATCTCTAGCCCATCACCGCGATCCGGTTGATCGGCTGACTCCCAGCGGGCGAGATCGGCGAGCAGTCCTGGCGCAAGCTCCACACCATCTTTTGCGGCAATCTTTTCGGCTGCTGCGCGCGCGGCGGCGACTCGTGCCGCGCCGAGCGGAAACTCGCTCGCGGGGAGGAGGTGCGCGCGTGGGAGCGTCGCGCCGCTCCGCTGTGTTGCGGGATCAATGGCACGAATGCTCTCGATCTCATCGCCGAACCACTCCACACGTAGTGGCTCGCTCGAACCTGCGGGGAAGAGATCCAGGATGCCGCCGCGCCGCGCAAACTCGCCGCGTCCACCAACAAGCGGGACGCGCTCGTAGCCGAGTGCCGCCACACGGTGCGTTGCATCGTCAAGCGACATGCGCGCGCCAGGCTGCATCAGCAGCGAGCCTTCACTGAGGCTGGCTGGATCAATGCTGTTCTGCAGTGCGGCGATCAGTGACGTGACGAGGATGCGCGACAGAGAGCCACTCCATGCGGCGAGCGCCGCCACGCGGCCGGCCGACTCATCAACCACCAACTCACCACGCTCATACGGGAGTGCGCTGCGCGGCTCAAGGAGGGTGATGCTCTCAGGATCGCTGACCCAAGCGCGCAGCGTGTCAGCGACGCGCTCCGCAACCTCTGGGTCACGCGCAATCCAGACCACACGCTGATCTGCAGCGAGTGCGGCAACGAGCGCCGCCTTTGCCGGATGTGGAAGGTGAATCAGCGATGCGGCGCGCTTCTTACCAAGCGTGCGCTGAAGATCTGCGAACGATTCGCTCCCAGAGAGGCGCGCGAGCAGCGCGGCGAGCGCCACGCGCGATCCGCTCACCGTTCGGAGTCGGTTCGGTCGCCCTTGCCGAGCGGCTTCCGCCAGCCGTGCGCCGTCTTGCGAATCCCGTCGCTCCCAGCGGGACCGTCAACCTCTCCCGCCTTTGGCAGGTTTGCAGGATCCGAAGCGCTCCCCGCCTCAGGCTCCGCCAGCTTCCAGTTGTTAAACGCGGTCGCCGCCTTGTTCAGTCCGAGACGCGCCCAGCTCTCAATCGCTTCGCCTGCGGCGGCGCTGATCTCTGGGATGCGCAGACGCTCAGCGGCGCTGAACTCGTTCAGCACATGCTGCTGCGCCCCACCACTCCCTGATGGATCGCCGATCCCAACGCGAAGGCGCGGATAGCGATCGGTCTGCATCTCCGCCTCAATTGAAGCGAGCCCGTTATGACCACCATCACTGCCGCTCTCGCGGAAGCGCAGCGCGCCGAAGGGGAGGCTGAAGTCGTCCACCACCACTAAGAGGTGATCAATGGAGACACGATCAGCGGCGAGCAGCTTGCGCACGGCGATCCCCGACTCGTTCATGAAGGTGGTCGGCTTCGCCACAACAAGGTCGAGTCCGAGTACGCGACCGGCATGCACCATCGCCGCGTCGCGCTCCTTCCCACCGCCGCGCCACTTCACGCGATCGGCGAAGGCGTCCAGGATCAGCCAGGCGATGTTGTGTCGCGTGTAGCGATACTTCTCGCCCGGATTACCGAGTCCAACAATGAGACGACGATCGACGCTCATGTGCGCTTCCTCTTCATTGCTGCAGTATGCGCGCGCAGGATGAGCGTCTGCTCACGCCACATCGCCGCCTGAGACGCCGGGGTGTCGTGATCCCAGCCGCAGAGGTGCAGCGCGCCGTGGACGGCGAGGAGGCGGACCTCATCCGCCACCGAGTGCTTCGTCGCCCCATCCGTTCCGCCACGCCCGTCGCGTGCCTGTTCGATGGCACGATCCACGCTGATCACGATATCGCCGATCGGCAGCTGCGCCGCCACGCCACGCTGCCGCGTGCTGGCGCTTCGTGCACTGGCGCGCACGGGAAAGTCGCGCGGGTCAATCAACGGGAAGCTGAGTACATCGGTTGGGCCGCGCTTCCCCATATGCGTTGCGTTGAGCTTTGCGATCGTGACGTCATCAACGAGGGTGAGCACCGCTTCGCCGTTGGCTGGTGCGCCGGCGCGACGCAGTGCGCGCGCAACGAGTGCGGCAAGTTCTGTTGAGGTGATGCTGACTCCGCCACGACGCTGCCGAGTGACGCGGGCGCGCGGGCCTGCGTCGCGACTCATCCGAGTGCTGCGAGTGCCGCGGTGACCTTCCCAGAGAGGACCTTGCCGTCGACGCGACCCTTTGTCTTGGGGGCGAGCCAGCCCATCACCTTCCCCATCTCCTTCGCGGAGCTGGCGCCGGTCTCTGCGATCGCCTGCTTCACCAGCGCATCCACATCCGCGTCGGTGAGCTGCTCTGGGAGGTAGACGGCGAGGATCGCAATCTCCGCCTCTTCGGCGGCGGCAAGGTCTGGTCGCTTCGCCGCAAGGTATGCGTCAACAGATTCTCGGCGCGTCTTGACCGCCTTGACGAGAACGGTGAGTGTCTCCTCATCCGTGGCGTCGTGCTTCTGCTCCTTCTCAACGAGTGAGAGCGCAGAGAGCGCCATGCGGATGGTGTCGCGGCGTAGCGTCTCGCCCGACCGCATTGATGCGGCCATATCGGCTCTTAGCTGTTCACGAAGCGACATGCGCTGCTCCTCTCCGACGGCTCGCGCCGCCACGGGGCGCGCAAGGGATCAGATCCCGCGAGGGCCTGACGGCTTCTTCTTCTTTGCATCCTTGCGCTTCTTCTTCTCCGCTGCGTTTTCGAACGCGTCGCGGCGACGAGACTCGGCAAGGATGCCGGCCTGCTGGACCTTCTTATTGAATCGGCGCAACGCAGCCTCAAAGGACTCGTTATCACCAATGCGAACTTCTGCCACTTATGTACCTCCTATGGGATGAGGAGGATACCCGATTCAGCCTGGGGCCGACTCAACGAGGGAGAGGGATCTCCTCCCCGAGCGTGGCGAGCACGACAAGGAGGGCCTCCGCTGCGGCGGGATCTGGGTCTGCCGAAGGGGTGCGCTGGAAGAGGATCAGGAGGCTGCCGCTAAGGCGGAGGGTGAATCGAGCATCTGGGGGGACCAAGACGAGCGTCTGCGGGGCGACGAGATACTCCGCCACTCGTCCCGCCGCGCTGGAGGCGGAGGCGGCGTCAGGGAAGACCACGGCCACCAGCGGGATTCCGATCGGGTCGTTCGTTGATGCGCCGCGCACCACAACACGCGGCAGGGCATTGAACTCTGGCGGGAGTGGTGGGCGCACATCGGCGCCGCCCGTGATGACGCCGAGTCCCGCGGCGCGAATCGCCGCACTCAAATACTCCGTCGCCTGCGCCGTCTCTTCAGCACTGCGCGGCGTTGGCGCAGCGGATGCGGGTTGCCCCTGCGGCTCAGGTGGTGGTGGTCCGCCAGAGAGCGCCGTGAAAAGAGCAAATCCAGCGATCAAGATGAAGAACGGCACGGCACGCGAGCGGCGTGAACGTTTTGGCTGCGGCGCCTCACTCATCCTGGTGGCCAAGTGAGCTGTCTTCCAGCGAGTAGGTGGTAATGAAGATGTTGAATTGCCTGGCCACCTTCGTCGCCGACATTACTCACCAGTCGCCATCCGCGATCCGCGTAGCCGGCCGCCGCGGCGAGCTCCGCCGCAACGGCGTGCATGCGCGCAAGGAGCGCCGCATGTTGCGGCGTGTCGCGAAGATCAGCGGCAGAGCCAATATGTTCGCGCGGAACGATCAGTAGATGCAGTGGCGCCTGTGGCGCAATGTCCTCAAAGGCGATGACAAGGTCGGAGGCGTGGTGCTGCGTGCTTGGCAGCTCGCCGGCGATGATGCGACAGAAGAGACAATCAGCCATGCGTCAATTCTAGCGCAACCCACTCGCCCTCTCCCCAACGCTCAACCAAGGTGAGTCCCGCCGCACTCAGCGCAGCGATCGTCTCATCTGCACGCGCGGTGAAGATGCCGCTTGCCAGGAGTCGACCGCCAGGTGCAACCGCGGCGGCGAGGAGTGGCGCGAGCTGGATGTGCAGTGCGGCGACGAGATTGGCAACAACGAGCGGCGCGGCGTGAGCAAGTGGAAGCGAACCGAGTGTGATCGTTGCGCGCGCGCTGAGACCGTTTCGCTCAAGGTTGCCGCGCGCCGCATCAACGGCGAGCTGATCAATATCAATGCCACTCCCGTGCGACGCGCCGAGCTGCAGCGCCGCGGCGAGCAGGATGCCACTCCCCGTTCCAACGTCAACGATCCCGGCCCCGTCGCGCGGGAGTGCAGCAAGGAGTCCAGCATCCGCCCAGCGGTTCAGACCGGCAAGCGCAAGGCGCGTAGTTGGATGGAGTCCGGTGCCGAATGCCTGACCCGGATCAATCACTACAACTGCGTCGCCAAGCTCAGCGGCGTGCTCACTCCACGGCGGCCGAATCACGATCCTGCCGAGGCGAAGGACAGGGAACTCGGCGCGCCAGGTGGTTGCCCACTCCTCTGCCGGAATGCTCCGCATCGCTAGTTCGCCGATCCCACGAAGGCCGAGGCCGCTCCCAGCGATCGCGGCGAAGCGTTCGAGTTCATCGCGCAGTGCCGCCGCCGCCGCCTGATTCGCAGCGTTGTCAGGAAGCCAGGCGCGGATGCGCACAGGGGCGGATGGATCGTGCGGTGGCGTCAGTGCATCGGCAGGGATCACTGGTGGAACCGCGGGTTCGGCGCTCGTGCCAGCGGGGGCGAGGCGCGCCAGACGCTCGCTGATCGCCTCTGCCGATTCAGGGTCGCAGGTGATGGAGAGTTCGAGCCAGCCGTCGTCGCTCAGTTGATCTCCTCGCCGCTCGCCTTAGAGAATCGCTCCAACGCTTCGCGCTGCTCCTTGCTCAACTTCTTTGGCACTTCAACCGCAACAACAATGCGCAGATCGCCGCGCTGCGATGGTCGTCGCACGTTCGGTGCGCCGCGACCCTTCAGCCGTAGCTCAGCGCCCGGCTTGGTACCAGCCTTGATCTCCAGCTCCTCTTCGCCTTCAGCGGTTGGAATGAGGACGCGCGCGCCGAGCGCCGCCTGTGAGATGGAGATGGGGATCTCGGTGAGAAGGTCAATGCCATCGCGCACCAGTTGCGGATGCTCTTCAACGGTGACAACCACATAGAGGCTCCCCGCCGGTCCGCCACGTCGCCCCGCCTCACCCTGACCTGAGAGTCGAATCTGCGTCCCGTCATCAACGCCTGGCGGAATATCGACGCGGAGTCGCTTGCTCCCGTTGAGGCGGCCCTCACCACGGCAGCTGCTGCACGGCTTCTCGATGATCTTCCCTTCGCCGGAACACTTGGCACACGGTGCAGAGACCGCCATCTGGCCGAGAAGCGTCTGGCGCACGGTGCGCACCTCGCCGCGACCGCCGCAGCCATCGCAGCTCTTCGTCCCTGAACCCTTTGCGGCACCGTTGCCGCCGCACGGCTCGCAGGCAACGCGCATGTCCAGGTTAACCTCGCGCGTCCCGCCACGAATCGATTCGGCGAAGCTCACCCGCATGTCGAAGCGGAGGTCATCGCCAGGTGGCGGACCGGTGCGTCGCGCGCCACGCGCCGCGCCACCGAAGAAGCCTTCAAAGAGATCTTCAACAGAGCCGAAATCACCGCCACCGAATCCGCCAGAGAATCCGCCGCCAGGGAAACCTCCAGGTCCGCCGCGTCCGCCGCCGCCTGGGGCGCCACCAACTCCCGCCTCACCGAAGCGGTCGTAGCGCGCACGCTGCTCCGTGTCGGAGAGGACTTGATACGCGTCGTTCAACTCCTTGAACTTTGACGCAGCGTCCGGCGACTTGGAGACGTCGGGGTGATGCTTCTGCGCCGCCTTACGGAAGGCCTTCTTGATGTCGTCCGCACTTGCAGACTTCGGCACACCAAGGATTGAGTAGAAGTCGCGAGCCACTGGGCGCCTACTTCAGCAGCAGTTTGCCAAGGCGGCTCACTGCGTGGCGGTATCCAAGGACGCCGATCAGGGCAAGGAAGCCGATGTCAGCGAGCATCAGCAGGTTGAGATCGCCGAAGCAGAGCGAGCGAATCAGGTGTGTCCCACGCGTCAGCGGAGAGAGCTCCACCACATAACGCAAGGCTCCGGGATAGATCTCCACCGGATAGAAGGTTGCGGAGAAGAGGAAGAGTGGCGTCAGGATGATGAAGATGAAGTCAAAGTCCTTCCACGAGCGCAAGTGCGTGGTCAGTGCGAATCCTGCGGCACCAAAGGCGAAGCCGATGAACATCACAGCAAACGGCGTTAGCAGCGCGAGTGGTGAGGCGACGAGGCCGAAGGCGAACATCACGGCGAGGAAGGCAACGGCGTAGATCACGCCGCGCAGGTTGGACCAGAGCAGCTCACCAACAGCCAAGTCACCAACAGAGACTGGTGTGGCGAGGATCGCGTCATAGACCCTGGCGTACTTCAACTTGTAGAAGACGTTGAAGGTGGAGTCAAAGATGGCGCCGTTCATTGCAGCACTCGCAAGAAGCGCTGGTGCAACGAAAGCCGCATAGGGAACCTCAACCCCGTTGTATG
The DNA here is from genome assembly GCA_003670475.1 of Candidatus Limnocylindrus primus. Lineage (GTDB taxonomy): Bacteria > Chloroflexota > Limnocylindria > Limnocylindrales > Limnocylindraceae > Limnocylindrus. The sequence continues at coordinate 37,233 of QWRJ01000003.1, read as the reverse complement.
GGAGCGTCCCGATCACACCGCCAACACCGAAGCCGATTCCGAGAAGGAAGAAGAGTGGCTCAAAGAAGCCGGTGGCGATCATCAGCCACTGGCGTCGATAGACAAACACGTTGCGCTGAAAGACGGAGAGGGCGCGTGGCGCAATCGAGGCGATCACTTCAGCATCCTCCGGCGGAAGAGGATCGAGGCGATCACCGTGCCGCCGATTGTCCATGCGGCAAGTACGGCAACGTGTGCCGCTGCGTTCGGGATCTCGGTACCGAGTGCGAGGCCACGCGCCAGCGCAACGCCGTGCGCAAGCGGCGTGCACCAAGAGATGAGTTGCGCCCAGCTCGGCAGGCTCTCAATGGGGAAGTAGGTGCCCGAGAAGAAGGTGAGCGGCGTGATGATGAGGCGGAAGATGATTGCAAAGCCCTGGTCCGTCTTCTGCGTCACGGAGAAGGCGGTGACGGGAGCGGCGAAGGCGAGCCCGGTGAGCGTGGAGACGCCAATCATGGCGAGTGCGCCACCCGCACTGGTCGCGATCCCCGCTACGAGCAAGACGCCGGCGAAGAAGGTGGCCGCGAAGGCGACCTTGCCACCCATGAAGAGGATTGCCCCAACGATGATGTCGGTCGGCTTGAGTGGTGTTGCCACCATGGCGTGATAGATGCGCACCCACATGATGCGGCCAAGGATCGGCCAGGCCGCCTCACCCGCGCCGAACTGCATCGCCTGGCTCGCCATGAGCGCCGGCGCAATGTAGGTCACGTAGCTCACCCCGCCGGTGATCTCCGCCGCGCGATCACCAACTAGGACGCCAAGCCCAATGCCAAGTCCAGCAAGCACAACGAGCGGCTCAATGAAACCGGAGAAGACTGAGCCGATCCACTCGCGGCGATAGACGGCGACCATGTAGCCAACAACGTGACGCCAGCGCGTTGGGTGCGGGAGATACGCGCCAATCGTTGAGAAGAGTCCGCGTGAACGTCGCGGCGCGATCTGCGCCGCGCTCACTCGTCGAGGCTCCGGCCGGTCAGTCGGAGGAAGACATCCTCAAGGCTCGAGCGGCGCACCAACCAACTCTCTGGGGTGAGGCCGTGCTCCAGCGCACGTGCATGTGCCGCTTCGCCATTCTCACAGCCGATGATCACGCGTTCGGCGAGTCGCTCGTAGCGATCACCAATACCATCAAGCGTCTCCTTGCTGATGCGGCTCGTCCCTTCAGGGAAGCGCAGCTCAAGGACTTCGCGTGAGGCGTGCTCTTCAATCAGTTGTCGCGGCGAACCTTCGGCAACGATCTTCGCCTGGTCCATCACCACGAGTCGGTCGCAGAGCTGCTCCGCCTCATCCATGTAGTGCGTCGTCAAGACGATCGTTGTACCGGAGCGCTTCAGTCGCTGCAGCGCATCCCAGAGGAGATGGCGCGCCTGTGGGTCGAGTCCCGTGGTTGGCTCATCCAACATCAAGACGCGCGGCGCATTGATCAGTGAACGCGCAATGGAGAGACGGCGCTTCATGCCGCCAGAGAGCGGCTCTACCTGATCCTTGGCGCGATCTGACAACTGGAAAAGTTCAAGGAGTTGATCGGCGCGCTCGGCAATCTCCTTGCGCTCGATTCCGAAGAAGCGTCCGAAGATGAGCAGGTTCTCGCGAACGGTGAGCTCTTGGTCGAGCGTCTCCTGCTGATGCACCACGCCGAGCTGCCCACGAATGCGCGGACCATCCTTGTCTGGATCGCTCCCAAAAATCTCAAGGGTCCCGGCGGTACGCGGCGAGACGCCAGCGATCATGCGCATCGTGGTGGTCTTCCCCGCGCCGTTCGGTCCGAGGAAGCCGAAGAACTCGCCGTCGCGAACGTCAAAGTTGATGGCATCCACGGCCGTCCGCGACCCGAAGGTCTTCGTCAGACCTCGGGCGCGGATCAGGGCCGTAGCGTTCGAAGTTGAGAGGTTCATCTGAGAGAGATTAAACCTCCTGCGCTTCGCCTTCGATTGTCTCCTCGCCGGCGGCCTTCTCGGACGCCCCTTCGGCGCCCTCAGGCGTGCCGTCCTGCTGATTTTGTGCGTAGGCGGCGGTGCCGATCTCGGACATCACCTTCGCCAACGCCTCCGCCTTCTCCTTCACCGGGTCGAGCGACTCGCCCTTCAGCGCCTCGCGAACCTCACCGATCAGGGTCTCAGCCTGAGCCTTCTTCTCCGCATCAACCTTGTCGCCAAGGTCGGTGAGGGTCTTCTCGGCCTGGAAGGCGAGTGCTTCAGTCTGATTACGGAAGTCCACCGCTTCGCGGCGAACCTTGTCCTCGGACTCATGCTCCTTCGCCTCGCGAACCATGCGGTCAACATCATCCTTCCCGAGCATTGAGCTGCCGGTGATGCGCACCTGCTGCTCCTTCCCAGTGGCGCGATCCTTCGCCTTCACATCGAGGATGCCGTTCGCGTCAATGTCGAACGTCACCTCAATCTGCGGCACGCCGCGTGGCGCGGATGGGATCCCGTCAAGGATGAACTTTCCAAGCGTCTTGTTATCTGTTGCGAACTCGCGCTCGCCCTGCAGCACGTGGATCTCCACCTGCGGCTGGTTATCTGACGCCGTTGAGAAGGTCTGGCTCTTTGACGTTGGGATGGTGGTGTTCCGCTCAATGAGCTTCGTCATCACGCCACCCAGCGTCTCAATGCCGAGCGAGAGTGGTGTCACGTCAAGCAACAGCACATCCTTCACGTCGCCCGCAAGGACGCCGCCCTGGATCGCCGCGCCGATCGCGACCACCTCGTCTGGGTTCACACCCTTTGATGGCTCCTTGCCACCGAAGAGCGCCTTCACCGCTTCGACCACCGCTGGCATGCGCGTCATCCCGCCAACCAGAACGACCTCGTCGATCTCGGATGGCTTCAGGCCCGCATCCTTCAGCGCGGCGATCACCGGCGCCTTTGTCTTCTCAATCAGGTCTGCAACGAGCGACTCGAGCTTCGCCTTGGTCAACGTGACGACCACGTGCTTTGGACCCGTAGCGTCTGCCGTGATGTACGGGAGGTTGATCTCGGTCTGGCCGGTGCCAGAGAGCTCGATCTTCGCCTTCTCCGCAGCCTCCTTCAGGCGCTGAAGCGCCTGCTGGTCCTTGGAGAGATCAATCCCTTGATCCTTCTTGAACTCGGCGAGGAGCCAGTCAATGATGCGCTGGTCAAAGTCGTCGCCACCAAGGTGTGTGTCGCCATTAGACGACTTCACCTCAAAGACGCCGTCGCCCAACTCCAAGATAGAGATGTCGAACGTGCCACCACCTAGGTCGTAGACAGCGATCTTCTCTTCCTTCTTCTTATCAAGGCCGTAGGCAAGCGCCGCCGCCGTTGGCTCATTGATGATGCGCTTCACGTCCAGACCTGCAATGCGACCGGCATCCTTTGTTGCCTGTCGCTGCGTGTCGTCAAAGTACGCCGGGACGGTGATGACCGCCTCGGTGATCTTCTCGCCGAGGAAGGCCTCTGCATCCGCCTTCAGCTTCTGCAAAATCATTGCCGCAACTTCCTGTGGCGAATACGACTCACCAGAGTCAAGCTTCACCTTCACGCCGTCGCTCTTCCCATCCTTCTCTACGGTGTACGGGATGAGCCCCTTCGTCTTTGAAACCTCTGCATCGTCAAATCGGCGACCCATGAAGCGCTTGATGCTGAAGACCGTGTTCTTCGGATTCGTGACGGCCTGACGCTTAGCGAGTTGCCCCACCACGCGCTCTCCACCCTTGACGAAGCCGACCACCGACGGAACGGTGCGTCCACCTTCAGACGAACTGATGACCGTTGGCTCACCGCCAACCATTGCCGCCACGACGCTGTTCGTGGTCCCTAGATCGATCCCGATAATCTTTCCCATCAAGTTGCTCCTTTCACTTATTGATTTTTAATGTTCAAAGAAAATGCGATTTAATCGGTTGCAACAGAGACGACCGCTGGGCGAAGGATTCGATCGCGAATCTTCCAGCCCTTGCGGTGCTCCTGAAGCACCTCTCCTGGTGGCTTGCCACTCCCCGGAACTTGCGCAACCGCTTCGTGTTCACGCGGATCAAACGGCTGGCCGATCGATTCATACGGTTGCGCCGCCTCGCTCTCCATCACGGCGAGCAGCTTGCGATGAATCGCGGCGATCCCCTCAACCCACGGCTCGCTTTTCAACCCTTCTGGGAGTGAGGCGAGGGCACGGTCGAGGTCATCAAGGACAGCGAGCGTCTTCAGGAGGAGCACCTCACTTGCGAGTCCCGCCTCGCGCTCCCGCTCTTCGGCGGTGCGTCGACGGAAGTTGGCGAAGTCGGCGGCGGTCCGCTGATGTGCGGCGATCTGCTCGTCGCGCTCCAGGAGGGCGGCCTCAAGGGGGCTCAGGGCCTGATCCGAGGCGGTCTGATCTGAAGCAGCCTGCTCAGCGGCGGCTGGCTCCGTGCCCGTCTCGCTAGCTGGTTCCTCGCGCTCCTTGGTGGTCCAGGGTCGTCCCGCCATCGTGCTCTCCTTCGTGTTCGTGCGGGGCTCAGCCCCGCCTCTCGCACGAGTTAGCAGTCTCTTGATGCGAGTGCTAACTCACTGGGGCGAGAATACGACGGCAGGGAGCGGTCGTCAAGGGGTGCGGGCTAGGCGGCGTGGAAGCGGCCGACCAGCTCCGAGAGGAGGGTGGCCACGTAGCGAACCGTCCCCACCGCGCGGGGGTACGGCATCCGAGTTGGGCCGAGCACCCCGACCACACCGAGGGCGCGACCGGGGATTCCGTATGGGGCGAGGACGAGCGAGACGCCGTGCATCTCGGTCGGCGCATTCTCGGTGCCGATAAAGAGCTGCACGCTGTTCCCCTGTGAGACTTCGCGAACGAGTTGGCCCAAATAACCTCGCCCTTCGAGTGCGGTGAAGACGTTGCGGAGTCGAGCACTGTCGGCGAACTCTGGCGCCTCCATCACGTTGAGGAGGCCGTCGCTGAAGACCTGCTCCACTGAGGCGGCGTCCACTTCGCGCAGTAGCCGGGCGAGCCGCTCCATCACGGTGTGCGTCACCGCGCGCAGCGGTGTGGATTCGGCGAGCGCGCTGGCGCGCGCCTCAAGCTGATCGGCGGTGCAGCCAATGAGCGTTGCATTGAGCCTATTCGCAATGCTCGTGAGTTGCTCCTGATCAACGCCCTCTGGTAGCGGGAGGAGTGTGGGGCGGACGCTGCCGTCACTCACCACCGCAACGAGGGTGGCCAAGCGATCGGCACTGCTCACCAGGTCAACGTGTCGGAGGCTTGCTGATGTGGGACGCATCGGTGTGGCGAGACCGGCAACGTGCGTGGAGTGCGCCAGGGTGCTCGCCGCAATGCGGAACCACTGATCAGCGCCGCCTTCGGCCTGGCCGAACTGGTGGCGAATCATGAGTCGATCGATCTCGGTCACTTCGTCAGGAACGGCGATTTCCACCGCGTAGGTGCGATAGCCCTGGTCTGTTGGGATGCGGCCGGCCGAAGTGTGCGGCTGCACCACGAGGCCAAGCTCCTCGAGTTCGGCGAGGACGCCACGCACCGTTGCCGATGAGACGCCGAGGCGATAGGAGGCGGCAATAGAGGACGACCCAACGGGGAGGGCGGTACGGATGTGCTCTTCCACGAGGGCGCGAAGGATGAGGCGGGCGCGGTCGTCAAGGAGTCCGGTTCGTCGCTGCCGTCGCACCATCTGTAGCCTCCTCTCTTGGCACTCTCAACCCTCCGAGTGCCAAGAAGAGTCTACGCGCTCCCCCGCCACGCGGTCAAAGTCCGCGACGAGCGCTGAGGGTATGGGTACGATATGAAGATGTCCACCGATACGACCCTTGCGATTCAGACGCGTGCCCTCACGAAGCACTACGGCAAGAGTGGTGAGATCAAGGCGCTGCAGTCGCTCAACCTAGAGATCAAGCAGGGGGAACTCTTCGGCTTCCTCGGGCCAAACGGCGCTGGGAAGAGCACGACGATCCGCACCCTCCTCGGCTTCCTCCACCCAACGAGCGGTTCGGCGAGCGTTCTCGGCCTTGATGTCGTCAAGGATTCAGTAGAGATCCGCCGACGTGTTGGCTACCTCCCCTCCGGATTCGCCGTCTACGACTACATGAGTGGTCGCGAATATCTCGACCATATGCGCGAACTGAGCGGCCGTCCGTCACTGCTGCGCCACCGCATCATGGAGGCGCTCGAGCTCTCCGATGCCATCTTGAAGCGACCAGTCCGCGACTACAGCCGAGGCATGCGCCAGAAGATCGGCGTGGTCCAGGCGATGGAGACCGATCCAGAACTCCTGATCCTTGACGAGCCGAGTGAGGGGCTCGACCCGCTGATGCAGCGTTCACTCCAAGAGCTGCTTCTTGAGCGCGTTGCGCTCGGTCGCACCGTCTTCTTCAGCAGTCATCTCATCAGCGAAGTGGAACGCATCTGCAACCGTGTGGCCATCGTGCGCGGCGGACAGCTTGTTGCACTTGAGAGCGTTGAGTCGCTCGTCCGCTTCCGTCGTCGTCGCATTGAGGCGCTCGTTGCACGCAAGCTACTACGCCTCACTGCATCAGCGGGGATCAGTGGCCTCAAGGTTCAGGCGGAGGGGAAGTCAGGCTTCCGCATCAGCTGTGACGCAGAGGCGTCGGCAATTCCCGCCTTTATCAAGCGCCTCCAATCGGCTGGGCTACGCGACCTCCTTGTTGAGGCGGCGAGCCTTGAGGAGGCATTCATGTCGTACTACGGCAACAGCACACGCAACAGCGTGCAGATGGCACCAGAGGCTGCGGCACTTCGAACGAGCAAGAAGCGCAGCCCTACGAAGCGGACAGCCGCAAAGCGCGCGGTGAAGCGCCCAGTAAAGAAGCGGGTGGCACGATGATCAACGTGGTGCTCCTCCGCCGGCTTGTGCGCGGGCACCGCATCCGCCTCGCGGTTGGGCTTGCCGTGGTGGTGGTCTGGTCGCTCCTCTTCCCAGTGATCTACAAGGCCTTCGTTGACCAGCTTGATGGTCGCCCCACCCCGCCTGGCAACTTCTCCACGCTCTCAGGGACAATCTCCGTGGGGTTCATTCATCCAATCTCCATCGCACTCTTCGGCATCCTGAGCGCAGGACTCACCGTTGGATCGATCAGTGGTGAACGTCAGCGCGGAACACTGGAGCTTCTTCTAAGCCGACCGATCCCTCGGCGCACGATCGTGGCCACGATGTTGCTCGAGGGCTGGATTGGCGCGACGCTCGCCTCCGCCGCATACGTGCTCGGCACGGTGATTGGCGCACAGATCGCGGGGGTTGCGAGTGAACTTGCATTTGAACAGCTCCCCGCACTCTTCGCCGCAGGAACGCTCTTCTGGGGCTCCTTCGCCACGTTGGCGATTGCAGCGAGCGCCAGCTTTGACCGAACGCCTCCCGCCATGGCGATCACTGTCAGCCTGATCATGGCGAACTACATCGTGGAGGTCCTTGGATCATTCTGGGATGTGATGGAGCCGTATCAGTTCCTCTCGCTCTTCAATCACTTCTCACCAGAGGGGATCCTTGACCAGACGGCCGATCCTGCAGAGGCGCTGATCTTTGTCGCCCTTACGGCACTCGCCGCCGCCTGGGCCTTCTACAAGTTCCCTCGCCGAGACCTCGCCGCGCCGAACTGATCCCAGCGTCGCACTGATCGCAGCGCCGTAGGCGCGGCGCTAGACGATCCGCGAAAAGAGTTCGTTGCTTAACAGCCGGCCACGCATCGTTAACTGAACGCGTGCGGCGTCTTCTGGATGCGGCAGAAGGAGTCCGTTCGTTTCGCCCCATTCCAGTACTTCAGCGAAGCCCGCGGCAACAACCGCTTCATGATCCACACCGGTCGACATCCGCAGTGAGAGGACGATACCTTCAGCAACTGCGTCGCGATCACTGATCTGCGCCGCAGCGCCGCCAGGCGGAAGCTCACCGCTCATCAGCGCCCCCTCCCATGCGTCAAGATTCGCAGAGTTCCAACGCCGTGTTGCCCCATCAAATGCGTGCGCCCCTGGCCCCACCGCCTCAACTGAGGCGCGCTCCCAGTAGAGACGGTTGTGGCGCGAGGTGTGTCCCTCGCGCGCCCAGTTGCTGATCTCGTACCAGTTGAACCCAGCGGCGGGGAGCCGCGTGTCGAGCAGCTCCAACTCTTCTGCGCCGCGCTCTTCGTCTTGCTCCGCCGCAGCGCGTCGTCGCCAGGCGAGTGCGCCCGCCGGTGTCGCCAGCCGATCATCAACACTCCCCTCGCCCTCATCAGCGCCGCCCACGGCAAGCGTCAACGCATAGACGCTGATGTGATCTGGCTGCAGCGCGAGCGCTGCGTCTAACGAGCCAGCCCATGAATCCAGCGAGACGCCTGGGAGGTCGGCGAGCAGGTCAATGGAGACGCTAGTGGCTCCAGCGGCGCGTGCCGCGGCGATGCTCTCCGAAACATCATCAGGCCCGTGTCGACGACCGAGCTCGCGTAGCGCCGCAACGTCCATGCTCTGCGCACCGATGCTGAAGCGGGTGACGCCAGCCTGCACTGAAGCGGTGAAGTCGCCGCGCTCATCGGCACCAGGATTGCACTCCAGCGTCACCTCAGCGCCATCCACCAGGCCGAATCGATCGCGAACGCGACTGATCAGCGATGCCAGCTGTTCTGCTGGAAGCAGCGATGGTGTTCCGCCGCCAAGGTAGAGCGTCTCGAGTGGCAGACGTTGCACGTCATCACGTACCCCGCCGAGCGCCGAAAATGCCGCATCGTTCGCCTTCGCGCGTAGATCAATCTCGCGCTCCACGGCGCTCAGGTAGCCGCCCATCCGTGAGCGTGGTCCGAATGCAGCAGCGCCAGCGATCACCACAAAGTCGCAGTACGGGCAGAGGGAGCGACAGAAGGGGACGTGCAGGTAGAGGCCGCGCGGCGGTTGCGCGCGTTGCGCGTTAATCGGCGTCGGTGCGGAGGACGGCAAGGAAGGCCTCTTGCGGGATCTCAACGGAGCCGACGCGCTTCATCCGCTCCTTCCCCTCTTTCTGCTTCTCAAGCAGCTTCTTCTTTCGCGTGATGTCACCGCCGTAGCACTTGGCGAGTACATTCTTGCGCACCGCCTTCACCGTCTCGCGCGCAATGATCGTCCCGCCAATCGCCGCCTGGATCGGCACCTCAAACATCTGGCGCGGGATCAACTCTTTCAACTTGGCGGCCAAGACGCGGCCTGCGCTCTGCGCTCGGTCGCGATGGATGATCGTGCTGAGCGCGTCGACTGGCTCACCGTTCACCAGGATGTCGAGCTTGACCAACGGCGCCACGCGATACTCCGACTCAACGTAGTCGAGCGACGCGTACCCCTTTGTCCTGCTCTTCAGCTGGTCAAAGTAGTCCACAATCAGTTCGGCGAGCGGGATCTGGAAGCTCATCACCACGCGCTTCTCGTCCAGGTACTCCATCCCATCAAAGATGCCGCGCTTATCTGTGGAGAGGTCCATGATCGTGCCGATATAGGTGGTTGGCGTCACGATAGATGCGTTCACCCACGGCTCACGAATCTCATCAATGTGGTTTGGGCTCGGCAGCTGCGCCGGATTGTTGATCAGCATCTCACCCTTGTTGTTGTTCAGATGGACTTGGTACTTGCAGGATGGGGCAGAGGCGATCAGCTGCAGGGTGAACTCACGCTCAAGGCGCTCCTGCACGATCTCCATGTGTAGCAGGCCGAGGAAGCCGCAGCGGAAGCCGAAGCCGAGCGCCGCAGATGATTCAGCCTCAAAGGTGAAGCTCGCATCGTTCAGGTGCAGCTTATCCAGCGCTTCGCGAAGCGCCGGATAATCTTCGCCACTGAGCGGGTAGAGTCCAGCGAAGACGAGTGGCAGCGCAACCTGATATCCGGGGAGTGGCTCTGTCGCAGGGCTCATCGTGGTGGTGACAGTGTCGCCAACACGCGCGTCGCGCACGCTCTTCAGGCCCGTTGCGATATAGCCAACTTCGCCAGCCTGTAACTCTTGCACTGGAACATGTTGTGGTCGGAAGTAGCCAATCTCCACCGGAACACACTGCGCGCCGGAGCCCATCATCGTGATCGCCTCGCCCATCTTCAGGCGACCCTCCTGCACGCGGACATAGTTCACTACGCCCTTGTAGGTGTCGTAGTGCGAATCAAAGACGAGCGCCTTCAGCGGCGCATCAAGTGGACCGCTCGGCGCGGGGATGCGCTTCACCAGCGCCTCAAGAATCTCTGGGATCCCCTTCCCCTCTTTCGCTGACGCGAGGATCACCTCTTCGCGCGGGATCGCAAGCGTCTCCTCCAACTCGTTCATCACCGCTTCGGGATCGGAGGCGGGGAGGTCAATCTTGTTCAGCACCGGAATGATGAGAAGACCCATCTTCATCGCCAGGTGCACGTTGGCAAGTGTCTGCGCTTCGATTCCTTGGCTTGCGTCGACCACAAGGATCGCGCCGTCGCAGGCCTGCAAGCTGCGCGAGACCTCGTAGGCGAAGTCCACATGTCCTGGCGTGTCGATCAGGTTGAGGCCGTAGGTGAGGCCGTCGCTCGCTACGTATTCCAGGCGGACGGCGCGCGCCTTGATCGTGATCCCCTTCTCGCGCTCAAGGTCCATGGAGTCGAGCACCTGCGACGTCATCTGGCGCGGATCCACCGTATGGGTCGCCTCTAGCAGCCGGTCGGCGAGCGTGGACTTGCCGTGGTCGATGTGCGCGATGATGCTGAAGTTGCGCAGTCGGGACTGGGGGATGTTGCTCATATCCCCTCAAGAATCGCACGACAGGGGACTTGCCGTCGGTCGGTCAGAGGCGGCTCCTCTCTCGGGGGCTTCCCGCCTCTCGGCGAGCGGCGGGCTCCCCTCTGCTACGATCGCCCGACGGCTCGCATCGAGCCCCTGAAGTTGTATGGAGTGACCAATGGGAAAGACCCCTCGCAAGTACAAGGGCGCACGAACGCCGCAGTCCCTCAAGGAGGTTCGCGCCTCCGCCCGACGCGGCGCCGTCCAGCAGCCGAAGCGCACCGAGGCGAAGAGTCGCGTCGCGAGCGCCGTTGCCATCCTCACCGGCCAGAAGCAGGGCGATGCCGCCGCATCCGTCTCCAAAGCGGCGAGCGCACTCGACCGCGCCGCAAAGAGCGGTGCCATTCATAAGAACGCCGCCGCGCGACGCAAGTCACGCCTCGCAAAGAAGGCCGCCGCCGCTAAGGCGAGCCCAACCGGCACCACCACCGCGATCGTGGTGAAGAAGGCAACGAAGAAGGCGGCAATCTCCGGTGCGAAGCGCGCCGCAGCAACGAAGGCGGCTGCCGCCAAGGCAATCGAAGCGAAGGCCATCGCTGCAAAGCCTGCAGCGAAGAAGCCCGCCGCCAAGAAGGCGAAGGCCGCACCAAAGAAGGCTGCGAAGGCCGAATAGTTCCGCGCGGAGCGATCCGCGCTTTGGGACGCTTGAGCTACGACGCGGCTGAGCCGCTCGTTTCCTCGCGCGCGATGCGCGGTGCGCTCGGAAGATAGAGCAGGCCGCCAAGAAGTGAGGCGATAAGCGTTGTGCCAATCAGGAGGCGTGCGCTCCCCATCTGGCCATCCCAGTACCAGGCCGTGAAGGTTGCAACGTCGCTGATCCCCGCATCGGTCAGCGCAGCTGCGCCACCCTCTGCCGCCTGGTAGCGCTCGTAGACACACGCTGGCCCTGCGGCACATGTGAATGAGCCGCCGCTTCGCTCGTCGCGATAACCAGGGTCGAGCGAGAAGAAGAAGAGCTTGACGCCAAGGAAGAGCATGGCGAACGTCACGGCCGTAATGGCACCGCTCCACGTCGCATTAGCGAGCACGCGGCCCGGTCGGCTGCGCAGCTGCTCTGCACGCTGATTGCCGTACCAGCCGATCAGCAGTCCAGAGAGCGGGGCGAGGACGAGGTAGGCGGGATCGATCGGGATCACCATAAGGAAGCTCACGCCGATCGTGAGCGCCATGCCGATGCCAACGATTGCGGCAACGTTCGCGCCACGATCAACAAAGCGACTCACTTCACACCGCCGCTGCGCGCGAATGCTGCGCGGCCGAGATAGACAGCGCGATCACCAAGCAACTCCTCAATACGGAGGAGTCGATTCAGCTTCGCCACACGCTCAGATCGAGATGGTGCGCCGGTCTTGATCTGACCAGCGTTGGTGGCAACCGCAAGGTCGGCGATCGTGGTGTCTTCCGTCTCGCCCGATCGGTGGCTCAGGATCGTGGACCAGCCGGCGCCACGCGCAGTACTGATGGCGTCCAACGTCTCGGTCAGCGTCCCGATCTGGTTCGGCTTCACCAGCAGCGCCGTTGCGGCACGCTCCTTAATGCCACGCTGGATGCGCTCAACGTTCGTCACGAGCAGATCATCGCCAACAATCTGCACCGTGCTACCGATGCGCTGTACCAGCGCGCTCCAGCCGCTCCAGTCATCTTCGGCGAGTCCGTCTTCAAGGCTGATGATGGGGAACTTCGCACACCAACCCGCCCAGAGGTCAATCAGCTCGCCGCTCTCGAGGGTACGACCTTCACGCTCAAGTGCGTAGCGGCCATCAGCGGTGAGCAACTCGGTGGCAGCAGCATCAATGGCGATCCCAATCTGTTCGCCTGGCTTGTAGCCGGCGTGCTCAATGGCGGTCATCAACGCCTCAAGCGCCGCCTCATTTGACGGGAGGCTTGGTGCAAAGCCCCCTTCATCGCCCTGCCCCGTTGCAAGGCCACGATCGTGGAGGTGCGTGCGGAGCGCGGCGAAGATTTCGGCGCCAGCGCGTAGCCCTTCGGCGTAGGTGGTGAAGCCGACCGGAACGACCATGAACTCCTGGAAGTCGGTGGAGTTCGCCGCGTGCTTTCCTCCATTCAAGATGTTGAGGAGCGGGACGGGGAGCGTCTGCGCCGTTTCGCCACCAAGCTCTTCAAACAACTCAACGCCATGCAGCGCGGCGCGCGCATGTGCTGCGGCGAGCGAGACGCCGAGGAGCGCATTTGCGCCAAGGCGCCCCTTATTCGCCGTGCCGTCAAGTGCGATCAACTGCACATCAAGCGCGCGCTGGTCATCAACACTTGTGCCAGAGAGTGCGCTCGCGATCTCGCCGTTCACTGCGGCAACGGCCTGAAGGACACCCTTCCCGCCGAAGCGGCGCTTGTCACCGTCACGTCGCTCTACCGCTTCATGGGCACCAGTGCTTGCGCCAGATGGGACGGCGGCGGTCCCGTGCGCACCGCTCTCAAGGTGCAGCTCAACCTCTACGGTTGGATTGCCGCGCGAATCAATGATTTCGCGTGCATGGATCCGCGCGATCTGATCGCTCATGAGCTCTTCTTGGCTGGGGCCTTCGCCTTCTTCTCTGCTGCTGACGCGTGCCAGATGATCGGCAGCGTCTCGTACGGCGAGCCAGATGTTGGGATCACGGCGAGGCCTGGAAGTTCCCGCCCCTCAAGGAACTCGAGGGAGGCGCCGCCGCCAGTGGAGAGGTGCGTCATCTTTCCGGCGAGGTTGAGCTGCTGCAGCGCGGCGATGCTGTCGCCGCCACCAACTACCACCGTTGCTCCCGCCTCTGCCTTCTCGGCGGCAAGCTTGGCGAGCTCGCGCGTTGCGGTACCGAACGCAGGGATCTCAAAGACGCCGAGCGGTCCGTTCCAGAGGATCGTCTTCACTGGGCCAAGCGCATCGCGCACCGCGTTGATTGAGTCAGGGCCGAGGTCGACCATATGCCAGCTCGCGGGGAGCTTCTCCGTGGAGACAACCTTGAACTCTGTGCCGCGCGTCACCTCTTTTGCAACAACACCATCAACGGGGAGGAGCACCTTCACGCCGCGCTCAGCTGCAAGCTTCAAGATGCGACGCGCATGCTCCACCATCTTCGATTCATAGAGGCTCTTCCCAACGCTGCGACCAGAGGCAACGAGGAAGGTGTTCGCAACGCCTCCGCCAAGGACGAGCAGATCAACTTTCTTGATTAGTGCCTCAAGTACGGCGACCTTTCCCGAGACCTTGCCGCCGCCAACGATGGCGGCGAAGGGTCGCGCTGGCTTATCCAGCAGGTTAGAGAGCGCTTCAACTTCGCTCTCCATCAGCAGGCCGACGTATGACGGGAGGAGGGCGGCAACGCCAACGGTGCTCGCATGGGCGCGATGCGCCGTGCCGAAGGCGTCGTTCACGAAGACATCACCGTAGGAGGCGAGCCGCGCCGCAAAGGCTGGGTCATTCTTCTCTTCACCAACATGGAAGCGGACGTTCTCCAGCAAGAGCAGCTCACCAGGTCGGAGTCGATTCACCGCATCGTCGGTCCCCACGCCGAGCGCATCGCCCGTGGTTGGAACCATCATCTTCAAGTGGTGCGCCAGACGCTCCGCCGCCGGTCGCAGCCGCAGGCCGTCAACCACCTTCCCGTCTGGACGACCGAGATGAGAGGCGAGCACAATCGAGGCTCCGTCCTCAAGAAGCGCCTTGATCGTTGGGATAGAGGCGCGAATGCGCGAGTCGTCCACCACCTTGCCGTCAGAGAGCGGCACGTTGAAATCGACGCGCAAGAGGACGCGCTGGCCGCGCGCATCAAGTTCGTGGATCGTGCGCTTCCCCGTTGCAGACTCAAACGACGTTGCGATGCGGCGCGGCCCAATCCCCTCAGGTCGTGGTCGCGGAACGAAGCGCACCGCAGGTCGCGGCGCCTCTGTTGACGTGCTCGACTTTGAAGAAGGCTTCGCCTGCCGGTTTGCGGGGCGGCTCGGTCCACCAATGGATGCACCGGACGCCTGCGTTGCCCCCTTCGGCGGAAGTGGGGCGCCAGGCTTCACCTGTGGCCGATTCGCTGGGCGGCTTGGCGCCATCTTCGGCGCGCCCAGGTTCACCCCAGGCTTTCCCGCCGATGGTTTCGGTGCGACAAGCGTTGACTTCGCAGCCGTTGGTGCCGCCTTCACAACGGGCTTAACAGCCGGCTTTGGCGCTAGTTTTGGAGCGACCTTTGGGGTGACCTTGGCAGTTGGCGCCTTAGCCACAGGCTTCTTCGCTACTGGTTTCGGGGCTGGCTTTGGGGCCGGCTTCTTTGCTGCTGGCTTCTTTTCAGTTGGCGCAGAGAAGATGCGCGAAAGGAGACCCTTCTTCTCAGGCACGGGCGGCCACGAACTTCACAAGGTCCGCAATACGGCAGCTGTAGCCCCACTCGTTGTCGTACCAGGCGACCACCTTGGCGAAGTTGTCGCCGAGCAGCATGGTGCTCGCAGAGTCGATGATTGCGGAGCGCGAGTCACCGCGGAAGTCGGAGGAGACGAGCGGTTCATCTGAGACGCCGAGGATCCCCTTCATTGGGCCACTCGCCGCAGCACGGAATGCGTCATTGATCTGCTCGATTGTTGCCGGTCGCTCTAGCTCGGCAGTGAAGTCGATCAAGCTCACCGTTGGTGTTGGGACGCGCACGCTGTATCCATCAAACTTCCCCTTCAGCTCTGGGATAACGAGTGCGAGGGCCGTAGCGGCGCCAGTGGTGGTTGGAATCAAGTTCTGTCCTGCGGCACGAGCGCGGCGCGGATCCTTATGCGCAACGTCAAGGATGCGCTGATCGTTGGTGTAGCTGTGCATTGTGGTCATCAGGCCGCGGCGAATGCCGAACGCATCCATCACCACCTTCGCCGCAGGGGCGAGGCAGTTTGTGGTGCAGCTGGCGTTGGAGATGATGTGGTGCTTCAACGGATCGTAGCGATCCTCATTGACACCAAGAACAATCGTGACGTCCTCATTTTTTGCTGGCGCACTAATGATCACCTTCTTTGCGCCGGCGGTCCGATGCGCCGCCGCCTTGGTTGCGTCGGTGAAGATGCCGGTCGACTCAACCACAATGTCCACGCCCATTGCTCCCCATGGAAGCTCGGCGGGATCCTTTGCGGCAAGCACCTTGATGCGCTTCCCGTTGATGACGAGTTCGTCACCCTCAGCAACAACCGTGCCAGGGAAGGTGCCGTAAGTGGAGTCGTGCTTGAAGAGGAGCGCGTTCATCGCGGTATCAACAAGGTCGTTGACCGCCACCACCTCTACCTCAGGGGCGCGCTCAAGGATCGCCTTCAGGCTCTGGCGCCCGATGCGACCGAATCCGTTGATCCCTACGCGAATCGTCACTTATGCCTCACTTACTTCGCTGCCTTATTCGCCGCAACCGCGCGCTCCCAGGCTGGGTTGCCAAGCCGACCAACCACGACAGGATGACACCCCGCGAGGCTGACGTCCCCGCCGAGCTGCGCCGGCGTGATGCTGACGCGTCGCCCAGGAACCTTAAAGGCATTCTCGCCGATCTCGTGGCCGATCCGTTTGGCGAGGCGATCCCAGTGCGCCTCAGCGAGCGAGCCGCCGATGATGATCCTCACGGGATTGAAGGTATTGACGTAGCCGGCGACCGCTCGCCCAACGGCGAGGATGGCGCGCTCAAGGATCTCGTCAGCGGTGGCGTCCCCCGCCGCGGCCGCCTCGGCGACCGTCTTCGCACTGATCGCCTCGCCTGCGTGCGTTGACTCCCAGCTCGCGAGCCACGGGCTCTTGCCACTCGAAGCGGCGGTAGCCCCCGCCGCGGCGAGCGCCCAGCCTGACGCGTGTGCCTCAAGGTGCCCCGTGCCACCGCAGGTGCAGCGCGGACCGTCAAGCGAGATCGGCACATGGCCGAGCTCGAGCGCCGTGTCGTCCGGCCCTGTCAACAGGTGCCCGCCGCTCAACGCCGCAGCGCCAAAGCCAGTGCTGATTGTGAGATACATCAGGTCATCAATCCCACTCCCCGCGCCGAACGCGCGCTCGCCTAAGATCGCCACCTTCGTGTCGTGCTCAAGGAAGACGGGGAGCCCAAGCGCCGTGCCGATCGGCCCCGCAAGATCGGTGCCTGGAAAGCGTGGACCGAGATTCGCAGGCTCCACCGCGATGCCGGTCCACGGGTTGAGTGGTCCCGGTGCGCTGATCCCAATGCCAACGAGGCGTGAGACGGCGGCAGCATCTTCACGTGCGGCGTTCTCGCGTGCGAGCTGCAGCGTGGCGATGCATGCAGCCACTACGGCTGCAGGTCCATCGGCTGCTGGCGTTGGCGCCGCTGCACGACCGAGTCGCGTTCCATCTGCACGCACGAGTGCGGCACGCACCTGTGTGCCGCCAAGGTCGAGCGCGAGCACCGTTGCGTCGGCGGGCGGTTGTGTCACTGAGATCTCCGTTCACTCACCACTGCGGGTGAGGCGCACATCGTTGTGGATAAGGTGAGTGTGGCGTGTGGATAACTCCCGTATGAAGCGACACGGCCCTCGCCCGGTCTCCCGGTCGAGGGCCGTGGGCCGCTATACGTTCGCAGTTACGCGAGCGCGAGCTGAAAATCAGCCACCGATCTTGAAGACCTTCGTGCCGCACTTCTCACAGATGCCAGAGAGTGCTGGCTTGCCGTTCTTCATCGTGACCTTCTTCGTGTCAATGGCCTCTCGCTTGGCCTTGCACTTAACGCAATACACTTCAGGCATGTTCAGAACCTCCCTTGGGTCGCGCACCTCCGCGCGGTCCACTACAACCCCACGCGGGGCATAGAGCGCGTCCGGCAACATGCCGACCGCGGAGCGCCCCTGGAGTCCCGAGGGGACCCACGAGCAATCACCGAGGATTAGGATAGGCAGCCGCCCCCTCGTGGTCAACAGGCGTTTCGCACGACGGGAGCACGACCAGCCGAACCACCCCCTCGCGCCAGAGCTCGAGCCGTCCTTCGTGGACCTGGAGCGATGTAACAATTGACCGCAGCCACCCACGCTCGGGGTCAGTCGGGACGGCAATCGTGGGTACCCTAGCGGGAGGGGGGATTACAGCGTTGGGGGGTCTCCGACTGGACCCGCACCGCTCAGCACGCCTTCCCCCTGCCTCCACTCGCAGGCGTGACCTCTTTTGGCACAAGTCCTGCCACAGAGTCGAGCCAGAGACGATTAGGATGTCTCTACGCTAAAAGGTGGGGTCGGAGGAGGAGAGATGTCGAAGTCAACGAACGCAGAGGCCCGAGCAGAGGCACGCCGACGCAGTCGTATCGCCGCAAAGGAGCGTGCCGAGCGCGGTGATGAGCCCCGAGAGGCAGCAGTAACGCCTGCAGCACAGATCGCAACAGGGCAGTCTGCTCAGAGCGGTCTCGGCTTCCGCGCCGCCTTCCGCGGCTCATTTGGCGTCGCGCCGATTCGCGACGACCTTCGTCAGCTCCCTCGCCTACTGCGAACGCGCGCTTTTTTCGTTCCACTAGCGGCGATTGCTGTGACGACAGCTGTTGCCACGCAGCAAGGAGTGCTCTCGACGAGCGTCGCCCAACTTGCTGTCCAGTCAATCCTCTTGCCACCAGCATTCGTTATCGCTTTCCTCGCCGGGATGTTGACGCGGCGCGGATCATGGCTTCTTGGTGGAATCTTCGGGGTTATCACCTATGGCGGCGCACTTCTCGTTGGGAGCGTGGGAGATCTCTCAGCGCTCGATGCAACGAATCCAGTTCGTGCGTTCCTTGAACAAAACGTTGCGCACGCGAAAGATGGCGGTGCGCTGGCAGGTGACCTCTATGGGGTTGCGGTCTCAGGAATCTTCGCCGGCGCATTCGCCGGGTGGTATGGGCGCTTCCTTCGATCAATGTCGCCAGCGCGTCCATCCTCACGCGACCTGCGCAGGCGAGATGCCACGCAGCGAAAGGGCGGCAGTCGCCGCTAGGTGCAGAAACTACTTCTGCGCAACCTGCACAGCAATTAGAAGTAGCGAGAGAGAGAAGAGCCCAACGACGAGCAGTAGTGGCATCAACTTCTCGTTGCGCTTCAACTTTGGTGCCATGACAACCTCCTTAAACTGATCAACGCCTACGGTGCGGGGCAACCCTCCCCAAGATAAACCACGATCGATGTTCGTGAGCCGAGCGGCTCGACGATCATCGTTGCCACACAGGCCCCCTGATCACGTGTTGCGCTGATCTTAAAGCGCGTCCCGTTTGACGTTGGTTCGGCAACCTCCCACGCGAGTCGGCGCAGCTCATCAACAGCGGCGCGCGTCGCCTCCTCAACGGCCATGCGGCTGAAGATTGAGCCACTTGCGAGTAGATCGAGACGCGTCTCAGCACTTCCCTCCGCGAGGAGTGGGAAGTCGGCCGGCAGGCGTCCCCAAATGCGTCCGTATTCGCTACTGATCACCGTCGCGGGAGCGAGGCTGCCGCTCGGGGTCGGACTCGCTGCAGCACCGCCACACGCAGCCAGCACGAGCAGGCTCGTGGCGAAGAGGCTCAGAAGGAGTGGAGTAGGGCGGAGGCCAAGATGGGGCAACACCTTGTGAGGATAATGCCCCCGCCCGAAGGGCATAATAGTACAGATGTTCTTTTTATGCAGGGAGGGTTGCAAGGATGATGCCGAGGAGGATCGCCCCGAGGCCGAGGAGCTGCGGGGCACGGAGGCGCTCCTTGTAGACGAGGTAGCCCCCAAGTACCACGATGATCGGGCCAAGCGAGCTGAGGAGTGAGACGGCCCAGGTAGGGCCGACCTCGAGGGCGGCGGCGAAGACGAAGAAGGCGACGGTGTCTCCCAGGCCAACGAGCGCCGCCAGGAGGATACCGCCACGTGTCAGCCGGTGCCCCTCGCCGAGGAGATCGGTACGGCCCCACTTCGGGAGCGACGTGCGCTTGGCGCGAACGATCAACAGGATCGTCCAGACCGTGGCGAAGTTGCCGATCCGCGACAGCGTGATCGCCGTGCTCCAGCCGAATTCCTTGATCGGAATCGTGAGCAGCACCGTGATCACAGCGAAGAAGATCAGGCCGACCAGGGCAAAGGCGACCCCCGGGCTGGCGAGCGACGCGCGTCGATCACGCCCGCTCCCCGTG
Source organism: Candidatus Limnocylindrus primus (assembly GCA_003670475.1). Classification (GTDB taxonomy): domain Bacteria; phylum Chloroflexota; class Limnocylindria; order Limnocylindrales; family Limnocylindraceae; genus Limnocylindrus. Next base: position 17,457 of record QWRJ01000003.1, on the reverse strand, counting down.
GTGCGCAGGCCGAGGAGGGCGATCCCCGTCCCCACGGCGACCACGCCGCCAATATTCGCTGGGGTGAGCTGCTCACCGAGGAAGAGGGCGGCAATAAAGGCGGAGAGCGCCCCGTATGCGGAGATTGTCGGGGAGACCACGCTGAGCGGTCCGAGCCTGAAGGCGGTGAAGACGGCGATATATGAAATCCCAGCGCCTACCCCCATTGCGAGCGTTGCCACCACGATCAGTGGGTCGAGATCTTGGGTGAGTAGTCCGCGTGCAATCGCCACGCCGCCCGCCAAGACGAGTGAGGTGCTGACGGCAATCACGACCACGCGGAGTGAGCCGATGCGCCGGCCAACGTAGGTGGTGACTAGGTCGGTGCCCCCCCAAAGGGCGGCAGAGAGGAGGGCGAGGGCGAGGGGGCTCATCTCCAGATGCTAGACGCCCGCGTGCTATTCTGCCGCTTCCGTGGGGCTGTAGCTCAGTTGGTAGAGCGCTACATTCGCATTGTAGAGGCAAGGGGTTCGAATCCCCTCAGCTCCACCACCACCTCAACGAACTGCGCCGAGCGCTGGGGCGAGGCGCTGCAACTCGCGCATCCGTGCCGCCTCATCAGGGAGGTGCCGCTCAACGATCTGCCGGAATCGCACACCGTGGCCACGCGCCCGAAGGTGCGCCAGCTCATGAACGATCACCGCCTCAAAGCAGGAGGGTGGTGCCATCACCAAGCGCCACGAGAGTGAGATCGTCCCGTCGGCAGAGGCGCTCCCCCATCGAGAACTCTGATCGCCAATGCGCAGGCGTGTTGGCTGCACTTTCATCTCTGGCGCGTAGACGGCAATCATCTGCTCAGCAACGCTTCGCGCGCGGCGGCGCAGCCATGTGGTCAGACGAGCACGAAGGAGCGTCTCGCTGCTCGCAATCTTCTCTGGGACGAGAAGCTCGCCTCCCGCCACGCTGATCGCCGTCACCTCTGCCGAGCGAATGCGATGCGCGCGACCGGCGTACGGGATCAACCCTCCAAGGACGAGCTGCCCGTCCGTCCCGAGCGCGGCGCGGCGGTCGCGCAGCTCCGCGAGTGAACGCTCCACCCAGGCCGCACGCTCTTCAATGAAGGCCTCAACGTCGCGTCGTGCACGCTCCTCGCCGACACGCGCGGGGACGACTGCCTCAAGGCCACGCTCTGGATCAATGTGCAGCGTCAGCCGTTTCGCGCGTGGGCTTCGGACGAGCGTGTATTGGAATCGAGTCCCTGATTTGTCACTCACGGGCAGCATTGTCGCACGCCAGGCTGCCTCTACCAATCGCAGAAAGGTGTGCGATGCTCTGTCAATGAGTTCCACACCCCTTAGCCGACGTAGCCGTTCCGCGATCTACATTGCGGTCTTCCTGACGTTCATTGATAACTTCGCACTTCTCCCCGTCATTGGGCCACGTGCCCAAGAGCTCGGCGGCACACCGTTCTTGGTGGGCATTGCAATTGCGGCGTATTCACTTGCGAACCTCGCCTTCAATCTGATTGGCGGAGCGCTCGCGGACCGACTAGGACGGCGACGCGTTGTGGTGGCGGCACTGGTCATCAGCCCCGCCGCGATTGCGGTCTACGCGTTCGCTGACTCACTGCCCCTCTTCTTGGCGGCACGCGTCATCCACGGCGCTTCAGGTGGTGTCCTCGCCGCTGCGCTCTTCGCGTTGCTCGGTGACGTTGCTGCGGCAGGCGAGCGCGGCAAGACGCTCGGACGTGCTGGTGCCCTCATTGGTGTTGCAGCGGTGGTTGGACCCGCCGGTGCGGCACTTGTTGCCAACGCTGCAGGGATCAACGCCGTGTTCCTTGGGCTTGCGCTGCTGATTGCTGGCGGCCTTCTCGCCGTCCTTCCACTCCTTCCGGAGACGTTCACGCCCTCCGTTGCCCGCATCCGGACTCCTGGCGCATGGCGACGCATCCTTAGGAACCGTAACCTGCGCGTGGCGCTCCTCGCGATCTTCGGCCTAGAGGCAGCGGTCGGGTCAATTACGGGCTTCATCAAAGATGGTCTTTTTCAGCGTGCGCTTGAGATGGGACGCGACACTGAGGGTGCGCTCCGCTACGCAACCAGTGTGAGCGGCGGGCTCTTCAGCATCTTCGGACTTGTCGCTATCGCGATCATGCTGAGTCGATTCGCAGCGCGCGTCGACAAGCGAGGTCCGTTTGGGATTTCGCTTGTTGGACTCGGCGCAATCCTTACGGCACTGATCTTGCTCGCGGTTAGCCCAAGGCTCGAAATTGATCTGGTCGCAATGATCCTCTACGGCGTTGGATACGGGCTTATCTTCCCTGCAGCAGCGGGTGCTGTTGCCATGGCAACAGAGCCTGGAGAGCGCGGCCGCGCGAGCGGCGCATTCAATCTCTCGTTTGATCTTGGGATCTCGGCGGGCCCCATCCTTGGCGGCACGCTGACCACGCTGATCGTTGGCCTCACCCCCTTCTCGGGCGGGCTCCTACTCGTGGCGCTCGCGCTCCTCCTCCTCCCGGCCGTAGGTCGCGAAGCCTCCTGATACACTCGCCCTCCTCGGGGCTATAGCTCAGTTGGTAGAGCGCTTGCATGGCATGCAAGAGGTCAAGGGTTCGAATCCCTTTAGCTCCACCAAGCTGCCAGACGGCACACTCGTGTCGAACAGCACGCTTGCGAAGGAGAGGAGTCCCGCACCGTGGCTGATCTAGACGAACGGCTGGAGCGATACGACCCTCGCGAGATTGAGCCGCGCTGGCAGTCGCACTGGGAGTCTCTCGGTCTCCACACCACCGACCTCACCGCCACAGCCAAGCCGCGCTACTACCTGCTCACGATGTGGCCGTACCCATCTGGCGATCTGCACATCGGCCACTGGTACATCATGAACCCGACCGACGCGCTCGCCCGCTACAAGCGGATGAAGGGCTTCAACGTCTTTTATCCCGTTGGCTTTGATGCATTTGGCCTCCCGGCGGAGAACGCCGCGATCAAGCGAAAGATTCATCCGCGCGAGTGGACGGTGGCGAACATGGAGAACATGCGTCGCCAGCTGCGCAGCATGGGCGCCTCATTCGACTGGTCCAAAGAGGTCGTCACCTGCGATCCCGCCTACTTCGGCTGGAACCAGTGGATCTTCCTGAAGTTCTACGAGAAGGGTGTCGCCTACCGGAAGCAGGCGCCCGTTGACTGGTGCCCATCGTGCCAGGTGACGCTGGCACGCGAACAGGTTGAGGGTGTTGATCGCGTCTGCTGGCGCTGCACAACGCAGGTCACCAAGCGCGACCTGACGCAGTGGTTCTTCAAGATCACCGACTACGCCGATGAGCTCCTCTCCTTTGAGGGGCTCAACTGGCCAGAACCGATCCGCACAATGCAGACCAACTGGATCGGTAGGTCCGAAGGTGCCGAGGTGGACTTCACCGTGGCGAAGGCGGCGCATCACGCTGGCGGCGAGAAACTGCGCGTCTTCACCACGCGACCAGACACGCTACACGGTGCAACCTTCATGGTGCTCGCACCAGAGCACGAGTTAGTTCAGAAGATCACATCGCCAGAGCAACGCGCCGCCGTGGATGCATACATTGAGGCGACAAAGCGTAAGTCAGAGATCGATCGCCTCACCATCTCAAAGGAGAAGAGTGGTGTTGCCACTGGCGCGTTTGCGGTGAATCCTGTCAACGGCGAGGAGATCCCAATCTGGATCGCCGATTACGTCCTCGCCGGCTACGGCACTGGCGCGATCATGGCGGTCCCCGCACATGACGAGCGCGACTATGAGTTTGCGCAGCGCTTCAGCCTCCCGATCCGCACCGTTGTGGCTCCAGCCGAACTCGCCGCGACACCAGACGCGGTGCAGCTTCCGTATGCAGACAAGGGTGATGGCGCCGCCGTTGCGGTGAACAGCGGCGAGTGGAGTGGCGCCGCCTGGCCCGCCTCGTTTGAGCAGGCGGTCGCCTCAGTGCAAAAGGCGGGCGCAGGTAAGCGCACCACCACGTATCGGCTGCGCGACTGGCTGATCAGTCGTCAGCGCTACTGGGGGACGCCAATCCCAATCATCCACTGTGAGAAGTGCGGCCCTGTCGGCGTACCAGTAGATCAGCTCCCCGTCACGCTTCCAGATGACGTGGACTTCAAGCAGACGGGCGAGTCGCCACTGAAGAGCGCAACGGCGTGGCTCAATGTGCCATGCCCGAAGTGTGGCGGCCCCGGCCAGCGCGAGACGGACACCATGGACACCTTCGTTGACTCATCCTGGTACTGGTACCGCTACCTTTCGCCGTCGTTCACTGGTGGGCCAGTTGACAAGCGCCTCGTTGACGCGTGGTGCCCTGTGGATCAGTACACCGGCGGCGCAGAGCATGCCGTGATGCATCTCCTCTATTCGCGCTTCTTCACCAAGGCGCTGCGCGACCTTGGGCTGATCAGCGAATCAGAGCCGTTCACGCGCCTCTTCAATCAGGGGCAAATCCTCGGCAGCGACGGGGAGCGCATGAGCAAGTCGCGTGGCAACGTTGAAGATCCCGACGCGCTCGTTGCAAAGCACGGCGCAGACGCGGTGCGACTCTTCCTGATGTTCATGGGGCCGTGGGATCAGGGTGGTCCGTGGTCCGGGAGCGGCATCAGCGGCATCGTGCGCTTCCTTGGTCGCGTCTGGACACTGGCGCTCGATCCACACGGAAAGGAGCCGGGCGATCCGAACGCCGGCACGCTGCCGAACGGCGAAGATCAGGCCGCAGCAGAACTCAGCATCCGCCGCGCGGCGCATAAGGCGATCGCTGGCGTTGAGGCAGACATTGAAGCCTTCCGCTTCAACACTGCCGTGGCGAAACTGATGGAGTTCGCCAACGCCCTCTTCCCGTATCGCGGCAGCCCAGTGGCTGGCGGCGCGGCGTGGAGCGAGGCGCTCGGCTACCTCTTGGCCGCCCTCTCCCCAATGGCGCCACACCTCGCCGAAGAGATGCACAGCCGCCTCCAGGCAGAACGCGGCATCGCCGTAAGCGATCCGAAGTGGCGCTCAATCCATCAGGCGAGCTGGCCAACCGTTGACGCCGCACTCCTGATCGACAGCACGCGCGAACTCCCAATCCAGGTGAACGGGAAGCTGCGCGACAAGCTCACCATCTCTGCCACCGCAACAGAGGCGGAAATCGAGGCACTCGCACTCGCATCCGATAAGGTGAAGATCGCACTTGAGGGCCGACCCGTGAAGAAGGTGATCCACGCCGGTGGACGCCTCATCAACATCGTCGGATAGCAGGAGGTTCACCGTGAACGAGAAGGTCAAGATCGGCGCACTCATCTGGCCACAGTTCACCGAGTGGGCATCCATGCGCTCCATGGCCGTCACTGCTGATCGCGTCGGCTACGACAACCTCTGGACGTGGGACCACGTCTATCCGATCATCGGCAATCCGAACGGTCCAATCTTTGAAGGCTGGTCCACACTCGTCGCCTGGGCCGAAGCCACCAAGAACGTGCGCATCGGCCTGATGGTCGGCGCGAACACCTTCCGCGAGCCAGCGCTCACCGCAAAGCTCGCCACCACGCTCGATCACATCTCTGGTGGTCGCGCCATCCTCGGCATCGGCGCCGCCTGGTTCGAAGAGGAGCATCAACACTTTGGTCTGAACTTTGGCGACGGCTTCCCTGAACGTCTCCGCTGGTTGGGAGAGGCGCTTCCGATCATGCGCGGCATGTTGGACGGCACGGAGCCAACCGCAACCGGCCCACGCTACAAGTCACAGACCGTTCGCAACCTCCCAGCACCGGTGCAGAAGCACCTTCCGATCTTTATCGGTGGCGGTGGCGAGCAGGTGACGCTAAAGCTCGTGGCGAAGTACGGCGACGGCAACAATGTTGGCGGCACGCCAGAGCAGGTTGCGCATAAGGAAGAGGTGCTCTTGAAGCACTGCGCCGCCGTTGGCCGCAACCCAGACGAGATCGAACGCACCGTTGGTGTTGGGAACATGGTCATCCGCAACAACCCTGCCGAGGCGCAGAAGATCTACGAAGCGCAGTTCGGCAGGAACGGCATCTCACCACTCTGGGAGAACCAGCCTGTTGGCAGCGTCGACCAGATCGTGGAGCAGCTCGCCCCATACGTGAAACTCGGCTACAAGCATCTGATCGCCGGCTTCTCCACCCCGCACGATGAGGAGTCCCTCATCCGCTTCGCCGAAGAGGTGAAGCCGCAGCTGGAGAAGATCTAGCGGCGCTGAACAACGGTGTCTTAGGAATTAGATGCTGTAGTGGGCTAATAAGCTTTCGGTAAGTAACCCCTCTCAGTCTGTGCTCGCTGGGGCGACTCCTCCCGCCCCAGCCGCTACCATCGGCGCATGGCAAAGCCAACGAACCCTGCGGTACTCCTCGCCTGGGGCGATGACCTCCTCCTGATCGAGGAGGCGGTAGATGCGCTCGCGCAGCAGCTTGCTGTGGGTGGGATGGGGGCGCCAGACCGCGTACGGCTGAAGGCGGAGGGACGTGGCTCTGGAGACGGTGCGGCGGTGCTAAGCAACCTGGCGCAGAAGTTAGGGACGGGCGGCCTCTTCGGTGGCGGCTCGCTGATGGTGGTGGCGGGTGCTGGGCGCTTGGCGCGAACCAAAGAACTACGCGGTGGGGTTGCGAGCGCACTCGCGAACATTGCGCCTGGGAACGCGGTGGCGCTCGTTGATCAACGCGCACGTCGGCCAAACCTGCGCGCTGCGCGTCCTGATGGCCCTGGCGAACTTGGGCTACTGGTACAGGACGTTGGCGGCTCCGTGCTGAGCTGCATCTCACCTGGGCCTGGCGAGCTTGCGTCGTGGATCTTGCAGCGTGCGCAGGCGGCGGGGCGCGAGATCGCTGGCGATGCGGCGAAAGATATTGCTGAGCGGCTCGGCGCAGAGGTACGCGAGCCAGATCTTGATCGCAGTGGGATGCGGATGACGGCGGCGGTTGAGCTTGAGAAGTTGATGCTCGCGATGCCTACCGGAACGATCCCGCTGAAGGCGGTACAGCTCCTCGTTGCAGATCGTGGAGTTGGATCACTCTTCGCCTTTGCGGATGCGATCGTGGCGCGCAGTGGGCCACTCGCCGCACGGCATCTCGGTCGCGCAATCAGTGAGCCGGGGCCGATGGTGGTGGCGACGCTCCACCGCAAGATGCGCGACCTTGCACAGATTCATGGTGCGGTCATTGAAGAGGGGAAGCCAATCGGTCAGGTGGCGCGAGAACTCCACATGCACGAGTTCCCCGCTGGAAAGCTCGCCGATGCGGCGCGTCGCTGGAGTGCTCGGGAGATCTCCGATGCGATCACTGGCCTTGTAGAGCTCGACGCGGTCTCTAAGGGTGACGGTGAGCGTGCCTGGGGTCCGGCACTAACGCGATGGAGCGCCGCCCGAATCGGCTGAGAGCCCCTTACTGAATTCGGAGCAGCACTTTCGCAGACGACCAGAGCTGCTCAAGCTTGTAGAAGTCGCGCTCTGGCGGCGTAAAGATGTGCACGATCACGGAGCCGTAATCCAAGACGATCCAGTGGGACGACGGCGCGCGATGCCGGTGCGACGGCGTGATCTCCTCTGCGGCGAGACCGTCCACGATGCTCGCGGTGATCGCGGAGAGTTGCGGTTCAGAGCCGCCAGTGCAGATGACGAAGGCTTCTGCGACCGTGGTAAGCCCAGCAACGTCAAGGACGATGATGTCGGCCGCCTTCTTATCTTCGGCTAGGAGGGCAACCTTCCGCGCAAGATCGTGGGGCTCAATACTGCGTTGCTTCTGAATCACCAGCTCAGCCTACCTGAGCCGTCACGTTGCTGGATCAACTGGGATGTCATCGCGCTCAATTGGTCGCTTCAGGATGAGCTCTGGTCGATCAAGGTAGAGGCCGCTCTTCTTGATGTAGTCGGCTACGGCGCCAGGCACCAGGTAGCGAAGTGAGCGCCCACGCGCCGCAAGCGCACGGAGTTCACGGCTTGCGTGGGAGAGGTGGAAGCCGTCAAGGTAGAGGAAGCGATCCTCACGTCCAGGGAAGTGGCGTGTCAGCCAAGCGCGATCCGGCGTTGGTGTTCCAGGTCGCGGGAGCGCGGCAACGCGAGCGAGGTCCAGAATTGCAGATGGATCCTCCCACTCATGAAAGCCAAGGAGTGATTCAACCGAGAGGATCAGGTAGAGCTCGTGCGGCTTCCCAGGTTCGGCAGTAGCGGCAAGATCGCGCAGCGTGTCGATCGTGTACGAAAGGCCCGGACGATCAAGCTCTGCACGGTTCAGCTCAAAGTGTGGGTTTCCTGCAATGGCGAGTTGCACCATCTCGCAACGAATCACGGCGTCGGTGACGCGGTCATTCACCTTGTGCGGTGGTCGCGCAGCGGGCACGAAGAGGACGCGATCAAGCTTCAGCAGGTCGCAGGCGGCCTGGCCGAGCGCAAGATGTCCGTCGTGAATCGGATCGAAGGTTCCGCCGAGGACGCCGATCTTGCTCACTGGCTCCCCTCCGAACTTCCGGTTGCCGCCTCTTCTAGTGTTTCGCCAATCTCTTCCAACTCTAGGTCGGCAACATCCGCCGCATCAGCGGCGTTCAAGAGGCCGCTGTCATCCGGGTCGTCCCACTCCAACGCAAGGTCGCCAATCAACACGGAGTCACCTGCACGGCATCCAGCCTTGCGGAGCGCCTCCTCAATCCCCTGTCGCTTCAGCTCGTGATGGAAGCGCTCGGCAGATTCATCGCGCGCGAAGTCGGTCTGATGCACCAAGCGCTCAATCGCCTTGCCGCGCACACGGAAGGCAACACCTTCACGGCTCACCTCAAATCCAGAGATTGCAATCGGATCGATGCGGTGCACCACCACACCAGCAGGTTCGGTTGGAAGCGAGAGTGTCTCAGCGTCAGGGAGGAGTCGTGCCAACTCTTTCCGGAGGGCGCCCACACCCTCACCTAGGGTGCCGCCAAGCGCTGAACAGGCGACGCTGTTGAGGCCGAGCTTGGCAAACCCTTCTTGTAGTTCGACGAGTCGCTCGTGGACACCAGGGCGGTCAATCTTGTTTAAGACGATCAGCGTGGTCTTCTCAAGGAGCGCAGGGTTATGCGCAGAGAGTTCGTCACGAATGATCCCTGCGTCGCGCAGCGGGTCAGCGGCGGAGGCGTCAACAACGTGGACCAGGATCCGCGTGCGTGAGGCGTGACGCAAGAAGGCGAAGCCGAGTCCAGCCCCCATTGATGCACCTTCAATCAGCCCTGGGAGATCAGCGATAGTTGGACGACGACCATCCTCTAGGCCGAGTTCAAGAACGCCAAGGTTTGGCTCAAGGGTGGTGAACGGGTAGTCGCCAATCTTCGGCTGTGCTGCGGTGAGCGCAGCAAGCGTGGTGGACTTCCCCGCGTTCGGGAGGCCAACGAGTCCAACGTCGGCGATCAGGCGCAGCTCAAAGCGCACGGCGCGCACCTCGCCAGGCTCCCCCTTCTGCGCGTGACGTGGTGCCTGATGCGTTGAGGTCACAAAGTGGGCGTTCCCGAGGCCTCCGCGTCCACCTTTGACGATCATCACGCGCTGTTCACGCGAGACGATGTCGGCGATCAGGTCGCCGCTCACGGCGTCGAAGATTGCAGTGCCAGGCGGGACGCCGATCTCTAGCTCTCTCCCCGCCTTCCCGTGTGACTGCTTATTGCCACCGTTCCCACCATCTCCCGCGGTGAGAAAGCGCTTCTGCTCAAAGTCGCGCAGCGTGGTCTGGCCAGTGTCTACAGAGACATAGACGCTGCCGCCACGTCCGCCGTCACCACCGTCTGGGCCTCCGCGCGGAACATGCGACTCGCGTCGCATCGTAGAGGCGCCATCGCCACCTCGCCCAGCTGTGAGGTGGAGATCTACAACGTCAAGAAACACGCGCCCTACGGGAGGAAACGCGCCGGATTGTAGAAGGTTGAACCACTGGAGAGCGGGTAGCCACGCGAAACGGAGAAGTGAAGATGTGGACCAGTGGTGCAGCCAGAATCACCAATCTTGCCGATCTGCTGCCCGCGTGCAATCTTCTGCCCAGGTGAGACCAGGATCTTGGACATGTGATAGTAGCCAGTGTAGAGATTGGAACCAACGGCGATCACCACTTGATTGCCGCCACAGTTGCTCACCCACCCGGTGCGCACAACAACTCCTGCCGCTGCAGCAAGAATCGGTGCGCCCGTAGATTGAGAGATGTCCATCCCGTCATGGCCTCGGAAGAAGCCTCGCACGAATCGCCCACCGGGGACGGGGTAACGGAAGGTCAAGCCGTCATAGATCGCTGGGAGTGGGCCGTTATATGCGTACGACTGACCAGAGGCCGCATACGTTGGCAGTGCTGGTCCGCGCCCGCCCGGAAGGACGAGCACCATCCCGAGCACAACATCGGTTGAGCGGAGCCCGTTGTAGGCAACGATTTTCGCCTGCGGGATGTTCGCAGAAGAGGCGATCGATTTCATCGTCTCGTGTTCTCTGACCACATGGACATAGCCTTTCACGTCTGGGATCTTGAGCCGTTTCCCTGCAGGTGGATTACTTGTTGAGATCAAGCGATTTGACCAGATCACATCCATGAGCCCGATGCTGTAGAGCTTGGCGATCTGTGCAAGCGTCTGACCTTTTTGGACCACATGGATGCTGACATGTACACGACCATCTGGAATGCTGAGCTGAACGGCAGCGGGGAGTCGCATCGTTCCATCTTCAAGAATCTGTGGTCCGTCAAGCTCACTCACCGCGAGGCTGCTTGCGAGCTCCGCTGAGGCATCACGCGCCGGCTCAGCCGACCGCCAACCGAATGGGCTCGTCACCGCAACATCTGTCACCGTGCTGCCCTGCTCTGCCTCAAGGCTCAGCGGCGCCTCTAACGGTGCTACGCGATCGGGATCAAGCCCCGCGCCCCAGAGTGCAGGTGGGGTGTGCTCCGTTTCGGTCTCAACCGCGATGGCGATCCCCTCATCAAACGCACGAGCGCGCTGATCAACTCCAGGGCCAGGGAGGAGACTCGCCACAATGGCAACGCCAAGAAGTGTGGCGATGCCGACCGACGCAGCGCTCTCTGGGGCACGACTGATGGCATAGATCTGTTTTGCGATCCTGGCCTGACGCCGCTTGAGGTTGCGCATGAGCCCCAAACGCTCCAAGTGTGGCGTCAGCTTATGGGCGAGTGCGGCAAGGGCTAAGCCGCTGGTGCGCTCCCGCAAACGGGGATGAACACGGATGCGACGCGGCAGCGGATGCTTGAGAAACTCGCCCGCTCGGAAGAGGCTGAGCCTGATCGCTCGCTCACCCGCACGCTCGACCAGCCCACCAAACTCATAGGCGGCACGGCGAATGGAGGCGGCGAAGCGGAAGAAGGCGCCTCCTCGGTGAACGCCGCTTCCTGGATGAGGACGTGTTCTCCTTTGACCCTTGGGACCTCTCTGAGCCATATGCGCCTCCGATCTCGACCTATTCTACCCTTCGCCGATACCGCCTCGGCGGGGTGCGGGAGGTTGATCTCAGGCTGGGTTTGAGCCCTCGGTCCCCTTCGTCAGCGAGGCGAGGAACTGCGCGTTCGACTCGGTCTTTGCGATGCGGTTCAAGAGGAGCTCGATCCCCTCGTTCGCACCGACGGCGGAGAGCATGCGGCGCATCGTCCAGACCATCTTCAGCGTTGCCTCATCAAGGAGGAGCTCCTCTCGGCGTGTGCCAGAGCGCTGTACGTCAATGGCCGGGAAGATGCGCTTCTCGGCAAGCTTGCGGTCAAGGACGAGCTCGGAGTTACCGGTCCCCTTGAACTCTTCATAAATGACGTCATCCATCTTGGAGCCGGTGTCCACAAGGCAGGTGCCGATGATCGTCAGTGAGCCACCCTCTTCCAACTTGCGCGCTGCACCGAAGAAACGCTTCGGTGGGTAGAGGGCGATCGGATCAATACCGCCGGAGAGGGTTCGCCCTGATGGCGGGAGTGCCAAGTTATAGGCGCGTGCGAGTCGGGTGATGGAGTCAAGGAGCACCACCACGTCGGCGCCAGCCTCGGTGCGTCGCTTCGCAATCTCCAGCGCCATCTCGGCCACGTGCGTGTGGTTCTCGGTCGGCTCGTCAAAGGTTGAGGAGATCACCTCGCCCTTTACGGAGCGCCGCATGTCAGTCACCTCTTCTGGTCGCTCGCCAATAAGGCAGACCATCAGAGAGATCTCTGGGTAGTTCGCGGTCACACCCTGCGCGATCTGCTTCAGGAGGCTCGTCTTGCCAGCCTTTGGCGGTGAGACGATCAGCGCGCGCTGCCCCTTGCCGAGCGGATTCACCAGGTTGATGAGGCGCTGTGAAAGATTCGTTGGATCTGTCTCAAGATTGATCAGCTCAATCGGATGGATCGGGGTGAGGTCACCAAAGTGCGGTCGTCGGCGTGCCGACTCCGGATCTGTTCCAGAGATGATCTCTACTCGAAGCATCCCCCAGAACTTCTCCCCTTCGCGCGGTGCGCGAATGACGCCACCAATGGTATCTCCTTGTCGCAGACCAATGCGGCGCAACATGGGCGACGGAACATAGACATCGTCCGCACTTGGGAGGAGTCCGTTGCGTCGAACGAATCCGTATCCGTCATCAACGATCTCAAGGATCCCTTCGGCCCAAACCTGACCCTGCTCCTCTGCCTGCGCCGTAAGGATCTTCTGGATCACGCGCGGCAGATCTTCTTGCTGTGAGGTGGTGATGTTGAACTTCTTCGCTGCGGCCATCAGCTCGCTCGCTGTCATATTGGCGAGCGCTGCAAAGGTGAGCAGCCCCTCGGCGGCGAGATCCGCTTCAGAGAGGACTTCGACATCTTGTGGAAGCGAGCTCTGTGGCATGCGCATGCCGCCCTGTCCCCCGTTCATTCCGGGTCCGCGGCGAACGCCGCGTCGTGGTCCGCGATTACGGGGATCGTTCATTGACATTGTTGGGGGTACCTTCCTTAACTCTTGTGGGGTTACCTAGGAGTGTTCGCGATCCCCACACGAAACGTCCAACGCCTCTTAGCGGGAGGAGTGGGGGGATGAAAGAAATCTACAGGATCATTGGCCCCACGTCAACGGGGCGTTGCGAGCGGCTACTTCCCGCCCTTTGCCTTCGCCCAATCAGCCTTAAAGACGGCAATTCCCTTGTCAGTGAGCGGATGCTTCGCCATCTGCTCAAGGACCTTCAGCGGCATCGTGGCAACGTGTGCCCCAACGAGCGCCGACTCGGTCACATGGCGAGGGTGGCGAATCGATGCGGCCAAGATCTCGCAGTGATCAAGATCCTCGTAGTGCGAAAAGATCTCCGCAAGTTCGCGGATCACCGTCATGCCATCTTCGCTGATGTCATCAAGCCGGCCAACGAATGGGCTGATCAGCGACGCGCCCGCCTTCGCGGCAAGGAGTCCCTGGTTCGCCGTGAAGATCAGCGTGCAGTTCGTCTTGATCCCCTCCGCCTTGAGGCGGCTGATGGCGGCGAGGCCATCGGTGGTCATTGGGATCTTGACCACGATGTTGGAGGCGATCTTGGCAAAGGCAAGCCCCTCGCGGAGCATCCCCTCAGTATCGTCGCTGATCACTTCGGCCGAGACTGGGCCTGGGGTGAGAGCGCAGATCTCCTTCAGGAGCTCTTCGTAGGAGCCGCCAACCTTCGCGTAGAGCGACGGGTTGGTGGTGACGCCGTCAACGATCCCCCAGCTGATGCCGGTTTTGATCTCGTTGATATCTGCAGTGTCTAAGAAGAACTTCATGATGCAGCTCCTGTTCCGTTACTTCGGCTTGCCGCCTTGTGTGCGGCCGCCTCAATCGCCTTGCGGCGTTCCGCCTGTACCGTCTCATCATCGCGCACTCCCACCATTCGTGGGACGTAACCAGCAAGGCGACCCTCTTTTAGCGCCACCGCAGCGCCAACGAAGCCGTCGAAGAGCGGGTTCGGTCGCAGTGGGCGGCTGGTGAACTCTGGGTGGAACTGGCTCGCCACGAACCATGGGTGATCGGCGAGCTCGATGATCTCTACAAGGCGCCCGTCTGGCGAGACGCCGGAGAAGTTCATCCCGGCCGCCTCGAGCTGCGGCTTGAAGCGATTCGCCACCTCAAAGCGGTGGCGGTGGCGCTCGTAGGCGATCTCTGACCCGTAGACGGTTGCGGCGCGCGAGCCTGCGGTGAGCTTGGCGGGGTAGAGGCCGAGCCGCTGCGTTCCACCCTTCTCCTCCACGCCGCGCTGGTCTGGAGTGAAGTCGATGACTGGATGCTTGGTGAACATGTCGAACTCGGTGGAGTTAGCGTCAGCCGAGTTGAGCGCTTCACGACCAAGCTCGATTACCGCAATCTGCAACCCGAGGCAGAGCCCGAGGTACGGGATGCGCTCGGTGCGCGCCGTGTGTGCCGCACGAATCTTCCCCTCAATGCCGCGGTAGCCGTAACCCCCAGGGACCAAAATGCCGTGCGCGCCAGCGAGTTGCGCCGAGACCTGTGCCGCATCGGCGTCATCAAGCTGTTCGGCGTTGACCCATCGAACGCGGACGTCGTGGCCGTGCGCCCAACCGGCGTGTCGGAGCGCCTCCATCACGGAGAGATACGCGTCAGGGAGCTCGGTGTATTTCCCAACGATGGCGATCTCCACCGCCGGCTTCTCTGTGACGATCTCTGCAACAAGCTGCTCCCACTTCGCAAGCTGCGGCGTGGCGGGCGTGATGCCGAGTTCGCGAACGAGCAGGTCGCCAAGGCCGAACTTCTCGAACTGCAGCGGCACTTCGTAGATGGTGCGCGCAGTGGTGGCGGGGACGACCGCCTCCATTGGAACGTCGGTGAAGAGGGCAATCTTCTCGCGCACATCATCTGGGACCGGATGATCGGCGCGGAGGATGATCACGTCGGGCTGAACACCGCTGCCCCGCAACTCCTTCACCGAGTGTTGCGTTGGCTTCGTCTTCAGTTCGCCCGTTGCGGCAAGTTCTGGAAGGAGGGTGACGTGGATGTAGAGCGAGTTGCCGCGACCAACATCCTTCTTCAGTTGGCGAATCGCCTCAATGAACGGAAGTGACTCAATGTCACCCACCGTTCCACCAACTTCAACGATGACAACGTCAACGTCGTCGCCACCGAGACGCAAGACGCGCTCCTTAATCTCGTTGGTGATATGCGGAATCACCTGCACGGTGCCGCCAAGGTAGTCGCCGCGGCGCTCGCGCGCGATCACGGTGGAGTAGATGCGTCCCGTGGTGACGTTGGAGGCCTGCGAAAGGTTGACGTCAATGAAGCGCTCGTAGTGACCAAGGTCAAGATCGGTCTCTGCGCCGTCATCAGTGATGTAGACCTCGCCGTGCTGGTACGGCGACATGGTGCCCGGATCCACGTTGAGATACGGATCGAGCTTGATGACGGAGATGCGCAGGCCACGCGCCTTCAGCAGAAGGCCAACAGAGGCGGCGGTGATGCCCTTACCGAGGGAGGAGGTGACGCCGCCGGTGACGAACACGAATTTCGTCGCCATCTCGTCCCCTCTGCCTCCTCAAGTTGGGCGGGGCGCTCGGTGACTACCGAGCGAGCCTGACGGAGTCTATCGCAGACGGCGGCGGAACGGGAGTTGCGTTTGGCGCCCCGCCCAGATCCCCAGGATGATCAGCGCGCCGCCGAGTGCCTGCACAGGGGCGAGCGCTTCGCCAAGGACAACCGCAGAGATAACGACAGCAAGGAACGGGACGAGGAGCTGGAAGCTCGCCACGCGCGCAGGGCCAACCACCGGCACCGCGGTGAAGTAGAGGACGTTGGCAAGGCTGCTCGAACCGAAGGTGGCATAGAGGATGCCGAAGATCGCAACCAGAGGAATCGCTGGCGAGCCGAGTTCCGTCCATTGGCTTGCGCCGAACGGAATTAAGACGGCACCACCGATCACCATGCTCCACGCCGTCCAAGCGAGCGCGCCAGTACGTGGGATCACGCGCGCGCCGGCCAAGAGATATGACGCCCAGCAGGCGGCGGCGAGCAGTGTTGCCGTGACACCAGCGGTGGTGCCGCCAAATGCGCCAGCACCTTCGCCGATCGCAACGGCGGCAACGCCGGCAAACGCGATCAGCCCGCCGATTGCTATCGCAGGACGGAGCGGATCAATGCGCAGGATCGCTGCGAAGATGGCGGTGAGGAACGGCGTGACGGAAATAAGGAGGGCACTCGTGCCTGCGTTAATGGTGCCGAGTGATCCAGCCCAGAGGAGTTGATACGTCCCCTGACCAATGATGCCGAAGAGTCCGGTGATCAAAAGGTCACGTCGTGACATGCGGATGCTCCCGCCGCGCAGATGCGTCCAGAGCAAGACGATCAGGCCGGCCGCCGTAATACGAATCGCAGAGAACGGGAGGACGGGCCACGCCATCACCGCCGCCTTCACTACGGTGAAGTTCGCCGCCCAGACCAACATGGCAATCAGGACGCCGATCTCAGCGATGCCTCGTGCGGTCATGGGACGCCTGTTCATCAAACGTTTACGGGGCATGCCACCTCCAATACTTCCGACGCTCTGGGAGTCTACAATCAGCAGACACCAGCCAACATGCAGGGGGTTATCTATGGATCCGCGACTTGAGCAATCCGCCATCACCGCGATCCGCACCCTCGCGATCGACACCGTCCAGGCGGCAAACTCTGGTCACCCTGGCGCCCCAATGGGCTGCGCGCCGATGGCCCACACGATCTGGACGCGCCACCTCCGTCACGCGCCGAGCACTCCCGGCTGGTTCGACCGCGACCGATTTGTGCTCTCCAACGGACACGCGAGTGCACTCCTCTATTCACTTCTTCATCTGACCGGCTACGGGCTCACGGTTGGCGACCTGAAGTCGTTCCGACAGTGGGGCTCACTGACGCCAGGACATCCGGAGTACGGCCTCACCGCTGGCGTCGAGGCGACCACGGGGCCGCTCGGCCAAGGATTTGCGAACGGTGTTGGGATGGCGATCGCTGAGCGACGCCTCGCAGCAGAGTTCAATCGTCCAGGACACACCGTGGTGGATCACCGCGTCTTCGCGATCGTCTCAGACGGCGACCTTCAAGAAGGGCTCGCCTCGGAGGCGGCATCGCTCGCAGGACACCTGAAGCTCGGCAAGTTGATCTATCTCTGGGATGACAATCTCATCCAGCTCGACGGACCAACCTCAACCGCCTGGTCGGAAGACGTGCGCAAGCGATTTGATGCGTACGGCTGGCACACCAGCAGCGTTGCCGATGGCAACGACGTTGCATCCATTGATGCGGCGATCAGTGCAGCGATCAAGGATGATCGCCCGAGCCTCATCGCCGTGCGCACCGTCATCGGCTTCGGTTCGCCGAATAAGGCGGGGAGCCAGAAGTCACACGGCGCACCGCTCGGCCCAGACGAAGTAAAGCTCACCAAGACGGCGTATGGCGCAAATCCAGATGCAACCTTTGATGTCCCGGCAGATGTTGCCGAGTTCTACCGCGGCGCGATCACCAGCGGCGAAGCGCTTGTTGCGGCGCACACCAAGCGACTCCTCGCCTATGCGACCGCCT
>QWRJ01000029.1 GCA_003670475.1 Candidatus Limnocylindrus primus | reverse complement strand
CGCATCTATATCAAACGTGTGATGAACGGAACGAGTGAGACAACGCTTGGAGAAGAGGAGCGCGCGGCGATTGAGGCGGCGATCGCTCGGCCAGGCGGTACGCGCCGCACACGGTGACGCCACGCGCGCCGCGTAGCGCTGCACCGCACGATCGAGAGCCAGCGGGCATCGACCAGATCCCAGTTTGGACGGGGGTTTCTGTCCGCGCACCACGCGCCTTCCGTGACGGCCTTGCGCATCTTCTTAACGATCTGAACGACGAGCAGTACGCGGCGGTCACCTACGGTGAGGGCCCACTTCTAGTGGTCGCCGGCGCTGGCACGGGGAAGACACAGGTGATTACACGGCGTGTTGCCTGGCTGATCGCCGAACAGCGCGCGCTCCCTGAGGAGATCCTCGCGCTGACATTCACCGATCGCGCCGCGGAGGAGATGCAGGGACGCGTCGACCGCCTCGTGCCGTATGGGTACGCCACCACGCCGATCAAGACCTTCCACGCTTGGGGCGACGAGTTGCTGCGTGAAAACTCACACCGTCTCGGCATCTCTGGTGAACTGCGCGTGCTTGGGCGGGCTGAAGTTGTGCTCCTCTTACGCGAGCATCTCTTTGAACTTGGACTCTCACGATTTACCCCGCTCGGCGACCCAACGCGCTTTCTTAGCGACATTGCAGGCTACATCTCACGCGCAAAGGAGGAGGCGGTCAGTGCCGATGCGATTGAAGCCTTTGCAGCCGAACTGCGCGCGAAGGCTGCCGCCGTTGTTCCTGATGCGGAGGCGCCAGCAAAGGAACGGAAGAAGCTGGAAGAGTATGCGGCCGCACTGACGCGCCTCAGTGAAGAGCAGGGGGAGCTCGCTGCCGTCTATCGCACCTATCGGGGGATCCTTGCAAAGAGTGGGCTACTCGACTTCGGCGATCAGGTGCTCCTCGCCTACGAGATCCTCAGCAGTGACCCACTCGTTGCGGCGCGCGTGCGCGAGCGCCACCGCTGGCTCCTTGTTGATGAGTACCAAGACACGAATCGCCTCCAGGGGGCACTCGTCGACCTGATTGCGCAGGGGAGTGGCAACCTCACCGCGGTCGGTGATGACGATCAATCAATCTACCGATTCCGTGGTGCGGCGATCAGCAACATCCTGGGATTCGTGGATCGCTATCCCGATGCAGGGAAGGTGGTGCTCACGAAGAACTACCGCAGCACCACACCAATCCTGACCGCCGCACGTCGCCTGGTTCGATTCAACGATCCGGATCGTTTGGAGACGCGACTCGGTATCTCCAAGGATTTGAGCGCCGAGGCGGATCCGGGGAGTTCGGCCCCCGTTGGATTTCGGCGATTCCGCACCACTGCCGATGAAGCGGACTGGATCGCGCAAGAGGTACGGGCGTCAATTGATGCTGGTAGGCGACCGCGCGATCACGCCGTGCTGGTGCGCGCAAACGTTGACACGGTGGAGATCGGACGCAGCCTGAACATGGCGGGGATCGCCTGGCGCGCGAGCGGTGCGGCCGGACTTTACGATCGCCCAGAGGTTCGACTCCTCCTCGCTGGGCTCCGACACGCCGCCGATCCCGACGCATCTGCGCCACTCTTCCTGATCGCCGCCGACTCACGCTTCAAGGTGCCGGCCGCGATCCTCACCGCAGCGGTGGGGAAGGCGCGTCGCGAACACCGCTCGCTCCGCGAGTGCCTCGCCCTCATCGGTGCGGCGCACCCAGAGACCGAGCGGCTGATGGGGCGACTCAGCGGGCTGGTGCAGGAGAGTGTGGAGCGGACGAGCGGCGAGGTGCTCTATCGCTGGTTGCGCGAGAGCGGCCTCCTCGCCGAGTTGACGCGTGAGGCGAGCCCCGAGGCTGATGAGCAGATTCGCAACATCGGTCGACTCTTTGACGTGGTGCGTTCGCGCAGCCGACTCCTTGAACTTGACCGCGCACCGTACCTGGTGCGCTACCTAGAAGAGCTCGGCGAGGCGGGTGACGATCCATCCGCCGCCGATGTTGATCCAGATCTAGATGCGGTCTCGTTGCTCACCATCCATCAGGCGAAGGGCCTTGAGTTCCCCGTGGTCTTTGTTGCAAATATGGTTGAGACGCGATTCCCGGCGCGTGGGCGACCGCCGCGTCTCGCCCTTGCCGCAGAGTTGGGGGGTAGCGATGAGGTCGTGCCGTGCGACCCTCGCGTAGCTGACGACCCAAGTGCCCTGGATGAGGAGGCGCTGCGCGAAGAGCGCCGCCTCGCTTACGTAGCACTGACGCGCGCACGGACGCAGCTCTACCTGAGCGCTGCGGAGCGCTCCACCGGAGGGGTTCGCCCGCGAAAGGTGAGCCGCTTCGTCTCTGAGGCGCTCGACCTTGCGCGCACACAACTTGAGGAGGTGCCGTTCACCGGCGAACGGAGCAGCGCGATTGGCGCGCTCGAAATTGTTGCCCCTGCGCCGCCAGTCTTCGCCGTACGCGAAGCTGGTGCCGCTGAGCAGGCGCCGCTCACGCTGAGCTATACGGCGATTGAGGCCTACCTTGCCTGTCCGTTGCGCTACCACTACCAGCAGCGTCTTCGGATTCCGCTCCCACCTCACCATGCTGCGATCTACGGCTCGGCGCTCCACGCCGCCGTTGCAGAGTTCCATCGTGGGCAGATGAACGGCACCGCGCCTGAACTTCCGGCACTCACCGCCGCACTCGACCGGAGCTGGCAGAGTGCTGGGTTCGTCTCGCGTTCACACGAAGAGGCGCGACGCGATGCCGCGCTGAAGGTGATTGAGCGATTCCGTAGTGAAGAGCTCGCAAGCGGCGTTATCCCCGCGTACGTTGAGAAGGACTTCTCGTTTGAGATCGGCGGTCATAAGGTTCGCGGTCGCTGGGATCGCGTGGATGTGCGACCGCTCGCACCGGATGAGCGCACCAAGGAGATCCCTGTCATTGAGCTGAGCGGCGACACGCTGCGTCCAACCCTTCCACTCTCTGACGAATGGGTGGTGATCTCCGACTACAAGAGTGGAGGAAAGGACGACGATGAGACAGGGGTTGCGCGTGCGCGTGATGCACTGCAGTTGCAGATCTATGCCCTCGCCTGGCGCTCCACTACCGGTCGCCTTCCAGACGAGGTGAGCCTGCGCTTCCTTGACTCTGGGAAGACGGCAACCGTTCCGGTTGATCCGAAGCGGATTGAGAAGGCGCGCGAGAAGATTGCCGAAGCGGCGGAGGGGATTCAGACTGGCTCAATGGAGGCGAAGCCAGACCTAATGAACTGCACCTACTGCGCCTATCGCGAACTCTGTCCCTCCTCCAAGGCGCCTGCAGGGAGGCCAGGATGAGACTCCCCACACCTGTTGAGCGAGCGAGCCAAGTGGCGGAGCAAGAGGCTCCGCCGCGCATCCCAGTGACGGATCAGCGACTGATTCGGATCACGGCGGTCGCCGCCCTCGCTGGAGCGCTCCTCTCTGCACTGCTGTTGACGAGCGTCAATCCGAGTGTTGATCCGATTGCAGGACTCGCCGCATCGCTCTCCTTCGGCTGCACGCTTGCACTCGCAACCGCGCCGATCCTGCTCGTGGAGTCGTATCGCCGCCACCCTGGTCAGTGGCGCGGGAGGAGACGGCGTGCGCTGCGCCGCAGTTTCATCGTTGGGGCGATCGCTGGTGGGTATAGCGCCTTCCGCGTGGTCGGGCTCGGTAGCCCGAGCGGCCTCCTGATCGCCGTGCTCATCGCCGCCGTGATTGAAGCGGCGCTCACTCGGGCGGACGACGACAGCGTCTGAGGGTGTAGGATCGGGCTGCGCCCCGCTGGACGTTGGATCGAACCGGCGGCGCATGTAAGCATCGGTGTGTGAACATGAGCGCAACCAAACCCCCTTTTGCTGAATCTCTCGCCGCCCTCGGGTGGGGCGCCCCCCAGGAACAGCGCGACCGCAACGATCGACCGTCATACGTTGGTCCTGTCTCGTTCTCGCAACTCCCGTGGGTGGAAGATGCGAACGAGATCCAGCGCATGGGGGCAGATATCGCTATCATCGGTGCACCCTTTGATGACGCCGTAACGCATCGACCAGGGACACGTTTCGGTCCACGCGCCATTCGTGAGGCGCAGTATCAGACTGGGCTCCTGCACTCACTGCAGGTTGGCGTTGACCCATTCCGCGTTCTGACCGCGGTTGATGCGGGCGATGCGGCGGTCGTGCCCGGCCGTGTTCTGCATGGCCACGGTGAGATCTATCGGAAGGTTCGCGAAGTTGCGGCGACCGGTGCCATCCCGATTGTGCTCGGCGGAGATCACTCCATCACCTGGCCAAATGCAACGGCGATCGCAGAGCTCCGTTGGCCAAAAAGTATTGGCATCCTGCACTTCGACGCGCATGCCGATACCTCACCAGATGGTTACGGCTCGCTGCACAGTCACGGCTCGCCGATGCGTCGCCTGATTGAATCGGGCGCCGTCCAGGGGAAGAACTTCGTTCAGGTTGGCCTGCGCGGCTACTTCCCAGATAGCGAGACGCTCGACTGGATGAAGGGGCAGGGGATGCGAACCCACTTTATGACCGAGATTGAAGAGCGCGGCGCTGAGGCGGTGATCCAGGATGCGATCGCCGAAGCGCTCGATGGGCCTGATGCGATCTGGATCAGCGTTGATATTGACGTGGTGGATCCTGGTCTTGCCCCAGGGACCGGAACGCCAGAGCCTGGCGGCATGCTGACGCGCGAGTTGCTCCGTGCGTTGCGACAGATCGCAGCGCGCGTTCCCATCGCTGGGATGGACATCCTTGAGGTGTCGCCTCCGTACGACTGGGCAGAGTCAACGGCGATGATTGCGAATCGTGCCGCACTCGAGGTGATCAGTTCACTTGCGAAGCGGAAGGCGGCGGGGGAGACGATTCGCTGGGAGCCGAGCCGCTGACCGCTGATCGCCGGCGTCGCCTCCTTGATGACGAAGGCGATCTTAACGCGGGTGGCGACGCTGATCTGGACTTCTGGCGTGCTACCGCCGCGACAACGAGTGGTCCAGTTGTAGAGCTCGGTTGTGGCGCAGGTCGCATCCTCGCCGCGCTTAGCACCGCTGATCGTGCGCTCATCGGTCTTGATCTTGATGATGCCGCTCTCGGCCTTGCGCGCGAGCGTCTTCCAGGTGCAGAGTTGATTCAGGCGGATCTGCTCACCTGGACGCCACCAGAGACACTGCGGCACGGTGCGGGGCTCGTGATCGCCGGCGGCGATCTCCTCCCGCTCTTCACTGAAGCAACAGATCTTGAACGGCTGTTTGCTCAGGCGGCGATGCTGCTCAGGTCAGACGGCGCCTTTGGAATTGATGCAACGCTGATTGACGCTGATCTACTCAGTGAGGCGGCGAGTGACTCTGCGTGGAGTGAAGACGTGCGCTGGATGAGCGATGAGGTTGGCGAGGTGCGTCGTGAGAGCCGTCTCCTGCCAGATCCGGCAGGGCGTGCGGGCTGCGCGCAGCTTCAGATTCGTCACTGGCACGCTGGCGACGCCACCCCTGATCAGCGTGATCCGTTTGCAATCCGGGCCTGGGGGCCAGCGGAACTTGAACACATCGCCGAAGGGGTGGGCCTGCACCTCCATCAGCGCGCTTCCGCGGATCGTCTGCGCTGGCTGCTACGGTCTACACATGTCTGACCCCCGACCGATCGGCTTCTTCGACTCCGGTGTTGGCGGCCTCACCGTCTTGCGTGAGGCCCAGCGACGCCTTCCTGGCGAGTCAACGATCTACATCGGTGACAGCGCGCGGCATCCGTATGGGACGCGAAGCGACGCGGAGGTGCTCGACTACGCGATGGAGCTCGCCGATGTGCTTGTGGCGCGAGATGTGAAGGCGATCGTGATCGCCTGTAATACGGCAACCTCTGTGGCGCTCGCACACCTGCGCCAGCGCCACCCGGCAGTACCGTTTATTGGTGTGGTGCGACCCGGTGCGGCGGCGGCGGTGCTTGCCACGCGGACGGGGAGGATCGGCGTAATCGCAACGGAGGCGACGGTGCGCTCAGGTGCCTACTTCACGGCGATCAAGGATCAGAATCCGGCCGTGCAGGTGGAGGCGCGTGCCGCATCGGCGCTCGTTCCACTGATTGAGGCGGGCGACCTCTCATCAGCACAGCTGGTGGAGGCGGTGCGGAGCACGCTCGCCACCTTCAAGGAGCTTCCAGCTGCGGCAAAGATTGACACGCTGCTGCTCGGCTGCACGCACTTCCCGCTGATTCGCAACCTGATCGCCGCCGAACTTGGCGAGAGCATCGCTGTGGTTGATTCAGCCGCCGCCGCAGCAGCAATGCTGCAGGAGGTGATCTCGGTCAACCACCTTGACGCGCCAGGCTCTACGCGCGGTACCGCTGCGGACCCAGGCGCCGCTGGCCATAGCGCGCCAGCTCGTGCCGAGGTGCTTCCACAACATCAGCTCTTCACCACTGGTGCTGTTGAAGGATTCAGTGGGCTTGCCGATCGTCTCTTCGGCGATCGCGCCATGGAGGCAGAGCAGATCAGCCTCAGCCGCTAGTACCCGTTACGGGAGGAGTGGCAGGATGGCGCGGACGATCGCTGCAGCATTCGCAGAGGCGAGCGCCAGATATTCGTCGAACGATGGGGCGGCAGCACCGTCGCCCGCGTCGCTGACGCTGCGAATCACGATCCATGGTGTTCCGAACTGTTGCGCAACGTAGGCGATCGCCGCACCCTCCATCTCCACGAGATCGGCTCCTGTGCGCGTGGCAATCGCATCGCGCGTTGCAGCGTCGTTCACGAACCAGTCGCCTGTGGTGATGCGACCGCTACTGACGGCGAATCCGCGCGCTGTGCCAGCACTTTGTGCTGCCGCTGCGGCGATCTTCGTCATGGCGGGATCTGAGCGCAGGAGTGGATCGCCGTTGGACGGCCAGTCACTGCCATACCCGAAGAGGGTGAAGCCCGATGCGCTCACCTCGGCGAAGTCGTGTTGCAACACTTCGGTGCTGATCACCACGTCGCCAATCTTGTGCCCGGCGTGAAGCGCGCCAGCGGAGCCGACAGAGATGATGCAGCGCGGCTTGAGTGCGCTCGCAGCGGCGACCGCTGTTGCGGCGGCAACCTTCCCTACGCCGCAGCGGAGGAGTGCGACCGCGGTTCCGTCAATCGTTCCAACAAGGAGGTCACCCTCGGCAATTCCAGGGAGCGTGTGCGCCTGAAGTCCTACTGCGATCGCTTCAAGGGCGGCGCGCTCTGCGCTGAGGGCGGCGGCGATCAGGACTGGGGGCTGGGCTGTCATCTTACTCTTGTCATCTCGCTCTGGTTATCTCCCTCTTCTGGTAGTTCCAGTTCAACCACGGCAGAACGGAGGGGCCGTGGTTCGCGACCGGCGAGGAGATCCTCGGCGTCACGGAGGTCGGGGTCCTCCTCTTCGCCAGCGTCGCTCTCATCATGCGCTGAAGCGGCCGCCCCCGTCGCCTCAAGGAGTGTCGTCTCACCCTCCTCTACTGAGGTCCGTACCGCTGCTTGGAGGCGGTGATCAAGTGCGGGGTAGAAGCCGTGACTTCGCTCAAGTTCAAGTGCGATCGCTTCACCGAGCGAATCTTCTTCGTACGACTCAATAATCCGTCCGCGAGCCTCCTCCACCATTGCCAGGAAGTCGTGCGGGGCGATGCGCTCCTCATGGGCGAGGGTGATCCCGAGCGCTACCTCGTCATCTGCCTCATGGAGCTCATAGAAGAACATGCGTGGGAGGCTAGCACCGCAGCGTCAACCTGTCGCCATCTGCTCGCTTGACGTGGCGTCGTCATCAAGGCGACACTCTCTTTATGAAGGCACGGATGCTTCGGGCGCTCCCTTCCACTGGTGATCGGCTTCGTGCTGGGGCTATTTTTTTGGTTGCGCTCATCTTCCTCATCGCACTCGCTCGGAGCCTGATCGGTGCGATCCAGGCCAACACAGAGATCAGCCGCTTACGCGATGAGAATGCTGCGCTTGCACAACGGGCGGAGGCGCTGACGGCGGAGCGGATCCTCCTTGACGATGCCGCCTTCCTCGATCTTGTGGCGCGCGGCTACAACCTTGGTTCACCAGTGGAGCGACCGTTTGTCCTCGCCGCAGATGCCCCTGAGCTTCCCGTTGATGCACCCGGCTCCGCTGAACGCCGCCTTGGTGCCGCTACCCCGCAGCGCTCACCGATCGATGTCTGGCTGGAGGTCCTCTTCGGCGGCTGAGCGCTACTTCTCTGGATCCCCGAAGACGGTCCAGTGCCACGGCTTTACCGGCGCTCCAGTGAGTTCAATCGCTACATGCTTCACCTGCGTGTACTCCTCAAACGAGTAGTGGCTGAGATCCTTCCCGAATCCTGACTGCTTGAAGCCACCATGTGGCATCTCGCTCATGAAGGGGAGATGATCATTGACCAGCACCACGCCAAACTGCAGCGCCGCCGCCATGCGGTGTGCGCGCTGCACGTCAGAGGTCCAGACGCTTGAGGCGAGCCCATACTGCGTGTCATTCGCGAGCTTGATCCCCTCAGCCTCACCGGAGAAGGGGAGGGCGACCAGCACTGGCCCGAAGATCTCCTGCTGCACGATCTCGCTGTTCTGTGCCGCACCGGTGATCAACGTTGGCGCGTAGAAGGCGCCACCCTCACATCCGCTCGGCTTCTCTTGCGAGCCGCCCGCAACCACTTCAGCCCCTGCGGCGCGTGCACGCTCAACGAACCCCGCAACGCGATCCCGATGCGCGAGGGAGATGAGCGAGCCCATATCAGTTGTTGGGGCGAACGGATCGCCGAGTCGAACGCTGCGCATCAGTTCGGCGACGCGTGCAACGACCTTCTCGTAGACACGCTTCTCGGCGTAGATACGTGTGGCGGCAGTGCAGTCTTGACCAGAGTTCACGATCGCGCCGATCAGTGCGCCGCGCGCGGCGTTCTCAATATCCGCGTCATCAAAGATCACGAGCGGCGCCTTCCCGCCGAGCTCAAGGTGGAGCCGCTTGAGCGTTGGCGCACTCGCCGCCATCAGTTGGCGGCCGGTGGCAGAGTCGCCAGTGAGCGTGATCATGTCAATACGTGGATCCGCGGCGAACTGCGCGCCGATCTTTGGCCCAGGTCCGATGATGACGTTCACCACACCATCAGGGAAACCGACCTCGCGCGCAAGTTCGGCGAAACGAATTGCGGTGAGCGGCGTTGCGCTGGCCGGCTTCATGATCACCGTGTTCCCCGCGGCGAGTGCTGGGGCGGTCTGCCAGATCGCCATGGCGAGTGGGTAGTTCCACGGCGCAATCAGCGCTGCAACGCCAACCGGCTCACGCCGGATCATGGAGGTGTGGCTGCCGCTGAACTCTGATGCGGCACGTCCTTCTGGGTTGCGCAAGACGCCAGCAAAGAAGCGGAGGTGATCAACGGCGGCTGGGATGTCCCCTTCACGGCGCAGCTTGCGCGCGGTGCCGGTCTGCCAGACCCCGGTGTCGGCGAGTTGATCGGCCTCGCCAG
>QWRJ01000028.1 GCA_003670475.1 Candidatus Limnocylindrus primus | reverse complement strand
CAGATAGAGTCCGAGTGATGCCACGCTGCGTCGAGCGCCGAGCGCCGCGCCAACGAGAAGAACGCCGAAGGTCTGTCCCGTGATCGGGACTGGTGTGCCAGGGAGCGGAATGACCACCTGTGCCGCCGCCCCAATGATCAGCGCGCCGACCACCGCGAGGGCGAGTCCTTGCAGCCGTGATCCGAGGCGCTCGCCGAGGAAGACGGGGAAGAAGAAGTCGCCGAGCGTCACGCCGTGCTCCGCCGCCGGAATCCGCGCCACCGCTGGCATTGATCGCCTGATCTGCATAAAGCCCTCCCTCTCTCTGCTGACCTGATTCTACCCCGCAGGGAGCGTGCTGACGCCCCTCCTCGTGGGCTGACTGCCAGAGATGCGGCATACTGCCCCTGGGCATGGTGGCCATCGTTCAATGGTTAGGACCGTGGTTTGTGGAGCCGCAGATGAGGGTTCAATTCCCTCTGGCCACCCCACCCTCCCCCTCGTGGCCCTGAGGGGCGTTGGTGCGTCGCCCACCTTTATCCAGCTCCTCTTCGGCCCCGGCTGGAAGATCAAGACGATGCCGACACAAGAAGGGGCGCCGCGCACCTAGCGCAGCGCCCCTCCTGAATCGTTGAACGAATTAGCTCTTCGTCGTAAGGCCTCGCGAAATCGCGAACGCCGCTGAAGCGATTGGCGCAAAGAGGAGGAGCACTGCGAGCGTCAACCCTGTTGAGTCGCTCGACTCCACTGGTGGCATCACGCAGTCCCCACAGAGCGTTGCCGCAATACGAATCACACCGGCATCGCTGGCCAACTCATAGGCACCTGCCCAGTGCAGGTTCGCACCGTTGAGCACAGCGGCGAGGGCGCTCTCCGCGTCCATCAGACCTTCGCAGTACATCATGGTGGAGATCAGTTCGCCATCGCGGATCACCTGATCCCCCTCAACGCGAACGCCGCCGGCGATCGTGTTGCAACCAACGCTTGCGCTCAACTCATTTTCTGCAATGTTGATGTACCCACCTGTGACGTCAAAGATGGTGCCGTTATAGTCGATCGAGAACGGCGTATTGTTGCCACCTGGAGCAACGCTGTCAGCCATGGCAATCGGCACACCGCCCTCAATGCGAATCATGCCGTTTGAGCTCGTGATTCCGTCGCCAGCAAGCGAGAGGAACTCGCCCTCAAGAATGCTGATTAGCGCCGCTTCCGTCTCCATCAGGCCGTCGCAGTACATCTTGGTCGAGGCGAGCGGACCGGCAAGAACGAGCGTGTTCGGCACACCCGCGCTCAAATTACCAAGGGTCAGCGAGGCGGACCCAAAGACGTTATTGCAGCCAACGGTGGCGCTCAGCTCGCCGTTAGAGAACGTGATGCTGCCGCTCTCTACGTTAAAGAGGGCTCGAGAGAGTTCACCAGCGGTGACAAGCTGCGTGAACGTAGCGGAGAAGAAGAAGCCCTCTCCCATCTCAGGGTAGGCAACGCCCCCCTGGCACATCTCTGGAACGCTTCCGTCTTCTGCTGGGGCGCATGGGTCGTCTGAGGCGGCGCGGACCGCCGTGGCTGGGTAGATCGCCCCAAAGAGACTGAGTGCCACGAGGGCGGTGAGGAGTCGCTTTCGCATCTGGAGCCCCTTCCTTCGCCCATCTGGGCGTCTTGATCTCCCCACATGGGAGCCCTTTGGGCACGACGTGTGCCTCACCACCCTAACGCCACGCGTGCGGACGGGGTTCCCGGCTGGGGTTGTACGGCGGGGTAGTTAGAGGGTCAATCGCGGAGTGCTAGCCTCGCGGAGAGCGGTGGGCACCCACCGAAAGATTGGGGGGCACGTGGCAGGAGGCGAAGGGAATGGGGCGATCATGCGCAGCGAGATCGCCGAGTCGGTCAGCGTTGCCACACGCCTGATCGCCGACCGCGCTCGATTTGAAGCAATCGGCACAGAACTGGCGCGACGCAACCCAAGCGTAGTCGTCGTCGCCGGCCGCGGCACGAGCGATCACGCCGCAATCTATGCGCGCTACCTCCTTGAGCATGCACTCGGCGTCCCAGTTGCGCTAGCGGCAGCCAGCCTACTCACGCAGTACGGCATTGAGAGCGCTTCGCCGCAGAGTGCCCTGCTTGCCTTCAGTCAGTCTGGCGCTGGCCCTGACATGATCGCCCTCGTTGAGTCGGCGAAGCGGCGCGGCGCATACAGCATCGCACTCACCAATGACGCGAACTCCGGACTCGCCGCGGCGGCAGATGCAACCGCCTACCTTGACGCCGGACCAGAGCGCGCCGTTGCGGCAACCAAGACCTACATCGCTGAGCTAATCAGTGTGGCACTCATCGCTGCCGCTGCAGCGCGAGCCGTTGGGCGTGATGCGGCATGGGCTAACGAGATTGAGGCGCTCCCCGCGCGGATGCAGGCATCACTTGATGCCGCATCTTCGTGGATTACGAGTGCCGCTGACGCGCCAGTCTTCGGCGCACTCTTGCGCGGCAATCGCACACTCGTGGTTGGACGCGGGTTCGAGTACCCGAACGCGCTGGAGCTCGCCCTGAAGTTGCGCGAGACCACAGCAATGTTCGCCGACGGCTACTCCGCCGCCGACCTGCTGCACGGACCGATCGCCTCAGCAAATGCGGAGGTGCCAACGATCGTCCTCTCAACGGATCCGGCAACAGAGAAGAGCATCAGCGGCAGCCTTGAGCGACTTCGCGCGGTGAGCGCCCCACTTCTGCTGGTGCACAGTGGCGCCAGTGGGAGTCGCGGAATGGCGCCGCTTGAAGAGCTCGCACTTCCGAACGGCCCAAGTGGTCCCCTCTGTACCCCCGTCACAGCGATTGCTGGCCTGGCGATCATTGAGGCGGTTGCCACGGGGCGCGGGCTCAACCCCGACGCCCCCCAGGGCCTCACCAAGGTCACCAAGACCCTCTAGCCCATCTAGCCCCTCGTGAGGAGAGGGGTTCGGCGAGCGGTGCCGCGAGCGGAACAGGTGGCGGCAAGCCCTTCCTCCATTGATAGACTCCGCGCGCGGCGGGATGCCCCCATAGAGGGGCCAGCCAGCGAAGGAGGAAGAACATGTCAACGGTGACCTTTGAGGGCGTGACGAAGAAGTACGGCGAGGTGCTCGCCGTCGACAACCTCTCACTCAATATTGTGGACGGTGAGTTCATGGTCCTCGTAGGACCGTCTGGCTGCGGCAAGACCACCTCGCTGCGCATGATCGCCGGACTTGAAGACATCACTGGCGGCACGCTGAAGATTGGTGACGTGGTGGTGAACGACAAGGCGCCGAAGGATCGCGACATCGCGATGGTCTTCCAGAGCTACGCCCTCTACCCGCACATGACGGTGAAGGAGAATCTTGCCTTCGGCCTCAAGTTGCGCAAGGTCCCGAAGGATGAGATTGACCGACGCGTCAACGAGGCGGCGGCGATCCTTGACCTCGCCAAGCTCCTTGCCCGCAAGCCGAAGGAGCTCTCCGGCGGTCAGCGCCAGCGTGTCGCCCTCGGGCGCGCGATCGTCCGCGAACCGGCCGTCTTCCTGATGGACGAGCCGCTCAGCAACCTTGACGCCAAGCTGCGCGTGCAGACACGCGCGCAGATCTTGCGACTCCACGCCCGCCTCAAGACCACCGTGGTCTACGTGACCCACGACCAGGTTGAAGCAATGACGATGGGGACGCGGATTGCCGTCATGAACGAAGGACTCCTCCAGCAGGTCGGCACACCGCATGACCTGTATGACCTACCAGTGAACCGCTTCGTTGCCGGCTTCATCGGCTCGCCAGCGATGAACCTTCTGGAGGCGAGCGTCTCCGGGAAGAAGGTCAGCGCGGGTGGCATTGAGATTGAGGTGAGCGACGATCGCGCGAAGGCGCTGACCAACCGGAAGGGGGTCACGATCGGCTTCCGTCCTGAGCACCTGCACATTGGAAAGGCAGGGAAGGACGAGGCGCAGATTGAGCTTGAGGCGGACGTCGTGGAGTATCTCGGCGCACAGGAGTTGCTCCACTTCTCTACGAGCGTAGGCGACGTGATGGCCCTGGTTGACTCTGAGAACGCTACGAAGCGCGGCACAAAGGTGAAGCTCGCACTCCCTCTGGAGAAGCTGCACCTCTTCGACGCCGAGACTGGCGCCGCGATTCGCTGATCGCCTAGGTTCGCTCAGGCCTAGCGGCCGGCAGGGACGCTAGCGCTTGAAGGCGTTCCTCAGGACGAAGCCGATGTTTGCGGGTCGCTCGGCGAGACGGCGCATGTACCAAGGGAACCAGTACTCGCCGTAGGCCACAAGACAACGTACGCGTTCGCCGCGCTGTGCCAGGCTCAACTGCCGTGCCGTGTTGATGCCGTAGAGCATGGCGAACTCGTAGCGCCGCTTCTCAATGCCGTGCTGTGCCACGTAGTCCAAGATCTGATCTTGAATACCGGTGTCATGCGTTGCGATGTGCAGCAGCGCGCCAGGCTTATCTGCGTTGGGCGCTAAGAGCCGAATGCAGTTCTTGAAGTACTGCTCGTTCACTTTGGATTTTTCGGCAAACGCCACGCCCGCTGGCTCCAAGTAGGCGCCCTTCACCATGCGGATCGTTGCGCCGAGTGCGGCGAGTTCTTCAAGGTCGCGATCGGTGCTGAGGAGGTACGCCTGAATCGCAATGCCAACCTTGGTGGAGTGGGCGCGGAGTCGCTTGAAGAGGGTGATCGTCCCCTGCGTGTAGGCGGAGCCCTCCATGTCAATCCAGAAGATCGTCCCCTGCGCTTCACACGCCTTCAGGATCTTCATGCAGTAGTCGAAGCAGACATCCTGGTCTTGGTCATAGCCGAGTTGCGTCGGCTTAATGGAGATCTCGCCACTGATCCCAGCGCGCTTGATCAGGTCGAGCACCTTTAGATAGTGCGCGTAGACCTCTTCGGCCTCCGAGAGGTGGCTGATGTTCTCGCCGAGCTTGGTGAAGATGGCGTTGACACCACTCGGCTTCAGTTGGACCGCTGCCGCGATCGCATCCTCAACCTGCTCTCCTGGCATGAACTTCCGGACGGAGAGGCGCACGAATCGGGTGCGCATCGCGCGTTCGCGCAACCAAGCGTTGGTGGAGGCCCAGAGCAGGAGCTTGCGCATCAGGGACATGGGCGGATTATCGGGGAGCGCGCCAGATCCTGGGCGGAGTGGCGCGTATGGAGTTGTAACAATCTACGCCTCCCGACCTGTTTTGGGGGCCTCCTCCCACGAGGGATTTACGCAGGAGCTGCGATATCCGCACCGATATGGCACTTTCCGTGCTAATCTCGCCCCCTAGGAAGTCTGCGGTGCGAATTCCGCAGTAGAGGGTGTGAAGTATGGCAATCGAACCGCTCCGGATGTCCGCTCCAACGAGCAGCTCCGTCCCCCATCGCAACGAACCACCAACGGGTCCAACCGTCCAGATTGACCCTGCCCGAATTGCGGCGATCACCGCCGCTGAGTCGGCACGCCTCGACGGCCGCACCCAGGCTTCGGCCGCCGCCTACGCCCGCGCCGAGAAGACGCTCGTTGGCGGCGTCTCATCCAGCTACCAGCGACGCGCGCCGTACCCCATCTACCTTGAGCGTGGTCAGAGCCAGTACATCTGGGATGTGGATGGCCACCAATACCTCGATGTGCACAACGGGATCGGCAGCATGGTGCAGGGGCACGCGAATCCGATCATCACCGAAGCGGTAGAGCGCCGTATGCGGCTCGGGACGCACTTCGCCGCCCCAACGGAAGATGCCTACATCGTGGCTGAACACCTTGCCGCGCGATGGAAGCTGCCACGTTGGCGCTTCGTTAACTCCGGCTCTGAGGCGACCATGGATGCGATTCGCATTGCACGTGCGCTGACTGGCCGTGATGGCGTGATGAAGATCTTCGGCAGCTACCACGGTCACCACGACTACGTGATGGTGGACATCAGCCTCAACTCATATGACATGGGTGATCGCAACAACTATCCATCGATTGCATACGGTAAAGGGATCCCAGATGTGGTGACACAGATGACGGTCGCCGTCCCATTCAACGATGCTCCAGCACTTGAGCGACGACTTGAAAGCCTCCAGGCCGAAGGGAAGCTTCCCGCCTGCCTGATCATGGAGGCGGCGATGATGAACTGCGGCGTGATCCTGCCAGAGCCTGGCTACCTTGCTGAAGTTCGACGCATCACCAAGAAGTACGGGATCGTCTGGATCGTGGATGAAGTGAAGACTGGACTCACCGTTGCCGCGGGTGGCGCAACAGAACTCTTCGGCATCCAACCAGACATGGTCTGTCTCGCTAAGGCGCTCGGCGCTGGACTTCCAACAGGGGCGATCGGCGCAACGGATGAAGTCTGGGCACCCGTCCTCTCAGGCGACGTCTACATGGTGGGAACCTTCAACGGGAATCCACTCGTGATGGCGGCGGCGCGCGCAAACCTCGAGCGCGTCATGACACCAGAGGCATATGGGCACCTTGGAACAATCAACGCCAGGCTCCTTGACGGATCACAGGGAATCATTGACCGCTACAAGCTCGCCGCCTATCCGGTTGGCATTGAGTCAAAGGGCGTCATCACCTTCTCAACCTCAAAGGTGGTGGACTACGAGAGTTACAAGAACGCGCAGCAGAAGGAGATGATTGATCTCCTCTGGCTCTGGAACATGAACCGCGGCGTCTTCAGCACACCTGGCCGAGATGAGGAGTGGACCCTTTCCGTTGGGATGACCAACGCCGATGTTGACCACTACCTCGGTGTCTTTGAGGAGTTCGCCTCCGAACTAACGCGCTAGCGCGGCCTTCGCTGCCGAGCAACGCGGACCAGCGTATCGCGCTCGGTGAGGGTGAAGCGACGCAGACGCGCCGCGTCAACGGCGGGAATACCACTCTTCGGGTCATCAATGCGCGCAAGGAGTTGATCGGCAACGCTGATCATCGCCGTTGGATCACCCCAGAGCGCAAACGATGCGGAGCGGAACCAGTCGCGGGCAAAGGTGACATCGGTTGAACCGAGCTTCTGCAGCGCCTCCGCGAGGAGTGGCTGATATGAGGCCAAGAGCTCGCGCTGCCACGGCCAGGCGAAGCCAGCCGTTGCGGCAAGCGTGCGCTTCACGCTCCCGTATCCATCTGCCGTGAAGATCTTCTCCCACGTATCGCGTTTCGCTGGGATCGTTGGCGCTGCGGCTACGGCGCTCAACATGGCGCGCTCGCCACGATCGCTTGGGTCGCGCGCCGCTTCGGCGCGAAGTCGCTCTGCACTCTGAGGGAGGCCGAACGATGCGCCGCGAACAAGGAGTGCCCACCGATAATCCTGATCAATCTCCACGCCGTCGAGTGGCGTCTCGCCGGCAGCCACCTGCCAACCCTCTTCCACGTCGCGCGGCGTGACTGCGGCAAGGACCAAGACGCGCGACCAGACGATGCGCATCGCTTCACTGCCGCCGCGTGCGAGCCGTTGTCGCGCCGCCTGAACCATGCGGCTCCCCCACTCCTCGCGCTCGCCATCTGGGAGGTAACGGAGAAGCAGCGGTCCGAGGGTTGACTCAACGATCTGTTGCACGATGGAATCGTCTGGCTCCGCTGGAAGTCGCTCAACAAGAAGTGCGGCGTACTCGGTACTAGAGAAGCGACCGTCGCGCATCATCTCCCAGATCGCCGACCAGAGCACCTGACGCAGCAGTCCGTCGGGGATCTCTTCGAGGCGTGCCGTGGCGAAGCGCAGCGTTGCCTCATCAAGCGCCACCTTGCCAACAGCAAGATCGTCGTGGTTTGGGATCACCGCGAGCGGCAGCGGGCGACCGACCGCCGAAGGGATCTGCACAGCGGCACCATCGAGCAGCGCCTCGTGCGGCTCAATCGTGAGGCCGCTTCGGCCGGAGTAGATCAGTGCGACACGGATGAGGTGCTGGCGCAGCACTGGATCACCCGAGGCAACCTCTTGGGTGACAGTGAGCGAACCAATCGTGCCGTTTGCGGCGGCGGCAACTTCTGCGCCGAGTCGATTCGGTCCGCTCGTGCGCAGCCACTGCGCCGACCAATCACCGAGTGGGACGCCGCTCCCCTCTTCAAGGGCGGTGAGGAAGTCGGCGAGTGTGGCGTTGGCGAAGGCGTGTCGCTGGAAGTAGAGGCGCAGGCCGGCGGCGAAGCCTGGGCGACCGAGGCGCGCGCCAAGCTGCTTCAAGACGGCGCCCCCCTTCCCGTAGGTGATCCCGTCGAAGTTGAGGAAGGTCTGATCGGTATCCAGCACCGTTCCTGCAATTGGATGCGTGGTTGGCGCGTCATCCTCTCGGAGCGCCCACGCCTTCAACTGCACGTTGAACTCGCGCCAGGCGTTCGGGTACTGCGCCCCTTCCGTCAAGCAGAGATAGGAGACGTAGGTGGCGAACGATTCGTTGAGCCAGAGGTCGTCCCACCAGCGCATCGTCACAAGGTTGCCGAACCACATGTGGGCGATCTCGTGGAAGACCACCTCGGCAAGGTCGGTGATGTCGCTCGGCGTTGGCGTACTGCGGAAGATGTAGCGCTCGGTGTAGGTGATGAGCCCCACGTTCTCCATGGCACCAACATTGAACTCTGGGCAGTAGACGTGATCCATCTTGTCGAACGGATACTCACGACCGAAGAGTTCGCCGAAATAGATAAAGGCCTGCTGCGTCATCTCTTGGAATCGATCGTGCTCCAGGTACTTCGCAAGGGAGCGGCGCGACCAGAGGCCAACGGGGATCGGCTCGGCACGGCCAGGGATGCGAACCTCACGTCGTTCGCCAACAAAGGCCCCCGCCGTCACGGCGAAGAGGTAGGCGGAGAGTGGCGGTGTCTCGGCGAAGCTGCGCAGTGAACGCCCATCCGCATCAATAGATCCAACTGCGCGCTCCGCACCGTTCGCCATCACCGCCCACTCGGCGGGGGCGAGGACTTCAAGGGTCAGGCGCGCCTTGATATCCGGTTGATTGAAGAGTGGCGCCATACGGTGTGCTTCATACGGCTCAAAGTTGGAGTAGATGTATTCGGCGCCATCTTCAGGGTCAACGAAGCGGAAGAGGCCGTCGCCCCCCGTGTCAAAGAGGTTCTCGTACTCAACCTCCAGTAGATTCTCGGCGCCTGGCTTGAGCTGCGCCCGATCAAGGGTGAGTCGGAAGCCGTTCCACTGCGGGTTTGCGACGGCGGCGCCGTTGAGGCGCATGGCCTGGATCGTCTCCCCGCGGAAGCAGAGGAAGATCGGACCGCTCGCCGCTGCGGCAAGGCTGAAGCGAATCGCGATGCGCCCGCCGAATCGGTCTGATCCGGCGCTGAAGTCGAGCTGCAACGCATATGAGACGTTGCTCACTGCGGCGGCGCGCGCGATCGCCTCCTTGTGCGTCAGTACGTCGCGTGCATCAGATGGCGGCGTGCTGATCGTTAGCGGCAGTGGTGACATGACCTGATTATGCCCTACCCCTTCAGCGCCGCGTCTCGCCAGGCGGCAAGATCCACCTCGCGCAGGCGCGGTGCATCGGTGAGGCCGCTACTGCGACCGCGCTTGCCGATCGGCGTCCCGTCAATCTCATGAATATCTGCGGTGAAGTCGATCGGGCGAGTCCCCGAGATCGCGCTCCCCACAGCGTAGGTATCAACCGGCGATTTCGCCGCCTTAAACTGCGCGATGCGCTCCGCGGTGAGCCCGCCAGAGATGACGATCTTCGCCTGCGGTGCGCCAGCGGCATCAAGTGCGGCGCGCACTTCGGCGACAAGTTCTGGTGTGACGCCGCCCAGTTCGCTGGCGCGATCGAGTCGCACGCCACCGAGTCGGTCACCGAGCGCCGTCGCAACGCGCGTCGCCTCTTCCGCCTCGTCACGAAAGGTGTCAATCAAGACGATGCGCGGCACCTCTGGGTCCATGGTGCGATCGAAGGCGAGTGCGGCCTCCACCGTATCTCCGTAGATCAGGACGAGCGAGTGCGGCATGGTT
>QWRJ01000027.1:9602-10153 GCA_003670475.1 Candidatus Limnocylindrus primus | reverse complement strand
TCGCGGAAGGGATCCCGAGCCGTAGGGCGGCGATCTGGAAGGCGCTCCGTGGCGACGCGCCACTCAATGCGCCCGCCGCAACTCGAAAGCTGAACGCATGAGCCGGCCGCGCGCGGAGCGAACGCTCCTAAAAGATCACTGGGTTGTTGATCCGGCGAGTCGGCGCGCCGGTGTGGCCACCGTTGAGGTGCATAGCGGGAAGATCGCGCGCTTGGAGTGGCGCGACGGGATTGTTGAGGCGCGCCGCACCTTTATTGAAGGGGCTGAGCCGGGTCCAAAGGATCCGACCAAGATGATCCTCCCCGCGCTCGTAGATCTGCACGCGCACTTTCGGCAGCCTGGCGCAGGCGCATCCGAGGATGTTGCGAGCGGCGAGGTGGCCGCCGCACACGGTGGCTACGGCGCTGTTGCCCTGATGCCAAACAGCGAACCCGCCGCCGATCACTCAGCAATCCTGCGCGAGCTGGTGCGCTCCGATTCGCCGCTCGGCCTGACGCTGATGCCGATCGCCGCCGCAACGCTCGGCCGCGCTGGTGCCGCCCTCTCGCCGA
>QWRJ01000027.1:0-9530 GCA_003670475.1 Candidatus Limnocylindrus primus | reverse complement strand
GCTGGTGCGCCCGGCCTGCCACTGATTGAGCACTGCGAAGATCCCGCACTCACCGCCGGTGGCGAGGCGGCTGATGGGCTCGTTGCAACGTCACTCGGCTTGAAGCCGTGGCCAGCGGCGGGGGAGATCAGCGCCGTGGTGCGAAACATCGCGCTGCTGCGCGAGGCGCTGCACGACGAGCCGCGCGCACGACTCCATCTGACACACCTCTCCACCGCCGTCGCACTGGATGCCGTGCGCGCAGCGCGTGCGGAAGGTCTCCCGATCACCTGCGACGTCACGCCGCATCACATTGCACTCACCGACGCTTGGATCGCGGGCGATCGCCGCTGGGCGTGGGAGTTCAGCGATCGGCGACCCGCCGAGCTCAACCCAACTGCTGACGCATACGACACGAATCTGCGCGTCTGTCCGCCGCTCCGCAACGCCGCCGATGCGGCGGCGTGTCGCGCCGCGCTGCGCGATGGGACGGCGTCGGCACTCGCCACCGATCATGCGCCACACTCGCGCGAAAAGAAAGAGGTCGAGTTCGGCGTCGCCGCGAATGGGATCGCTGGGATTGAAACTGCACTCAGCGTGGCGCTCGCAGCGCATGCTGCTGGCGAACTGCCGCTTTCACTCCTTGTTGCCGCGCTCACCACAGGACCGGCGGCGGTGCTCGGTCGCCCAGAACTCGCTCGCGGGCTCACCGTTGGTGGTGCAGCAAACCTTGTGGTGGTGGATCGTGCCGCCAGTTGGACGGTGAGCCGAGGCACGCTGGTTGGCCGCAGCGCCAATACGCCACTCCTCGGCCGCAAGCTGTCAGGTACGGTGCTGCTCACGCTCACTAACGGTGAAGTCGCCTGGCAGGCGACAATGTTCTCATGAGCATCAACGAGACACCAGAGATGCCCGAATACAAGGGGGCGCCGCTCAGTCCAGATCGCGGACCCGGACTCGGCTGCTTCTGGATTCAGGTCGTTGCGCTCGTCGTCTTCATTATTCTGGCGCCGCTCTCCGCGGTGCTGAACTGGGGAGCCGCGATCGCCACCGCACTCCTAATCGGTGTGGTGGTCCTGCTCCTCTTGGTTGGGCAGACCGCGATCTTCCTGCTGCGCCTCGTGGCGGCCGACCGACGTGGTCGCCGTGCGCCACTCGCGAGCGGGAGTAAGACGGTGGGGGAGCTAGAGGACGAGGCGAAGCGTGCCAAGAGCGACACCGGAGACGGCGGCGTGGGAGAATCTCGCTGATGCCAGTCCTAGCAACGTACTTCTCGATTCGACGGGGGCGCGACCCCTTCTTTAAGTTCTTCATGCGCACCCTCTTCCCGAAGACGGTGAAGTCGTACGAAGAGAAGTTCGGCATCAAGTTCCTCGGCTGGTACAACGTTGCACACGGCTGGGACTTTGACAATGTGATCCTTTTCGATCTCCCCGACTACGGCACCCTTGATCTCCTTGAGCGAGACGAGTCCTCCCGCGCACTTGGTCACCGTGCTGGTGAGTGGATGTTTGAACGACACCACTCCATGTTCCTGCGCGAGCGCCTCTCCCGCGACCTTGAGTACCGTGGTTAATGGCAACCGCAAAGAAGCCAGCAAAGAAGGGTCCGATCAAGAAGGCGGCGAAGCGCAGCGCGATGGCGCCGGATCTTGCACGCAGGGTGGCGGCGGCTGCTGAGTCGGCGGGGTCTGAGCGACTCACCGCCGTTGAGCACGCGGCAGATCGACTCGGGCGCTACCTTCGCGAGCACCGCAACACGCTTAAGAGCGTGACCCCACTCCTGATCGCTGGGAGCGAGAAGGCGCCGCAGCTCACCCTTGAGAGCGACCTTTCGTTCCGCGTTCGCTCCATCGACGAGCGGAAGCGCAGCAGCATGGATCGCGCATCAACCGCTGAGGTTGTTGAGCTCTGGGCCGCCGCCGATCTCTACGATCGACTCGAAGCGGCGCTGCGCCGTGCGGCGGGACTCTCGTCGCGACCGACCGGCGCCATCATTGCTGGACTCGGCGTTGCCGGGGACCACGGCGCAAAGGTTTAACTGAGCGATGGGCGCGCCGCCCGTCACCGCACAGCTGATCGCCGTTGGCGAACT
Source organism: Candidatus Limnocylindrus primus (assembly GCA_003670475.1). GTDB lineage: Bacteria > Chloroflexota > Limnocylindria > Limnocylindrales > Limnocylindraceae > Limnocylindrus. Next base: position 7,457 of record QWRJ01000027.1, on the reverse strand, counting down.
CTCCCCTGGGCGCAACACACTGCTGCTCCGCGTCCCTGAACTGATTGCCACGCTTCGACCAGGTCATGCACTCCACCTCGTTCATGCTGAGGCGGGCGGCTATCGACTCCGTCGCGTTGCGCCAGTCACCAAGATTGATCTCCTCGCAGGGAGCGTTGAGGTTGCGCTGCTGCCACGCGCCGATGGCGGGCGCGACTCACTTGCAGAGTTAACAGTGGGTGCTCAGATCGCTGTGGTGGGACCGATCGGCCAACCGATAGAGATCGATAGCGCATCGCAGCAGATCCTCATCGTCAGTGATGGTGAAGGTTTCGCTTGGGTTCGACTCCTCGCGGCGTCACTGATCAGTGCTGGTCGTAGTGTGGTGCTGCTCGTTGAGGCGCGTACTGCGGCGGAACTCCCCGCCGCCTCGCTTCTCCCTGAGCAGGTGGAGATCGTGGTCGCAACGGAAGACGGAAGCCTCGGTCATCAGGGGAGTGCCGCAGACCTGATGCCAACCTATGCGGACTGGGCCGACCAGGTGATCGCCTCTGGCGAGCGCGGCCTTCTCAACGCCGTGACAAGCGCAGCGCGCGCAGCGAGTGCGATCGATCGCACCACCGCGAAGGGGAGGCGAAGTGCGCGGCGCGCAGGTGCGGCGCCGTGGCTGCAACTCCTCATCTCGCATGAGATCGGATGCGGGAGTGGCGTCTGTGGTGGCTGCACATTTAGTAGTGCAAACGGGAGCGTGCGACTCTGCCGTGAAGGACCCGCTGTCTCCGCGCCGGGACTCTCGGCCGGAACGAGGAGGGACTCGTGACCGTAGAGCGTACGAGTCCGAGCAGTGTGGAGGCGCGGTTCAGCCTGAGCAGCCAGCGCCCCCTGCAGTTGGAGCGACCGGTCGTAACGGCGAGCGGCGTGCTCGGCTTTGGTGCTGAGGCGGCGGAGCTTGTTGACCTGCGCGACGTTGGACTCTTCGTGACGCGCGGTGTTTCGCTCGCCGCGCGTGGCGGCGCGGGCCTGCCGCGCATGGTGGAAGTCCCCGGCGGGATGATGCACGCGATCGGGCGCGAGAATCCTGGCGTTGATGAGGTGATCGATCGCCATGGTGCTGCATGGCGCGCCGCCCCCTGCGCAATTGCGATCTCACTCGTCGCCGCAGATCTCCCATCACTTGGCAAGTTGATTGCGCGCCTTGAGTCACGCGCCGACCTTGTTGGCGCAGATGCGTATGAGTTGGATCTCACCGTGTCGAGCGATGCGCTCGGCGGCAGGCGTTGGGAGAGTTCGCTGGAAGAGTCAACACGCTTCATTGATGCGGCCCGTGATAGCACCGAGCTGCCGCTGATTGTCAAAGTGTCGCCAGATGTGGCGGGGCCAGCGCAGTTTGCTGGGGCCGCAGCCGATGCGGGTGCCGACCTTCTCTCAGTGAGTGGATCACCAGTCGGCTTCCTGCCAAACCGCACGCGAGCGGCGAGCGCTCTCGCGGAGGGTGAGGGGGAGCTCTCTGGCCCGCTGATTCGACCACGCGCACTCGCTGCAGTGGCGAACGCTGCGACGAGCGGGGCACTCCCAATCATCGGTGGTGGCGGGATCGGCTCGCCCGCCGATGCGCTCGATTACTTCGCCGCAGGGGCGCATCTCATCAGTCTGGGGAGCGCCCTCTGGGCTGATGCCGACCTTCCGCGCGCGGTAATCGAGTCGGCACGCCGCGCCGCAGCATCACGCGGTGGCTCCCGAGTTGCGGATCTTGTGGGCACGGCGCTGTATCGTTCGACCACGCGCTAGGCTCTCACCATGAGCGAGCCACTCCTTCCACTGCGCGAGCCACTGCGGGCACCAGAGGGTTATCCGCAGGCGCCGGTGAGTTCGCATGATGAGACGCTGAGTGCGCGCCGTGTTGAAGGTCTGCTCCTTGCAACTGGTGCGCTGCAGCGTGGACACTTCCTGCTAAAGAGCGGCCGACACGGTGATCGCTACCTAGAGAAGTGGGCACTGCTGCAGCATCCAGACGCTGCGGCAGAGGTCTGCCGACTCCTCGCTGAACGCGCGCTCGTCGTTGCCACCGCGGCTGCGATCGAGATTGACCTTGTTGCCGGACCAACCACTGGCGGCGTGCTGCTCGCCTATGAGATCGGCCGCCTCCTTGGCGTGCGCGGCATCTTCGCCGAAGAGGTTGCGGGCGAAGGCGGCGCCGTGCATCGAGAGTTTCGCCGCGGCTTTCAGATTCCGCCTCGTGCGCGCGTGCTGATGGTGGACGACATCCTGACCACGGGGGGTTCGCTCCAGGCGCTGCTGCCGCCACTCTTGGCGGCGGGGGCGCATCCAGTTGCAGCGGCGGTCGTTGCGAGTCGCTCGCCAGAACTGCGCACGCTAGAGGTTCCTGGGCGTGAGCCGATCCCGCTCATTGCGGCGTTGACGCTGAACCTTCCAACGTATGAGGCGAGCGCCTGTCCGCTCTGCGCGGCGGGTGAGCCGATCGGTGCGCCGGGGAGTAGCGGCCGCTAGTCGGCGTCAATCTCCTTGATCGCCGCGTCAAGCTCTGCGGCGCCAATCACCCCTTCAAACGAGTGGCTCACGATCCCGTTGCTGTCTACTACGTAGATCCACGGTTCAACAGGGAGCTTCCAGGCGCTTGCCGCACCGTTCGCCTGAAGGCGCATGTTGGCGTCAAGGGTTGGGATCATGCGCTCGCCGTTCCACTCCATGATGTACGGCTCAACGTGAATGATGAGCGCCCCTGGGTGGCGCTCCGCCGCCGCCTTGATCACGTCCATGGTTGGACCGCACGCCTGCGAGACGCAGAAGGCGGGTGAGGCGAAGACCATCACGAATGGCGTCCCTGCCGCGAGTAGATCGGCTGCTGAGTATTTGTAGAGACGCGCAAGTGGTGATGGATCGGTACTGATGCCGGCGAGCCCATGCTCGCTTGTTGCCGCGGTTGGTGTTGCCCCTGTTGGAGCGGCATCACCCGGTCGTAGCGCGATCCCTTCTGGCCAGACTGGTGCGGCAAAGCGAATTGAGACGGCGGCACCGGTTGCGTCCGTGCCGTTGATAGAGAGGCCGAGCTCTTCTGTGCCGGCTGGGATCTCTGCTGGGCCAATGAAGAAGCCGCGAATCTCCTTAATTGACCAGGTGAATGGAATCTCAATGTTTGTGGCGATTGGCACGCAACCATCAGCGGTGAGGTTGAATGTCTCTGCACGCAGTTTCCATCCCAGTCCACCGAGCGGGAAGCCATCTGCATCAACCAAGCTAAGGAGAAGCCGATTCTCGCCAGGGGCAAGATCGCTATTCGCTAGGAGTGGGATCGGTCCGCTGCTCGTTGCCTTCCCTGCTACTGGCCACTCACCGATGCAGCCGTTTCGCGTGCTCTGTGGGGCACCACTTTCGGAGGTCGACGGCGATGCGGGGGTGCCACCGCCGCATGCGGCGACCAGCAGGAGTGCGGCAATTAAGGAAGCGCTTCTCATTAAATGACTCTACCGCAGGTTTGGCGATTGCCGCGTATCATTACGGTAATGCAGAGTTTCCGACGACTTCTGAAGACACTCCTCGGTGCCACAATCGGGCTCGTCGTGATTGGCGTTATCGTGCGCGCCACCGATTCAGGAATGGGCTGCCCCGATTGGCCACTCTGCTACGGACAGATCATCCCGCCGCTCGACGACTACAAGGCGTGGCTTGAGTGGATCCATCGCACCGTTGCGGCGCTGATCGGCCTTATTGCACTCGGTGTGGTCGCCGCCGCATTCAGATGGATCAAGGGGCGTCGCTCGCTCCAAGGGGCGTCGGTTGCGCTCCTTGGCCTCGTGCTCTTCCAGGCGTGGCTCGGCCGTCAGACGGTTCTCGAGTCGAACTCTGGCGCCTCCGTCACCGCACATCTCGCAACGGCGATGGCCTTCCTCGGACTTCAGGTTTGGGTGTTGACGCGGAGCGGGTACCCAGAGCGGATTGGCAGCATTCTGCAGGCACGTGGCGCCGTGGTGGCGCCGATCATCGCTGCCGGCGCCATGTATGCGCTGCTCCTCTTCGGATCAAACGTCACTGCAACGGATACCGGGCTCCTCTACCCAGATTGGCCGCTGATGGGCGGGACGCCCTTCCCGCCGATTACCGCCGTATCAAGCCCGCAGGTGGTGCACCGCTACGCCGCGGCGATCGTTGCGCTGATCCTGATCTCCGCCTACTGGATCGTGCGTCGTGAGGCGGGGAGTCCGCGTCAGACGCGTCAGCTTCTTGGCGCAGCGCTCGCCCTCTTCGCGGTGCAGTGCGTCATCGGTGCGCTGCAGATCTTCACCAAGCTTGCGCCGTGGACGCAGACGCTCCACGTTGCCATTGCAACGGTGATCTGGGCGCTGACTGTTGGCGCGGCCGCTATCGCCTTGCTTGAGGCACGTGCGTCAAACGTTGGAGCTGGCGATGGAACGAGTGGCGCCAAGATGGGGCGACGTGAGCAGATCGGCGCCTACATTGCGCTGACCAAGCCACGCATCGTGGAACTCCTCTTGATCACCACGATCCCAGCGATGTTCCTTGCCGCTCGTGGCGTCCCTTCGATCACGCTGATGATCTGCACGCTGATCGGCGGCACGTTGAGTGCAGCGAGCGCGAACGTTTTCAACTGCATCATTGACGTTGACATTGACTCGCGCATGGCGCGCACTGCGAGTCGCCCACTCGTTGCGGGGACGATCAGCCTCGGTTCGGCGCTGCGCTTCGCTGCGCTACTTGGTCTTGCGAGTTTCCTCTTCCTGGCGATCACCACCACCGCGATGGCCGCCTTCCTCTCACTGCTCGCCCTCGGCTTCTACGTGCTGATCTACACGTTGATCTTGAAGCGCTCTACGCCGCAGAACATCGTGATCGGCGGCGCCGCTGGCGCACTGCCGCCAGTGATTGGCTGGGCGGCGGTGACGGGCGATCTTACCCTTGCACCGATCCTCCTCTTCGCTCTCGTCTTCTACTGGACGCCGCCACACTTCTGGGCGCTCGCACTGCGGATCGGCCCCGACTACGCCGCCGCTGGCGTGCCGATGCTGCCAGTGACCGCCGGCGCGCCGGAGACGGCGCGACAGATCTGGCTCTACACGATCCTGCTTGTGACGATGAGCCTCATTCTCTGGGCGGTTGCAGGAATGGGGAGCGTCTACCTTGCCGTTGCGCTGGTCTTCGGCGGAATTTTTCTCTTCCGCGCTTGGCGCCTGCGAAGCGAAGTCCTTGGTGAAGGGCTACTGCGCGGCGCATCGCGCCTCTACCGATTCTCGATCACCTATCTCACGGTGATCTTTGCGTCGATCGCGATCGACGCGATGCTGCCGCGCTAACGGCGACTACTCGCCGCCGACTGCTTCGTTGCTCGCCCTGAAGGGTCAACGCGTGCAAGCCAGAACTGCACCTGTGGGCCAATGGTGAAGGCGAACCAGATCGTGCCGAATCCGAATGTTCCGCCGAGCAGGATGCCGATAATGCCAACGACGATCTCAATGATCGTGCGCACGATCCAGATCGGTCGTCCGGTGAGGCGGTGGAAGCCGGTCATCAGTCCGTCGCGTGGACCAGGACCGTTGCCACTCCCGATATAGATTCCAGATCCGAGTCCCACCAGTGCGGTACCGATCACCGTGAGTGCAACCGCAACGGGGAGGTCTTGGCTGAGCACCTCTTTCGCCGGCACGCCGAGCAGGCGCATGGCGTTGAGTGTTAGGTCCATGACGAAGCCGATCACCACGATGTTGGAGATGGTGCCAAGTCCTGGAGTCTGGCGAATCGGAATCCAGAGCAGGATGACGAAGAGGCCGCTCAGCTGCGCCGCCTGACCGATGGTGATGCCGAGCTTGTAGCCGAGGCCCTGATGCAGGATCTCCCACGACGGGAGTCCGATCCCGCCATTCACCATCAGCGAGAGGCCAACGGCGAAGATCGCCTGTCCAAGGATGGATTGTGGGAAGCGACGCAGCGCGTCGCCGCTGATTGCTTCGGCGAGCCAGTTGCTGCGCGGTGTGGCCATCTCTCTCCTCAGCTCGCCGCTGCGGCGCGGCGGAGTCGGTCAGCGATCGCCAGGCCGAGTCCCGGCTCAGGATACGGGGTGGTCAGGATCGCCGCCTTCCCAGGTGTCACGTCACGAAGGGCGGCATCCAGTCTATGCAGGGCATCGAAGAGTTTCGCCGCTGCCGCAACGGGATCGAGCGACTCACTGAGCGCCGCTTCAGCAACGATCTGCAACTCAGCGGCCGCTGTGCGGAGGTCAGCCAGCGTCTCTGCATCAGGTGCCAAGAGTGCGACGTGGGTGAGGCCAGCAAGTTCAGGCGCATCAGCGTCAACGATGCGGAGCGGCGCGCGTGGTGCGTAGTGCGATGCGCTCATCCCAGGCGCTGCGGCTGGAGCGTCAGCTGAGTTTGCGGTGTCGAGTGGCGCGTCGAGCAGCGGGCCAAACGGCGCAAGGAGCCCAGCGATCGTCTCGCGCGGGATGCCGCCCGGACGCAGCAGGCGCGCCGGCTCACCAGGGACGAGTGAGACGACACTCGATTCCACCCCAACGCGCGTTGCGCCACCGAGTAGCACCGCATCAATGCGTCCGTCGAGCTGCTCCAACACATGCTCCGCCGTCGTGGGGGAGAGTTGACCGAAGAGATTGGCGCTCGGCGCGGCGATTGGCGCTCCGGCGGCACGAATCAGCGCGCGCGCAAGGTCGTGATCCGGGAGTCGCACGCCAACGGTTGGGAGGCCAGACCGAACGAGGCCCGGGATGCGTGGTGCTGCAGGCGCGACGATCGTGAGTGGTCCTGGCCAGAGGGCGTCGGCAAGAAGAGCGACGCGTGGATCTTCGAGTGCGGCGGGGGAGAGGACGAGCGAGAGATCGGCGCGGTCGGCAATGTGCACGATGAGCGGATCAAACGTTGGTCGTCCTTTCGCTTCGAAGATGCGCGCGATTGCGATCGGATCCAGCGCGTTGGCACCGAGTCCGTAGACCGTCTCAGTGGGGAAGGCGACAAGTCCACCAGCACGCAACAGTGCCGCCGCGCGCGGCAGTGACTCTGCAGCAGAGGTTGCTGTTCGTGCGCGGAGCTGCTCTGTCTTCATACGCTCATCAGCGTGGCGGCTCGACCGTGAGTGTGATCGGTGCGTGATCTGAGGGGAGCGCCCCCTTTCGTTCGTCACGATCCACGCTGTATGAGAGTAGCGCACCGGCGTTCGGTGATGCGAGCAGGTGATCGATACGCATCCCATGGCCGCGATGGAAGGCGCCGCCGCGATAATCCCACCAGGTGAATGCGGGCGGCTCGCCCTTGAGGGCGAGCGCGCAGGCGGTGTCGACCACTCCCGCATCCAGGATGGCGGTGAGTGCGGTGCGCTCCTCAGGCGAGACATGCGTGGCGCCAGTCAGCGCCGCAGGATCCCAGACATCGGCGTCAGTTGGGGCAACGTTGAAGTCACCACCAAGAATGAGCGGCGAACACTTCAGCGTCTCACCTGAC
>QWRJ01000026.1:6337-10447 GCA_003670475.1 Candidatus Limnocylindrus primus | reverse complement strand
ACGAGTCGGGGCCTTGGAGAGCCGGCGCCACTCCTGATGACCGCGCGCGGCACGAACGCTGAGAACTTCCTTGACTTTGGGACCACGATGAATGCCATGCCGATCGTGATCTATCAGTACGCAGGCGCGGCGGACGAGCGATCAATTGGCCAAGCGTGGGCGACCGCCTTGGTCCTGATGGTGATCGCACTCGCACTCAATGTGCTGGTGCGTTGGCGCACAGTGAACAACCGAGTGGCGTGAGGTGACCGATATGGAAGGGGATGAGAAGATGTTAGACATGGTGCGCGAAAAGACGAAGAGCTCGAAGGTTGCCCCAGCTTCCGCACGTGGGGCGGGCGAGGCTGAGCCCGAGCGCGCCAGTGAGGTGAGTGGCCTTCTCTCACTCGGCAACGTTGAAGCCTTCTACGGGAGCTTCCGCGCCGTCAGCAACGTTTCACTTGAGGTGAAACCGCGCGCAGTCACCGCGCTCATTGGACCGTCTGGGTGTGGAAAGTCCACACTGCTGCGAACGATCAACCGAATGCACGAGACTATTCCGGGCGCAACCGTCAAGGGCTCCATCGCGCTCGACGGCATTGATCTGTACGGTTCGGATGTTGACGCAGTGCGCGTGCGGCGAGTCATTGGCATGGTGTTCCAGAAGCCGAACCCGTTCCCCACGATGACGATCTACGAGAATGTTGCAGCTGGCCTTCGGCTTCTCGGGCGTACGCCAAAGAGTGAGATGGACGGCGTCGTTGAGTCCTCACTCCGCCGCGCCGCACTATGGGACGAGGTCAAAGAGAAGCTGAAGCAGCCAGGTACTTCGCTCTCTGGCGGCCAGCAGCAGCGCCTCTGCATCGCTCGAGCCATTGCGGTTCAACCGCGTGTCTTGCTGATGGATGAGCCGTGTTCGGCCCTTGACCCTGTGGCAACGCTCAAGATTGAAGAGTTGATTCGCGAGCTGGCTGCGGATTACACGATCGTGATCGTGACGCACAACATGCAGCAGGCATCGCGCGTCTCAGATTCCACCGCCTTCTTCTCCATGGATGAGAACCGAGCGGGGTATCTCGTAGAGGCGGGTCCAACACCGATGATCTTCACCTCCCCGAAGGAGTCGCTGACGGAAAGCTACGTCGCAGGCCGATTCGGGTGAACGCGCTTCGCATGGCGGCACGCGTCGCCCTCTCACTCGTCATCGTCGCGGCGTGTCGACCACCGATCGGTGGCAGCGTTGAACCGAGCGCAAGTTCGATTGCCGGATCACTGATCCCCTCAAGAGAAATCGCGGTTGCCGTTCACCTTCCTGGTGCCCCAGACGCGCTCGCTTCGGCGGTCACGCGGGCGGCGGGATCAGAGTCCATCGCCGGAGCCGGCGTTTTGGTGGAGATCGTGATCCCATACGCAGGCGAAGATGCCTTCGCGGTGCGCGATCGCGACGGGCAGACCGATCTCTTCTTTGCCACACCTGCCGCGGCACTGATTGCGCGTGAGGCGGGGAACGACCTCGTGATGATCGCAGGGCTTCAGCGCACCTATGGAATGCAGCTTGCTGCCCCAGTGAAGGGGGCAACCTCACTCAGTGATCTAACTGGAGGCTCACTCCTTGTGCAAGGGCGACCTGGTGACGAAGTGCCACTTCTTGCCGCGTTGACTGCCGCAGGGGTTGATTCATCAAGTGTCGAGATCACCTTCCCCGAAGATCCGTCGCTCCCATTTGATCCGTACGGTCTCTTTGATGGCACCTATGCCGCTACCGCAGTAACCAGCTATGACGGGGCAGCACGACTCCAGGAGTTTTACGATCTTGAGAGCGGCCTTCCAGTTGGACCTGACGGCACCGTTGTGCTGGCGGACGAAAGCGGGCTTACCGCTACAGCCCCTGGGATTGGCATCTGGGCGCTGCGCAGCACGCTAGAGAACGAAGATCACCGCATCGCACTGGCCCTCACACTGATCGCGATTGCAGATGGCCTCGCTGCGTGCAGAGATGATGCCGCCGCGTGCGCCGTGGTACTGGAAGACTCTGGGATTGCCGATCGTTACGGTGACGGACTGCTCTGGTCGGTGAACGCATTTAACGGCACCCTCTGGCCGGCGCCAAGCGGCGCACTTGAAATTGATGAGCAGGCTCTGACGGCCGCAGTTACGCAGGCGGTTGAGGTTGGACGTGTGGCGATCGCGCCAAGCATTGACGAGCTGATCGACCGACGCGTCTTAGAACTTGCGCTTGCGAACCTCCCAGCAAGCGTTGATCTAGTAGGGGCATCCTGGGCCCCGCTCGAGGTGCAGCTCCCCCTCGAATAGTGGCTAGATCAACCCTCGCACTCGGAGTTCACTCAGCTCACCGCTAACCCCAAGAAGGAGTCGTGCTGGGCGCGGCCGTCCGTTATACGGGCTCCACATTGCATCCGCATAGGCGCCAGCCCCCGTGATTGCGAGCAGGTCACCGCGCGCGATTCCCTCTGGTAGCTGGTGTGCGCCGAGCGCATCAGTTGACTCACAGATTGGACCGTGCACGGCGCTCAGTCGTGTGGATCCATCACGTGACGAGATCGGCAACACCGGGTGCCGTGCGCCGTAGAGAACCGGACGAATCAGCTCACCCATTCCAGCATCCAGGATGACTTGTCGCTCGCAGTTGCTTGCCAACGCACCAGGAAGTGCGAGCGGACCACTAACAACTTCCGCGCGCTCGCGAATATGGAGCACGCGGGCGATGAGGTACGTCCCAGTCGCAACGAGTGCTCGGCCTGGTTCGATTGCGCGCACCAGTGGAACGGGGCCGGCAGCGCCGCTCCAGGCGGCATCTGCCGCTGCGCGGAATGCGCGTGCTTGCGCTGCAGGATCGTCACTACCGTCTAGTGCCACAGGCTCGCCACCACCTACGCAGAGCGTGCCGTGCTTTTGGTGCGTTGCCTCAGTGATTAGCCCCTCGCTGACGAGCCCAGCGTAGGCGGCGAGTGAGCGCTCAACGGCGGTCTCCCACTCCTTTAGATCTCGCAGTTGCGACCCAGCGTGCAGGTGAATACCGATCAACTCGATGCCTGCACCATCCGCTGCGATCAGACGCGCTGCCGCCGTGATCTCTGCGAGATCCGATCCAAACTTTGAGCTGCCACGTCCAACGGCGAGGCCTGCATGTGTCCCCGGTTCAATCGATGGGTTCAAGCGGAGCAGCACACGAAGCGGTGTGGAGAGCGGAGTCAGGTATTTCTGCACTGCGGCAGCGAGCGCACGCGCCTCATCAAGGGACTCAATGGCAACCCAACGGAACGGCGCTCCAGTGGAGGCGGCGGCAATTGCGGCATCAAACTCTTCAGGGCCCTTGCCAATCCCTTCTAGCGTGATCCATGCATTGGGCATTCCAGCATGGCGTGCTGCGTTGATTTCGCCGAGTGAAACGCAGTTGGCTCCCCAGCCACGGTCATTAAACAGGCTAACGATCGCTGGAAGCGGATCTGCCTTCAGTGAATACGAACGCACCCATGGATCAGGGAAGGCCGCCTCAAGGTGCGCCGCCGCTGCTGCGATCTCCGCCTCACTCGTCAGATAGAACGGTGTTGGCGTAGTGCGTGCGGCTTGCTCTGCCGCAGCTGCCATTTGCGGATTGAGTGCGCCCGAGGTGGGCACGGCGCTACGGGAGGACGACGTGGCAGGCGCGACAGCGTGCCTCGTATGTGTCATCGCCACCCATACCGCCAATAACGATGAGCTCATCGCTGACGCTGGCCGGTTTTCCGTTACGCATGCGCTGGGTGCGCGTCGCCTCTGCGCCGCAGCTCACGCAGATCGCCGTCAACTTCGTCACCTCATCGGCACGGGCCAAGAGTTCAGGGATCGTTGCGAATGGCCGTCCTGCGAAGTCTTGGTCGAGGCCGCTGACGATGACGGTGCGAGGTCCTGCGACGAGCTCTTCAATAATTCCTGGAAGGTCTGCCCCGAAGAACTGCGCCTCCTCGATCGCCACCGCATCTGGGTTGCGCTTCAGCACCTCTCTCCGGATGGCGCTCGCATCTGCCGCCACCACGCTCGGGAAGCGCGTCCCAGTGCGGCTCACCACCTCACCAGGGGCCACGCGGGTGTCTCGTGAGGGGGTGATGAGGAGGACACTCTGCCCGGCAA
>QWRJ01000026.1:0-6327 GCA_003670475.1 Candidatus Limnocylindrus primus | reverse complement strand
TGAGGAGGCGGACGACCTCGGCCGTCTTGCCGCTGCTCATGCAGCCAGCAATCACGTGGAGCCATGGGATCCGTTGAGCAGCCATCCGCGGAATCCTAGCCGATGCGAGGGGGTGGGGCGTACGCGCGATTCTGTGTTGACTAAAGATCTGCTGCTGCGGCGCGGTCAATGACCCAGGTGGCGGTTGGGATGAGGGCAGCTTTAGCTGGCACCTCGCTTACGCCTCCCTCTCCGTTGAGGATGCGCGCGAGCGCGGCGCTCTTTCCAGCCCCAACGACCGTGGCGCAGATGGCGCGCGCGGCGGGGAGGAGACCGAGCGAGAAGGAGAGCCGCGGCACATGTGGTTCGATGTGCGTTGGTGCGGGCACTGGTGCGGCGATTGGTGCGTCGCTGGAGGCGAGTGGGGAGCCGGGGAAGACGCTGAGGCAGTGGGAGTCGCCGCCAATGCCGATCAGCACAAGATCAAACTGCGGGAACCCTTCAGCGGTGTGCTGGATATTTGCGGCGCGAGCGGTTGCAAGATAGTCACTCACCGCTTTTGGGCCATCCTCAGCCGTTGGCCATGGGTGCACCTGATCGTTGCTGATCGGGGAGGTCACTCCGTGGTTGTCTACTGCAAGAAGCACCGCATCAACGGATGCGACGTTGGAGAGCGGGCTAGTGCGGGGAACGTGACGGTCATCGCCGAACCAGATTTGGGTTGCGCTCCACGGCATGCGTGCCGCGCGCTCTGGCTCTCGGAGCGCGGCGTAGAGTGTGGCTGGAGTGCTTCCGCCTGTTGCACAGAGGTGAAAGACGCCACGCTCATCTACTGCGCGTTGCGCGGCAGTAATGATCAGTTCTGCCGTTGCGATCGCGGCGGCCGCAGCGTCGTCAACGATACGTCGCACTGGAAGTTCGCTCATCCGACGAGCTGCACGAAGGTGCGCAAGATTGACGGTGAGAGCGGATCAACCTCGCCGAGCTCAAGGGCGTTGCTGAGCAGCTCGGCGTCTGTGGCGCGCTTTGCACGGAAGATGCGCTCCTTAACAAGCGTGCCGTTGATTGCTGCCTGAACCTGCGTTGTTTCACCGTCTACACGGACGGTGAGTTCTAAGGCGCTACCACGTCGCTCACCCTTGAGGTGTAGCGCAAGCGTGGTGCCCGAGTGCCCAGTATCGGCAACGGGCTCAAGCGTCAGTGCAATGCGCTGCCCTGCATCACTGATCGTTCCACTCCACGATCCACTCTTGTTGTTGAGCGGGATGACCACCGATGCGCCGAGGCGCGATGTGATCCATGCAAGATGGTAGGTGGGCTTAACAATGTTCACTGGAGCGTTGCTGTTGACCCCTGCAGAGTAGGTTGCGCGAATCTCTGTCAGCGAGTGGAGGTACGGAGCAATCTCTGGCTCATCAAAGGCGCTCGCTACCGCATCACGCCATCGTGCCTGGCGAATGAGTGAGAAGTCGCTGAGCGCAGTGCCAGTGGATGCCGCCACCTTCACGAGATCACTCACCACGTTGATGCCCGCACCTCGTTGGTCAGAACCGTTGAAGAGGGCACGATCAACTCCGCGGAGCAGCTCCTTTAAGTCTTGGCTCGAAGGGTCAATCGTGTGATCCCACCAGAGAAGGGTGGGGAGATCATGAAGCGAGAGCTGTGGCACCATGCTGGAGAGGTGACGCCCCGCCTCGCCGCTCGCGTCAATCCAGAGTAGTTCGGTGCACGCCGAAGTTCCGTCGCCCCGCGGCGTTACTGCACAGAAGATTTCAAGACGTGCGCGAAATGTTGGTGGCCCCTCTGGATCTCTCGGCACAATGGAGAGGGTGCGCGACGGATTGCGCGGCAGGCTGCTCAGTGCGCTCGCAGCGCCAACGGCACGCTCTGCACCTGGCGCCACGACCACAAGGTTCATCACACCAGTGCGCACGGCGATCGGCGTCTTACCGTCAGCGTCCTTGATCAGGTCGCCAGTGATCTGCTGTCGCGACTCTGTGCTACCCCAGAGTCGGGCGAGGAGGTCGTCGGCTTCGGCAACTGAAGTTGCGGTTGACTTCCAGCGGAGCGCGGAGAGTTCGGTAGCGGTGAGGCTCATCGGCGTTACAGCCTGCGCCAGCGTCGCCCCTCGCGGGTGAGCAGCGCATCCGCCTCTTCAGGACCCCACGTCCCTGCGGCGTAGTTCGGAAGTTGCGGCTCAGGACCGGCGAGCCAGGACTCCATGATTGGGTCAACGATGCGCCAGGCCGCCTCCACCTCATCGGCGCGCGTGAAGAGTGAGGCGTCGCCCAAGAGGGCGTCAAGGATCAGCGTTTCATAGGCGTCGGGACTCTCAACAGAGAAGGCGGAACCGTAGGCAAAGTCCATGTTGACGGGGCGAACATCGGTGCCGAGCCCTGGCACCTTCGCAGCGAAGCGGAGCAAGATCCCTTCATCTGGTTGAATCCGGATCACGAGCATGTTCGACTCTGGAGCATCGCCAGTCTGTGAGAAGAGGCGCTGAGGCACATCCTTGAACTGGATCGCGATCTCCGTTGCGCGCTTCGGGAGTCGCTTCCCTGCGCGCAGGTAGAAGGGGACGCCTGCCCAGCGCCAGTCATCAATCTCAAAGCGTGCTGCAACGAATGTCTCCGTCTCCGATGCAGGATCCACAGCCGGTTCGCCACGATAGCCCGCGACCTCTGTTGCGCCGATCCAGCCTGGGCCGTACTGGCCACGCACGACGTGGCCATCAACCTGCTCAGGGTTCATGAGCCGTACGGCACGCAAGACCTTCACCTTCTCGTCGCGCAGCGCTTCTGCATCCAGGGTTGCTGGCGGCTCCATCGCAACGAGGGTGAGAAGTTGGAGGAGGTGGTTCTGCAAGATGTCGCGGAGCGCGCCGGTCTCCTCGTAGAAGGCGCCACGGCTCTCCACGCCGATCGTCTCCGCCACGGTGATCTGGATGTGGTCGATGTAGCGGCGGTGCCAGATTGGCTCAAAGATGAGGTTGCCGAATCGGAAGATGAGGATGTTGCGCACCGTCTCTTTTCCAAGGTAGTGGTCAATACGGTAGACCTGACTCTCGCGGAAGACCTTCCCCACTTCACGGTTGAGCTTCACCGCCGACTCAAGGTCGCGGCCGAACGGCTTCTCAATGACGACGCGTCGCCAGCCACTCTCACCCGTCTCATGGTCAAGCCCAGCGGCACCAAGGCCGCGGATGATCTCAGGGAAAGATGAAGCGGGGGTGGCGAGATAGAAGAGGCGGTTCCCGCTTGTTCCGGAGTTCGCGTCAATCGCATCAAGGTGACGGCTCAGCGCAGCGTACGAATTCGGATCATCAAACGCACCCTTGACGTAGCTGATGCGCAAGGCGAATTCGCTCCAGCGCTTTTCATCAATCGGCTTTACCCGTGCATACATCTCCAGTGAGGCGCGAAGGTCGCTGCGCATTGACTCGTCGCTCGCCTCACGTCGCCCGAAGCAGACAAGGGCGAATCGCTCGGGTAGGAGATCGCCAGCCCAGAGGTGGTAGAGGGCGGGGACGACTTTGCGATGCGCAAGGTCTCCAGTAGCACCAAAGAGGACAACGATGTTTGGATCGGGAACGCGCTCAATGCGAAGTCCAGAGCGGAGCGGATTCTTGCCGCTGCGCTTTGGTGTTGCCTTCTTCCCTTTATGTGCAATGCGCAGGTCACGGATCGTGCCGCCCCCTTCGCCAGCCTTGCCGCTCTTCACTCCGGCTTCACCGCGTGCCCGCCGAACTGATTGCGAAGTGCTGCGAGCACCTTGGCGCTGTACGAATCTTCCTGGCGTGAACGGAATCGGGTGAGGAGCGAGAGGGTGATGAGTGGCGCGGGCACATCAAGGTCAATCGCCTCTTGCACCGTCCAGCGCCCTTCGCCAGAGTCGGCGACCCAACCCTTGATCGACTTCAGTTCATTCCCCTCTGCGCGGAATGCGCGCCCTGCAAGCTCAAGGAGCCAGCTGCGCACAACGGAGCCCTGCATCCAGAGGTCGGAAACCTGCGCAAGGTCAACCTTGTATCGCGACTTTGCGAGGATCTCAAAGCCTTCGGCGTACGCCTGCATTAGCCCGTATTCGATCCCGTTGTGCACCATCTTCACGTAGTGGCCAGCGCCGCTTGCGCCGCAGTGCATGTAGCCATCCTTTGGAGCGAGGGTGAGGAAGATCGGCTCCATCGCCTTCACTGGCGCAACATCCCCGCCAACCATCATGCAGTAGCCGTTCTCTAGGCCCCAGACACCACCAGATGTTCCTGCGTCAATGAAGTGAATGCCATGATCTGCGAGCTTCTCGTGTCGGCGAATTGTGTCGTGGAAGTTAGAGTTTCCACCGTCAATGATCGTGTCGCCCTTGGCGAGAAGTGGGATCAGTTCGTCGATCATCGCTTCGGTTGCGTCTCCGCTCGGGACCATCACCCAGACACGTCGTGGGGAGGGGAGCGCCGCAACGAGATCTTTCACCGTGTAGGTGGGAGTTGCGCCATCCTTGGCGATCTCGTCGGTCTTCTCGCGCGAACGATTCCAGATCGCCACCTCGTGTCCACCACGAAGGAGGCGCTTCACCATGTTGCCGCCCATCTTCCCTAGGCCGATGAATCCGATCTTCACAGGAGCCTCCTCACTTGTGGCCGCAGCTGGGCCGTCACTGATGATGCTAGCGCGTGGCTACCACCCACTGCGCCTTAGGTATTGAGTGCACGGCGGAAGAGCGACTCCACGGCGGCGAGCCCCGCGTCTGGGTCTGCACCGAGGTGGATGCGGAGGACGGGGAGGCCGTGGTCGACCAGTGAGCGTGCGTCGCCAAGCGACTGCGCATCAACCAGCTGACCGAAGCTGAACGGCTTCCCTGGGATTTCGATATCGGCTGGATGGCTCGCCACGAGCTGGACGAACCAACCGGTTGCCGCACCACCCTTATGGAGCTGACCAGTGGAGTGGAGGAAGCGTGGGCCGTAGCCAACGGTGCTGGCACGGTGTGTTGCATCGCGTAGCAGCAGGCGGAGTGAGGTGAGCGCTGTGGTGCGCTCGGGCGTCGTTGCGATGTAGGCGTGAATCCCCACATAGCCGCGCGGCGAAAGTCGCTGCAGCTGACCAGCAACAAGTTTTACTGCGTCATCACTGAATGCTGCGGGGAGCGCATCGTCAACCCAGATCTGCAGCGCACCATCAACAGCCTTCGGCGCAAGTTCTGGGAGCCTCCCTGCTGCGGCGAGTTCGCCAAGAACTGCAACGGTGTTGTTCTTCGACTCGGTGACGTTCGGCTCGTCGAACGGATTGATGCCAAGGACGACGCCAGCGATCGCGGTGGCAATCTCCCAGCGCATGAACTCGCCGCCAAGATCAATTGGATCACTGAGGTTTAGCTCAATCACTGGGTGACCCGCCGCCGCCAGTTCACTGAGTCGCGTCTCTACGCTGCTGCCATCTGCGGCAACTGGAGGCCGGCCGCCATCAAGTGAGATGCGTACGAAGAGTCGGTCGTCCTGGTACTGCGCAACCGCGCCGAGGGGTTCGCCATCAACAGGGACAACGCCAACGCCGTGCTTCCCGGTGCTCTCAGCAACGAGTTGCTCCGCCCACGCACCGAAGCCATCAATCGGGGCATCAACAACGAGTGTCAACTTGTCGCGCCCCTCACGTGCGAGTGCGCCGATTACTACACCGAGTGCAACGGCACGATTCGCCGTTGGCTCTGGCTCGCGCAGCTCAGCGGCGGCAACGGATCCTGCCGCAAGGAGTGGATCAAGGTCGATGCCGAGGAGGCTGGCGGGGACAAGCCCAACAAAGCTGAGTGCTGAGTATCTACCGCCGATATCTGCAGGGTTCAGGAATCGGTCAAGCATCTTCTCGCTCCCAGGGATCCCATCAATGCACGGCGAAGGGTCGCTGATTGCAATTATTGATGAGAGTGCGTTCTCTGCACCGCCGACCGCTGCGCCAATCCACTCTGCGGCGTACGCGGCAAAGGAGAGCGTTTCGGTGGTTGTTCCAGATTTACTTGCAACGATGACGAGCGTGTTCTTCGGATCAAGGCCGCGCAGTGCGGCGGCAACCGCTGCAGGATCGGTGGAGTCGCAGACGCGAACCTTCAGCCAGTCATCAATCTCTGCAAATGCTGTAGCAAGAACCTCTGGCGCGAGTGATGAGCCGCCCATCCCCGCCACGATCGCGGTGGTGAAGCCTGCGTCACGGATCTTCTCGCCGAAGCCCTCAAGTGCTGGAATCTGCGCCGTGAAGTGTGTCGGCGCGTCGAGCCAGCCGAGTCGATTCGCGATCTTCGCCTGTACCGCAGCGGCGTTACTCCAGAGCGTGACGTCCTTATCGGCGAGTCGCGTGGCCC
>QWRJ01000025.1 GCA_003670475.1 Candidatus Limnocylindrus primus | reverse complement strand
ACTCTTCGCCTTCCCAGTAACGGCAAACCTTCCGCCAACGGCAACGCGACCACTCGTCGAGTCAATACTGATGGCGCGCACCAGCACGCTTCCGCGCAGGCCGCCGCTCAGTGCCGACCAGCGTCCGCTCTTCAGGTTGAGCATCGCGATCCCCTTCACCGCCGTGCGCCGAGCTTTTGTGGCAACCGTCGTAAAATCTCCGCCAACGAAGAGACGCTGACGTGAAGTGTCAACACTGATCGCTGTCACGGTTGCCACCGTGCCATCGGCGCGCGTCAGTGATGCGAAGGGGCTCCACGCGCCGCTCTTTGGATCACGCACCGCAAGGCCCTTCACCACAACGCCACCAGCGCGCGTCAACGCAACGCCTCCAACAAGGAGGCGACCGTCTGGGAGTTCAGCGAGTGCCGTGGCGCGTCCAGACCAGTCGCCGTCTTCGCTGCCGTCGCCACCAGAAGAGAGATCCTGCCAGCCGAGTGCGCCGCCAGTCGCTGCGCTGCCATCGCCGCATATGAGGAGCGCCGCAGGGGTGACCACAGGGAACGGTTCTGGATTCGCGCGTACAGCGGCGGTGAGTCCAGCACCACTGGCGCCAGCGATGGCCTGGGCTGAACTAGGGGCCGGAACGTCAAGCAGGTCAATCAGATTGATCGCAAGATCGTCGGCGTATCCACCAGGCGTCCCCATCCCGTTCGCCGTGACGGCAATCGTGACGCCAAGCTCAGGGATGCGCCGCAACGTGGTACTTACGCCGCTATAGCCACCAGTGTGTCCATACGTTCGCACACTGCCGAGCCAACTGCGATCCATCATCGTGCCAATCGTGTACGACCACGCAAGTCCAGTCAGGTTGGCGATGCCGTTGATAAGTTGCGTCTGGCTACCTTCAAGTAAGCGATCGCCCCAGAGAAGTTCGCCGAATCGCACCAGGTCGTGTGGTGTGGAGAAGAGATCACCCGCGCCGCGCAACACCGCGGCAACAGAGCGCGTCGGACCCCAGCCGCGTTGACCGAAGGGTCGCAACGCTCCGCGCGACCAGGTGTGCGGCCGCGCCGCGTCGGCGATCGGACCGAAGCCGGTCTCCTTGAGGCCGAGCGGCTTGAGCAAGAGCTCACTCATCAACTTCTCCCATGAGACGCCGGTTGCGCGTTCTGCTGCAAGTGTCACAAGGGTGAGGCTTGAGTTCGAGTAATCAAACGTTCCGATCTCACCGCGCAGCAGCAAATTCTTCACCGCCGTCTTCGGTCCCACCTTCCCGTTCGGATGTGAGATGAGCCAGTCCATACGCGTGTACTTATCTGTCAGCCAATCGCTCATCCCCGCTTCGTGACGGAGAAGATCCTCAATCGTTGCCTCTGGTCGGACATCTGCGTACGGAACGAGCGAGCTAGCACGCGTGCCGAGCGGCATGATGCCGCATGCATCAAGGAGGAGTGCGATCGCGGCGGTAAATGGCTTGCTAACGCTCGCGAGTGCGAAGGGTGTGTTCGTGCTGACGGCACGGCCACTCCCCTTATCCGCGCTGCCACTAACCGCGCTGACTTCACGACCATCGTCCCAACGAATCGTTGCAGAGAGGCCTGCGTACCTTGTGCTCCGCGCCTGCCTCCAGTTGCTCACCCGCCTCTGAATCGCATCCGCAAGTGCAGGGTCAGCCGGCCGTGTCGCGGGGAGTGGGACGGGGCGCGCGGCGCAGGCCTTCCAGCCCACGCTCGCTGCAAGGGCCACGCTCGGCGTTCCAAGCTGTGCGGAAAGCCCCCCTGCTACCAGGAGGAGAGCGAGCGTCGTGCGAGTGATGCGGATCATCCCCTGATTGTGAGGGGGCGGCGACGCTGACGCAGGGGGGCGGCTACCTAGCTCCCTGATTCGCGCACGACCATGCCCGCCGCCACGGTGCGATTCGTGGACTCGTCCACGAGAATGAAGCCGCCGGTCTGGCGATTTGAGAGGTAAGGGTCAACGAAGAGCGGCTTGGTGGAGCGGAGGCGGATGCGGCCGATCTCGTTGAGGGCGAGGCCCTCAACCCCCTCCACGCGGTGCAGCGTGTTGATGTCGATGCGGTAGTCAATCTGCTTCACCACCGCGCGTGCCCAGCGGGTGGTGTGCTTGATCGCATACGTCTTTCCTGCGGTGAGTGGCGCGCTCTCATCCATCCAGCAGACCTGCGCGTCAATGTCTTGCATCACTGCAGGGACGTTATTCGGGCGGCAGAGCATGTCGCCGCGGCTAATATCAATCTCATCCTTCAACGTAATCGTCACCGCCATTGGCGGATATGCCTCGGTCACTGGGCCATCCGCCGTCTCAATCGTTGTAATCTCGGTGTCAAGGCCGGCGGGGAGGGCGCGGATGCGGTCGCCGGGCTTCAGCACGCCAGATGCAATCGTCCCTGCATATCCACGATAATCACGGTTCTCGTGCGACTGTGGCCGCACCACGTACTGCACTGGGAAGCGCACGTCCACAAGATTTCGGTCGCTCGCAACGTGGAGCCGCTCAAGGTGGCTCAGCAGCGGCGCGCCATCAAACCAGGGCATGTTGGTTGATCGAGTGACCACGTTATCTCCACTCAGGGCAGAGAGTGGGATGAAGGTGAGGTCACGAAGGCGGAGTCGCGCGGCGAACTCGGTGAACTCGCGGCGAATGTTTTCGAAGATCTCTTCCGACCAGTCAACAAGGTCCATCTTGTTGACGCAGACCACCATGTGCGGCACGCCGAGCAGCGTGGCGATGAAGGCGTGCCGGCGACTCTGCTCCGTCATCCCCTTTCGCGCATCTACCAGGACAAGCGCAACGTCAGCGGTTGATGCGCCAGTGACCATGTTGCGGGTGTACTGGGTGTGGCCAGGGGTATCGGCAATGATGAACTTACGGCGTGGCGTAGCGAAGTAGCGATACGCAACGTCAATGGTGATCCCCTGCTCGCGCTCAGCACGAAGGCCGTCGGTAAGGAGCGAAAGGTCGGTGTACTCGTCACCGCGTTCGCGGCTGACGCGCTCAACAGATTCAAGCTGATCGGAGAAGAGCGACTTTGAATCAAAGAGAAGTCGCCCAATCAACGTGCTCTTTCCGTCGTCAACAGAGCCGGCGGTTGCGAATCGAAGAAGGTCAGCCTCCATCAGAAGTAGCCCTCCTTTTTCCGGTCTTCCATGGCTGCCTCAGAAACCTTGTCGTCGCCACGCGTTGCGCCACGCTCGGTGATGCGCACCGCGGCGATCTCCTCTACGACTTTCGCCACCGTGTTAGCAACAGACTCAACGGCGGCGGTGAGGTTTGCATCACCCATGGTGCGGTAGCGGACGCTGCGCTTCTGGGAGGTCTCACCAGACCTCAACGGCACGAACTCATTCACGGCGTAGAGCATGCCGTCACGCTCCACCACCTCGCGCTCGGCGGCAAGATAGAGCGACGGGATCTCGATCTCCTCTTCGGCGATATACGACCAGATGTCCAACTCGGTCCAGTTAGAGAGGGGGAAGACGCGAATGCTCTCGCCCGGGAAGACCCTCCCGTTGTAGAGGCTCCAGATCTCTGGGCGCTGATTCTTCGGATCCCACTGACCGAACTCGTCGCGGAAGGAGAAGACGCGCTCCTTGGCACGAGCCTTTTCTTCGTCGCGGCGACCTCCGCCGAAAAGTGCATCAAATTTTTCGCGTGCCGCCGCCTCCAACAGGACCGGCGTCTGGATGCGGTTACGCGAACCGTTCGGCTCCTCTTTCACCACGCCACGCTCAATCGCATCTTGCACAGAGGCAACAACCAGTCGCAGGCCGAGCTGCGCCGCCCAGCGATCGCGGAATGCAATCACTTCGGCAAAGTTGAGTCCAGTGTCAACGTGCATCACTGGGAACGGGATCGGCGCGGGGGCGAACGCCTTGCGCGCAACATGCAGCATGACGATGGAGTCCTTCCCGCCAGAGAAGAGAAGGCAGGGGCGCTCCATCTCCGCCGCAACTTCGCGGAAGATATGGATGCTCTCCGCCTCGAGGGCGGCGAGCTGGCTCATCACGTGGCTCTTCACTCTTGACTCCTCATCCCGCAGATTCTGCCGCACTAGCGCCAGTCGCACCTGCGCCGCTCGCACCGTCCGGCCCAAAGCCCGCAGCGTCAAGGAGCGCACGCACCTCGTCGGCGCGATCTGGGTGGCAGACCACAAGGTCTGGAAGGAGGAGTTCTGGGACGTTATATCTGAGCGGAGAACCGTCTAGCCGCGTAGCAACCAGGCCCGCCGCCAGCGCCACCGCAACTGGTGCCGCCGAGTCCCACTGATACTGGCCGCCAGCGTGGATGTAGGCGTCAGCCTCGCCGCTCACTACCGCCATCACTTTGACGCCAGCAGAGCCCATCGGTACGAGCGTTGCCGAACCGGCCGCCTCCAACGCTGCGATAAAGGCTGGCGGTCGCGTGCGACTCACCGCAATGCGCAACTTTCCAGGCGGGCTTGGTGGAACCGCTGGTGGCGCGTCGCTGCTGTAGATCACCCCACGCGCCGGGAGCCCCACAACGCCGAGCGTCAGTCCCTGACCGCGCTCCCAGAGCGCCACATGCACGGCGAAGTCGTCACGCCAGACACCAGCGCCGTCTCGTTCGCCGAACTCGCGAGTGCCGTCGAGCGGATCAATGATCCAGACGCGGTCGGCGATCAGCCGGCGCGGATCATCTGCCGCCTCTTCGGAGAGGAGGCTGTCCTCTGGCCGCTCGTTCGCGAGGAGCTTCATGATGGCGCGGTTCGCATCGCGGTCTCCAGCGGCCCGAAGCGCATCGGCATCTAGGGCTGCACTCGCTCCTTCACCCGTTGCGGCGCCCTGGCGAAGTCTTAGCAGCAGCTCACCAGCGAGGGAGGCTGCCTGGATTCCGATTGCTGCGTCGGGCTGCGTTCTCATCATCACGGGTCAGGTTAGGGGGTAATCTGACGAGATGCGAGAAGAGCAGCGCCGTGAAGGGAGCCCAGCGCACGTCGTCCTTGATTCGGCAGGGATCGACCTGCTGGAGCTGGTACGCCTCGGCGCGCAACCGAGCAGCGCACTTCAGCGCTACCTCACTGACAACACCACGGTGCTCCTCTGCGACGAAGAGAACACGCCGCTCAGCGAACTCTCCCCCGCTGGGGTGAAGCACCTGCGACCACTTGCGTCAGGTGTGGGCCTTGCATGGAGCCAAGAGCTGCGCCAGCCTGTTGCATCCGTTGCGCAACACGCCGGCCCAACCCTGGCACTGATCGCGCACCTCCCGCCTTCCAGCGCGGAACTGGATGCGCTTGTCACACGCGCAAAGGACCTCGGTGCAAAGAGTCTCTTACTCTGCGCACTCGTCTCCCGTTCACCAGCAGTAGACGGCGAGGTGCAGCCGTCTGGACTTCTCCGCGCGCTCACATCCGCCGCGGAGGAGTTGAAGCGCTCACTCCCAACGTGTCAGATCACGCTCCTTGCGCTCCCGTGGCCGAAAGGTGAGCTGAACCCTGAAGATCTCGCGCGCGCCTACGGCGCAACAGATGTCATGACTGGCGCAGAGCGCTACGCCGCCGATGCCCCGCTCGGGTATCCCGCAGGTTCCGCAGAAGAGATTCGGCGTGCACGAAGCTCCGAATGGCAAAAGGGGGCGGTTGTCTTCTTTACTGGCCTCTCAGGGTCCGGAAAATCCACCGTTGCGGCGGCACTCGCGGAGCTCCTTCGTGATGAGGGGGCGCGCGGCGTCGCGCTCCTCGATGGCGATGTGATGCGACGAAGCATCTCCGCGGGCCTCGGCTTCGACCGAGGCTCGCGCAACACGAACGTGCAGCGACTTGGAGTGGCGGCGGCTGAGGTTGCACGAGCGGGAGGCATTGGGATCGCTGCGCCGATTGCGCCGTTTGCCGAAGGGCGTGCGTTGGCACGCGAGGCGGCGGCCGGACTCCCCTTCCTCCTGGTACACATCAACACGCCGCTCGAGATCTGCGAGCAGCGAGACCGGAAGGGGCTCTATGCGAAGGCTCGTGCTGGCGAGGTCAGCGACTTCACCGGTATCTCATCACCATATGAAACCCCTGCGGATGCGGACCTTGCCATTGACGCCTCTACGGTGAGTTCCTATGACGCTGCAGCGTTGGTGAAGGAGCGGCTGAAGAGGATCGCTCACTGAGTTAGCGTCGCGTGATCTTTCTGATACGCGAAGTGACCGACCAGAGAAGGCGCTGCGCCACAACACGCAAGAGGTCAAGCGTGTGCACCCGCTGTAAGACCTGAGGCTCTACTCGCACATCAACACCGGGGCGTCCAGACCCGTCCCTGAGCGCTGCCCCACTCGCAAAGAGCATCCCCATCGCCGCACGAGTCGCAACCACTTCCGGAACTTGGCGAGCGGCAGCGCCGCTGGCGTTCGCCGCTGTGGTCGCGAGCGGAGGGATCTGCGCCGCTGAATCGCCCTGCGGAGTTGTGCCGCCAAGCGCATTAAGGTTGCCAATCACCTGCGCCCCAAGTGCGCGAATCGCCGCGGCGCTCTCCCAGCCGATCAAGTCGGCGCGGTTAATGGCCCAGCCTGGCGTCTGCTGTTTCGGTTCGTTTGGCCCGATCGTTCGGCCCTTCATATAGAGCGCAGTCCCACGCGTAATCATCTTGTAGAGGAGTGGCCGCGTGATCCCAGCTTCAGTAAATTGCTCATTCAGCCCACGGAGGAGCTCAATCTCTTCCGCGGTCATTGATCGGTTCGCTGTGTCGTTCTGTGGCTCAAGTGTTCCAGCCCGAAGCTTAAGGAGTGCCTCAAAGGCCTGGTAGATCGCCGACTTATTCTGTTCGTCGACCATCACCACGCTAAGTCGCTCTGGCCCAACGATCGATGCCCAACGGGCGGCAAGGTGGTCGTGACGCTGACGCGACCAGAAGGTTGCACCCTTCCCCTCACTCGGCTGCTCAAAGACCCAGTGCAGCCACTGATCAAACGAGTAGCGAGCCCCCTCCTGCACATTCTGCTGCCAGCGCGAAGCGAGGATTCGTGAAACAGGACGGAGCGTTAAGGCGACATGCACGCGATCACCACCAAGCTCCTCGACGATTCGAGCCGCGTGCGCATCATCTGCGCCAGCGAAGAATTCGCTTGAGATGAAGATGCGGGGCTCCTTTGCAGCGCGAACCTCACTGACAAGTCGCTTCCAGTGATGCGCTGATGGCGCCTCGCCAAGTGTTGGATGCTGGCGCCCAAGGACCGCATATGCTGCGCTTCCCGTCTGCTGCGTGCGGCCCGCATAACGAACTCCTTGTGCGCGCATCTCATCGCGGCAGGCGTGACAGGCACCTTGCAGTGCACTCGTCCCAGTCTTTGGGGGTCCAATGTGCAGGAGCACGCCGCCCTCAGGGAGCGACTGAACCGCCGCCCCTCCCTCACGCGTGACCAGATGCGCCGCCTCTCCCATGACGGCAAGTATGCTGCACCCATGCACATTACGAAAAGCCCCGCGTCACGACGAACGTTGTCAGCCTGATGGAAGGGCTCGTCCAACTCGCACTCCTAGCCGTAGCCGGCTTTGCGGCACAGCTTGTAGATGGCGCACTTGGGATGGGATATGGCATCACATCCTCAACGATCTTGCTACTGATTGGACTATCGCCAGCCGCTGCGTCAGCCTCGGTTCATATTGCCAAGATCGGTACTGGAGCAAGCTCAGGCCTCGCACACCACCGATTCGGAAACGTCGATTGGAAAGTGGTTCGAAGGATTGCGCTGCCAGGAGCTGCTGGGGCGTTTATTGGCGCCACACTCCTCTCTGCGCTTTCAACAGAGTCTTCACGGCCCCTCTCAAGCCTCTTTCTTTTCACGTTAGGTGTGTACGTGGTCGTGCGATACCTACGAGGTGGCTTACGAGCACTCCGCAAGGGGACGCCACGCCTTCGCTTTCTTATCCCTCTCGGCTTGATTGGAGGGTTTGTTGACGCAACAGGGGGCGGGGGTTGGGGTCCAGTTGCGACACCTGCACTTCTCGCAGATGGACGTCTCGCACCAAATCGCGTGATCGGTACAGTCAGCGCAAGTGAGTTCGTCGTGGCGGTCGCTGCGAGTGCTGGGTTCATCTTTGGGATTGGAGTTGCTGGCGTGCGCCTCGACTATGTCGCAGCGCTTCTTGCCGGTGGCTTAGTCGCCGCTCCAATTGCCGCCTACCTCGTGCGCCATCTGAATCCTCGGCTTCTCGGGGTCATCGTTGGAGGATTCATCTGCTTCACCAATGCACGGGTGCTGCTCGCCGCCGCAGGAATCTCGGGAGACGCGTTCCTGTTGATCTACGCCGTCATTGTCATCACGTGGGCAGGAACCGTCGCCTTCGTCATTCGAGCAATTCGTCGAGAACGCAGCGCAGAAGGCTCAGAGGTCTGACCAGTTCTAGCTAGCGCCCGCCGCGCGCGATCTCTCCGCCACCTACTCCTTCGTGACGCCGAACTGCATCGCGGCGAGCGAGGCGTAGAGGCCGCCGGCGCGGCGCAGCTCGTCGTGGCGACCGCGCTCCACGATCATGCCGTGGTCGAGGACGAGGATTTGATCGGCAGAGGCAACGGTGCTGAGGCGGTGCGCAACGGCAATCGTGGTGCGACCGCTCATGGCACGCTCCAGCGCCTCCTGAACGTGTCGCTCGGAGACGGAGTCCAGCGCCGAGGTTGCTTCGTCAAGGAGCAAGATTGGCGGATCCTTCAAGAGGACGCGGGCAATCGCCAAACGCTGTCGCTCACCGCCAGAGAGCTTGTAGCCGCGCTCGCCAACGATCGTGTTCAGCCCCTGCGGTAGTTCGTGAACACGGCCATCAAGTGAGGCACCCTGAAGTGCCGCCCAGAGCTGTTCGTCCGTTGCGTTTGGTCGCGCGTAGCGCAAGTTGTCACCGATGCTTGCATGTAGGAGGTGCGTCTCCTGCGTCACCACGCCAATGACTTCACCGAGTGACGAAAGTTTGATCTGCCGTACGTCACGCCCATCAATCAGCACACTCCCACTCTTCGTATCCCAGAAGCGCGGGATGAGGCTGAGGATGGTGCTCTTCCCAGAACCAGACGGCCCAACGAGCGCCGTCAAGCTGCCCGGCTCGGCGCTGAAGGTGATCTCTTGGAGTGCAAAGGTGTCGCGGCGCGCTGATGCGTCTGCTCTTGGCGGCTGCGGATATCGGAATGAGACGTTGCGTAGCTCTACTGCGCCACGCACCGAGGCGCGCTGCAGATGCGCGGCGTCTGGCGCATCGACAATCTCGGGCACAAGATCGAGGTACGCAAAGATGCGCTCAAAGAGTGCGAGGCTTCCGCCGATCTCCACCTGGAGACCGAGGAGCGACGCGAGTGGGAAGAAGAGGCGGCTCTGCAGCGTGGTGAAGGCAACGATGTCGCCAATGGTTGGCGCGTCTGGCGCCCCCGTTGCCGTCAGCGCTCCTGAAACAAAGTAGACGAGCGCTGGAATGCCGCTGAAGACAACTTGCACTACTACGCCGACCCAGCGGCCGGTGAGTGCCTGTCGTAGCTGCAGCGTTGCAAGATCACCCGAGCGTTGTGTGAAGCGCTCAGCTCCCGCTTCCGCACGACCGAACGACTTGGCTAAGAGCGCGCCGCCGACGGAGAGGTGCTCTTCGGCGATCGAGGTGAGGTCGGCGAGCGCACCCTGTACCTCGGCACTCGCCTTGCGCCGCGCAGCAGATGCCTTTGAGCTGAAGTAGAGGAAGATCGGCGCAACGGAGAGGCTCACCGCTGTCAGACGCCAATCGATGAGCGTCATCGCAACGAGCGTGGAGAGCACCACCGCGATGCTGGAGGCGAGGTTCGCCGCCGCATCAGAGACAACCGACTGCACGCCAGAGACATCGTTGGTGAGTCGGCTCTGGATCTCTCCGGTGCGCGTCTCCGCAAAGAAGCGGATCGGCATCGACTGCACGTGGGTGAAGAGCGCATTGCGCAAGTCGCGCATCACGAACTGACCCACCGATGCGGTGAGCCACGCCTGCGCCAGCCCGATCCCCCCGTTAATGATGGGGACGACCACCATCAGCCCTGCGTAGATGGCGAGGAGGCCGATATCTCTC
Organism: Candidatus Limnocylindrus primus; assembly: GCA_003670475.1. Classification (GTDB taxonomy): domain Bacteria; phylum Chloroflexota; class Limnocylindria; order Limnocylindrales; family Limnocylindraceae; genus Limnocylindrus. The sequence continues at coordinate 783 of QWRJ01000025.1, read as the reverse complement.
TTTGGGATCGCGTCGTCGATGAGGAGCTTCAGTAGGTATGGGTTGGCGAGACCAAGGATGCTCGAGCCAAGGATCGCGACCCCGATAACGGCGAGCCTCCCGCGATACGGTCCGAAGAAGTGTGTTGCGCGGCGCAGGAGCGGGAGTGCAGCGCCAACCGGCTTTGTTGGCCCCGTTTCGTCACCACCGAACGGGTGTCCGCCACCCCGCCCCGGACCCATCCCGCCCCCCATCAGCGCGGCATACGCTGGTGAAGAGAGAGGAGGTGGAGTCTCATGAGGCACATTCTACCTCGCCACACTAGTGAGTAAGCCTCGTAACTCCCAGACGCTGAGTATGGATTACCTATTTTGGTGAACCACCCATAGGGTGCTGATATGTGGAAGTCAGGGTTCGGATGTTTAACCGCCGTAACCGCTGGCATGGCCCTCTTCATCTCCATGGTGCTCGTCATTAGCGGCGCAACGCACGCACCGGGTGAAACAACTCCCCAAGTCGCCACTGCTTCACCAGCGAGCGTCTCTTTTGATATTGAACTCGGAGACATGTACATCAAGCCGGCCACCATCACCGTGCCGAACGGGGCAAACGTGGTGCTGCACATCACCAATGCTGGCGTCATGCCGCACGACTTCAGGACCGAGGGTGGCGCTGCGACTCCTCTGATCAGCCCTGGCGCATCATCTGATCTCACCGTTGGCCCAATGACTGCGAGCAACGCCGCTTGGTGCACCATCGCTGGGCATAAGCAGGCGGGGATGAACCTTGCGATCGTTGTCACTG
>QWRJ01000024.1 GCA_003670475.1 Candidatus Limnocylindrus primus | reverse complement strand
TTTCGATCGCTCCGCTCCTTCCAAGCAGTGTTTGAATGGTGAACATGGCGACGAATGTTGAGGCCATGTAGACATCGCCGTGGGCAAAATTGATGAGCTCAATAATCCCGTAGACCATGGTGTAGCCGAGGGCGATGAGGGCGTAGATCGCTCCAAGCGTGAGCGCGTTAATGAACTGATCGAGCCCAAGGACGAACAGGGTCGCCGCGAGGAAGGCGGCAATGGTCAGGGGGAGGCGTGCGGCGCTAGAGCGTGGAACGGTAGTGGTCGCCTCTGCTGCGCTCATCGTCCCCTCCTCTCTGATGAATCACCCGTTTCTGTTGGTAGATAGTGCCCTCCTGGGGCACTTTCGGCAAGGTGTATGAACAGCCCCCGTGAACCCAAAGGTCCACGGGGGCTGAAGAGCACTCGCGCTAGGTTTGGGTTCCCCCCTACCTAGCGAGGATTAACTACTTACCGGTGTAGTCGACCTCATCTGCGAATACCCACGTACCGTTCTCCACCTTGAAGAGGGAGATGTACTTCTGGCTCGTGTCGCCGACAGAGTCGAACGTCACTGACCCAATAACGGTCTCGAATGCAGCGCCCTTATCGACGACTGCAGAGCGAACGGCCTCTCGGGTGACGTCACCCGCAGCAACCGCCGCCTTGATCCCCTCAATGAGGATCTGGGCGCAGGCGTAGCCAGCGTAGGCGTAGCCCTCGGCAGCGACGCCGAACTCAGCCATGAACTTCGTGTCGAAGTCGGCCTTCCCTGGGATGTTCTGTGATCCCGCGATCGATGCGAAGCTGTTCTCAGCTGCCGCACCAGAAATCGCGATGTACGAGCCCTCGCCCGTGCCGTCGAAGATGCCGTCGCCGCCGTAGAACGGAAGCGCGCCAACCCCGGCCTGGTCAAGTGCCTTGCGGAAGAGTGGTGCGCCGTCCGACGTCACTCCACCGAAGAAGATTGCGTCAGCGCCGAGGCTCTTCGCCTCTGCAGCAACTGCAGAATAATCCGTGGTCCCCACTGGGAGGCCGTCACGGCCAGCAACAGCGCCGCCTGCGGTGATGAACTGCGCTTCGAATGAATCCGCAATTCCCTTACCGTAGGCGTCCGTTGAGTCCAGGATGTACACATTGCGTGCACCGTTAGAATACGCGTAGTCAGCAACCGCTGGACCCTGAAGGTCATCCGTGGTTGCAACGCGAACGTAGTTCGCTGCGCGCCCCTCGCGGAGGTCACTACCCGAAATTTCTGCGCCAGGAAGATCCTTCGTCAGATTTGGGTTCGTGTTCGACGGGGAGCACTGCAGGAGACCAGCCTCAGAAGAGACTGGGATCTGCGCAAACGCAGAGCCCGAGTTGAATGGACCAACAACGCCAACGACTGTCTCATCGCCGACAAATGTCAGCATGTCAGCAGCGGCCTGGTCTGGGTTGTGTGCGCCTTCCTTGGCATGGTCAAGAATCTTCGCTACGAGGGTATAGCCCTCGATTGAAGCCTCCTTGATTGCGAGGAGAGCACCGTCGCGCGCTGGGCCTGCGGAGGCGAGCGCCGAGCCGTTAAGAGGAAGGCCGATCCCGATGGTCAGCGTCTTCCCGGTGGTTGAAGAACCACCGCATGCAGCTGCGAGAATCGCAACCGCTGCAAGGGCTGCGAAGCCCTTCTTGTTAAAGACCTTCATGAGGTCCTCCTTCTACTATTCCACGCCGGATCCGACGCGGGCTCGGGGCTGATTCGGACTATGCAATCACCACGCTGCGGCTTTCGCCGTGACGTTGATGCGGCTGCGTCCGATGCAGTCGAGGATGGTCATCATGAACGAGGGAGCGCAAGTGCGCAACCTTTTTCTGGTAAACGAAGGGGGAAATCGTGCGAGATTGGGCGTTTATTTAGAAAACGCAACCAAACGTTGCACCCCGCTTATGGGATCAGGAGCGCGAGGCGAAGAGGAGTGCCGATCCGTGCGGGATCTCTATGGCGGCTAAGCCTGCCGTCATGAGCGCCGATTGCAGCGGCTCTAGTGCGATTCCGGCAACGCGTGCGGCAGCGCCGCTCCCCACGCCACTCTCCACGCCACTCATAGAGGGGCTGCTGATCAGCGTGGCGATGGCGCCGTGCGGGAGCTGCATCGGCTCGCTCCACGGGCCTACCACCACCGTGACAGTGAAGGCGTCATTTCCGATGAGCGTTCGGGTTCCGGGAGCCTCCCAGTCAAGTCGTGCTACGCGCTGCGCAGTTGCAGCAGCGTTGACGGCGCGCAACGCTTCGGCATGATGCAGCGGTCGCTCGCTGCTGCTGCGACCCCAGTCGCTCACTCGATATGTTCGGTCCGAAGGTTGCTGCACCTCCCAGACGAGAAGTCCGGGCATCAGCGCGTGCAGGGTTCCTGGCGGAACGTCGAGCACGTCGCCCGCCGTGACCGAAATCTTTGCAAGGAGCGGCGCTACGTCGCTACCAGACTGAAGCGCGTGCTGAAGCTGGTCGGCACTCACCGCTGGATCGCGTCCAAGGAGGAGGTGCGCGCCTGGAGCCGCATCAAGAATCACCCACGCCTCACGCTTTCCAATCGATCCTGTGCCATGCAGTTCGGCGGCGAGTGCGTCGGTCGGATGCACCTGTACGGAGAGGCGATCGGCAACGTCAAGCAGTTTCACCAGTGGTTGGTTCTGTGACCCGATCTCACCGAACCAAGCCTCACCGATTGGCGGCGTGGCGGAGCCTGCTGGCCCGAGTGCGGTGAGCCGCTCGCCACCCCATACTCGCGACACAAGGCGCGGCGAAATGATCTTGTCGCTCATATCGCTCGGCTCCACCTGTCAGCCACCACTGCCCGATCGTCAGCGCAGCAGCGCTGCGACCGCCTTGGCAACAATTGGGATCTTGACGGCGGAGAGGCCGGCGAAGTTGATGCGACCGCGCGCCACAAGATAAATCGCCTGCTCATCGCGAAGTCGCTTCAGCTGCGCGTCATCAAGGCCGAGCAGTGAGAACATGCCACGACCAGTCAGTAAATGCGAGAAGTCGCCAGCACCTTCGCTAGCGAGTGCGACAACAAAGGCGCGGCGGTTCCCGTTGATGCGCTCGCGCATCGCCGTCACCTCTCCCTCCCACTGCACGCGGAGCGCGTCATCGCCGAGGATCTCTGCAACAATCTCGCCGCCATGCCCAGGTGGGTTTGACCAGGCGGCGCGAATCGCCACCTTTGCATGCGTCAAGATGGCGGCGGCGGCCTCTTTATCTTCGGCAACAATCGCGAGCGCGCCGACGCGCTCGTCATAGAGCGCGAAGTTCTTGCTCGCACTTGCGGCGACAAGAATCTCGCAACCGGCCGCTAAGAAGGCGCGAAGTGATGCGGCATCTTCAACAAGACCGTCGCCGAGGCCTTGATATGCAAAGTCGAGAATCGGCAAGATCCCGCGCGCCGCAACGGCGCCGGCGATTACGCGCCACTGCGCTGCGGTTGGATCAATCCCCGTTGGGTTGTGGCAGGCGCCGTGGAAGATGAAGGCGTCGCCAGGTTTTGCAGCGTTGATTGATTGCAGCACGGCGTCCAGGTCGAGCGCACGCGCATCGGCGCTGATCCATGGGTGCGAACGATGTGGCACACCAACGGCGTCGGCGATCTGCGTGTGGTTCGGCCAGGTTGGGTCGCTCACCCAGATTTCGGCGTTCGGTCGCAGACGCTTCACCAACTCCACGGCGAGTCGCACCGCGCCAGTTCCGCCTGGCGTGTGCAGCACCTCAATGCGACCCTCGTTCGCGATCGCAGGAAGTGCACCGAACGGCGCGCCAGGCTCGCGGAAGATGAGGGCGCGCAGCAGCTTCACGAGAGCGGGGTCACCGCCGATCGGCTTATAAAGCTTGGTGGTGGAGTTCGCGAGGAGGCGTCGCTCCGCTTCACGGACGCTGGCGAGGATTGGTGTGACGCCGTCCTCTTCCATATAGACGCCGGCGGCGAGGTTGATCTTCTCTGGACGTGGGTCGGCGCGGAAGGCCTCCACGATCCCGAAGATGGGATCGGAGGGGGCGCTGCTGATCTTCGCGGAGAGGCTGCCATTTGACATGCCGAGAGTCTAGCCGAGGCTCCCGCGCGCCCCGCCTCACGAATCCGCGCGGAGGCGTACGATCGCGCTGATGAACTTCTTCGACCTCGACCCGATCGGCTGGGCACTCGTCGGCTTCCTCGCCGGAGGCCTCTCCTCTTGGCTTGTTCGCGGACGCGCGGCACGCGGCTGCCTGCCGAACATCTTGGTCGGCATCCTGGGCGGGCTGATCGGCGGAACGCTGGCGAAGAGCGCCGGTATTGGTGACGCTGGTGGCTTCCTCGGATCAATCTTCGTCGCGCTGCTCGGTTCCGTGCTGTTGCGCCTCGCCATTGAGTTTGTTGATCGCAGGCCGCAGCGATGAGTGGGAAGCAATGAGCGACGAAAAGGTCTTCAGCCCAGGTCTCGCCGGCGTCATTGGCGCCGAGACGGCGGTGAGTCTTGTTGACGGCGCGAACGGGAAGCTGCTCTATCGCGGCTACCCCATTGAAGAGGTTGTCTCAAAGGGGAGCTACGCCAGCGTCCTTGACCTGCTTCTTACTGGCGAGTGGCATCCAGACGCCGAACTGGCTCCTATGAAGGTGCCGCCCGCCGTGATGGCGGCGCTGCGACTCCTTCCCGCACACGCGCATCCAATGGACGCGCTGCGCACCGCAATCTCTGTCTGGGGTGCAGGCGAGCGACTCGGCTGGCCACCGACCGCCGAAGAGGCGAAGAAGATCGCCGCGATTGCACCATCGGCGCTCGCCGCGTTTGCGCGACTACGACAGGGACTTGAGCCGATTGACCCAGAGCCAGGCCTCGGCATCGCTGCCGCCTTCTTGCAGCAACTTCACGGCAAGGCTCCAGATCCTGGCACCGCGCGCGCACTCGACGCCTACCTCATGGCGGGCGCGGAACACAGCCTTAACGCGAGCACCTTCGCCGCGCGCGTCATCATCGCCACGCGTTCAGATATTGCATCGGCGATCTGCGGCGCGATCGGCGCAATGAAGGGGCCGCTGCACGGCGGCGCACCAGCAGAGGTGATCGGTCAGCTCGGCGAGATCGGCTCAATTGATCGCGCCCAAGACTGGGCACGCGGCAAGTTGGCACGACGCGAACTGATCATGGGCTTCGGACACCGCGTCTATCGCGCCTATGACCCGCGCGCCGCCGCACTGCGCAAGGTTGCAGAAGCGATGCCTGCGCGACCAGAGTGGCTCGACCTTGCGATCGGCGCCGAGGAGGCGATCCTGCGCGTCTTTGAGGAGATGAAGCCTGGTCGCGCAATGAAGACAAACGTGGAGTTCTACGCCGCCGCAGTGCTCCAGGGTGTTGGGCTCTCCCCCGATCTCTTCCCCGCAACATTCGGTCTCGCGCGCATCGCCGGCTGGTCGGCACATGCAATTGAACAGGCTGGCGTTGACAAGATCATCCGCCCCGACGCGAAGTACGTTGGCCCAGCGGAGCGACACCTCCCAAGCTGAGCTTGGTGTTTCCCGCGCCGTGGTGGCGCGCTACTTCTCGCCGCGCAGTGCCTTCGCTATCTGCTCGCCGTGATCTAGCGGGTGTTTCGCGTATCCCGCAAGCCAGTCGGCGATCGTGTACCTGCCGCGTTCTGTGTGCTCGCCATAGCGCGCGAGATCTTCGTCTTTAAGGTGCTGCAACACGGCGAGTGAGCCGGCACGCACCGCAGCGAACACCGCAATGGGCGTCTCAATTGGATCGCGTTCGTACGCGAGTGCTGGGTGTGCGGCCCAGAGACCTTCGTCGTACCCCTGAATGATTGAGCCGAGCGGTTCAGCCACGAGTCGTCGCAGACGTGCGTATGACTGTGCCTCACTGTCCGCGACGTGATGGATCACCTGCCGCGGCGACCACCCTTCTGGGTGCTTGAGATCGAGCGACGCTGGGTCGAGCGCTGCAACCTGCTCAAGAAAGGCGCGTGTTGCAGACTCGTAGGCGGCGACGCGTGGCGCGTTCAGCTTCACTCCCCTGAGACCCAGGTGATCATGTTCGCCATCAGTGGGGCGAAGCCCTCCCACTTCACAAACGGCTCAGGGCACCAGTGCGGTCCAATGTCTGACGTCCAGACGAGCGTTCGCCCCTTGCCAACTTGAGATGCGGCAATCAGCGGATCGCCGTTCACCGAAGCGATCAACGTTGCACCTGACTTCAACTGCACGCGGTTGTAGCCGAGCAGCGCTGGCATTCCCGATGAAACACCGGCAAGGACCGGGTGCGCAGCATCGTTGATCACAGGGACGGCACCCTCGGGCGTCTCCGCGCGATCATCGTGGGTGAAGCAGGTCACGGGGAGCACCTCTTCAATTGCGGTGCCAGCGAAGCGTGCCTTCGCCTCAAAGCCCTGGAAGCTGAGGTAGCCGCCCGCCATGATCAGTGCGCCGCCGCCCTTCACCCACTCGGCGAGAAGCGTCAGTCGGTTCGGCATCGACCTCCCCTGGAGCCACGTCTCTGTTGGCAGGAGGAAGGAGTTCGTTCCAATGTCGGAGAGGACGATCACGTCGTACGCGTCGAGTCCCTCTTTTGTGAAGGGGAACTTTGCGGGCACGTCGTGTGCGTAGAGCTGCTCAACCTCAATGCCTTTGCTTCGGAGCGCCGCGTTGTACCAGTCGGCGCCCGAGTGGAAGGTGACCGAGGTGAAGGAGTCGAACCCCTTGTAGTGCGTTGCCTCTGAGACCCATGATTCACCAACGAGTAGGACCTTCATCGCTCCCCTTTCTGCGCTTAGCGCGCCTCTTCAAATAACCGACGCGGATTATCCGTCATCAGCTCGAGTGACCGTTCAATCGATACTCCGTGCCGAGCGAGGCGCGGGAGGAAGAACTCAACGATGTGTCCGTAGCCTGGGCCGCCGTACGTTCGGAGGAGGCTCTTCAGGAAGATGTCGTGTGACATCAGCACGCGATCCCCATGCCCACGCTCCACGAGGCGGGCGATGTTGCGCGCATCATCATCCCCGCTCGGGCACTGCGCCTGCTGGTCGGCGTAGAAGACCTCCATGCCGATCATGTCGTATTGGATGTACGCGCCGCGGTTGATCAGCCTTGATTGATACTCGTAGTCTTCGCCAGAAGGGTTTGAGTGGCAGAGAACAATGCTCTCCATCGGCACGCCGCGCGCGGCGCAGAAGTCGAGCACCTCGTCGCCGAAACGGAACCAGGCCGGCATGTGAACCTGCATTGGGAGGTGCGTTGCTCGCTGGGCAATGCAGGCCGCGGCGAGCGACTTCTTCTCGCGCGCGGTGAAGCTGCTCCCCACGCCAATTTCACCAATGATGCCGGAGCGTACCGCTGTACCACGCGCCCCTTCGGTGATGTCGCGAATGATCTCGTCTGCGATGTTCTGCTCGCTCTTTGCATCGTTCTCCGCAGGTTGTGAGCCGTCAAGGTAGTAGCCGGTCCCCATGATGATGTTGAGTCCTGTGGCGCGACTGATCTCGGCGAGTCCCTCTGGGTCGCGCCCGTTACCGTCTGCGCTCGTCTCAATGATGCTCGTCCCACCCTGGGAAACAAATCGCTGCAGCTCTTTGATTGCGAGTGCGCGATCCGTCATGGTGCAGTTGTCTTTGTTGACGAATGGGTCGTGTCGCAACTCCCAGAGGTTCTCCATGGAGACCTTCTCATCAACGAGCGCGCGTGCGCGCGGTGAGTCATCGAGTGGCGCATGCCACCACGAGAGGACATCGTTGAGGATGTGTTCGTGAGTCAGCGTCAGACCGAGCTGCGCCGAATCAATCGCTCCGGTGACAGTCTGGATCTTGCTCATCTGCGGAGCGTAGCGCGGCGGCGGTTGAGAAGGGCGGCGGCGCCCACACCAACGGCGAGCACGAGTGCGGCCGAAGCGAAGATTGGCGTCAGCGCAAGGAGGTCCCCCTCTCGTGGGGCGCCGGCGAGGGCAGCGAGTGAGGCTGCGGCGAGACCCGCAACGTTCCCTGCGTAGAGCGGGAAGAGGGAGAGGCTGAGCGCCGCAGAGCGACGGAGCGGTGTGACGCGCTCAGCAAGCCAGGTGAAGACGGCCGCCTGCAGGAGCGCGGAGACGGCGGCGATCGCCGTGATGCTGACCGCAAGGAGCGGGAGTGTGGGGGTAACGGCGAGTGAGGCGGCGGCAACAGCACCAACGGTGAATGCGAGCGCGGCACTTCGCGGGATACCGATACGCGGGAAGGTGAGCGCGGCGAAGAGTGGCGCGATCAGGGCGCCGATGAGCGCGGAGAAGCCGATCAGCAGCCCGACCGCGCCAGCGACACCAGGAGCGGCGAGTGGCTCGGCCATACCTCCGACTGCTTCGCCGATCGACACCTCGGCGATGCGGAGCGGGAGGGCGGGGCGCAGCATCCGCTCACCAGCAATGCCGAGCATCAAGACAAGGTAACCCGCACGCGCGACTGGGTCGCGCAGCACATCAGTGATTCCGCGTCGTGCAACCTGCAGCACACTGCCACGCTGTGGTGCTGTTGGGCGCACATCGGGGATCGCCACGATATTCGCAACGATCAAGAGGCCGTTAAGGAGTGCGGCAACGGCGATCGGTGCGGCGAGGGTGAGGCCGAGTCCGCCGATCAGCCATGCGGCCAAGAGTGGCCCCGCGGCAAAGCCCATCGGTGCTGCGGCGCTAAAGAGCGAGATGACGCGCGCCCGCTCGCGCTCGGGCGCCACTTCACGGATCGTTGCGAGCATCACGCCGGTGTTGCCGAGCCAGAAGCCGAGCGCCACCGTTGCACCAACCAGTTGCCAGGCCTGGTCGGCGAGCGCAAAGGCGATCAGCGCCGCTAGCGCAATGAGGCCGCTGCGCACGATGACGAGTCGACGTGATCGCAACTCGGCAATTGCGAGCCAGATTGGCACCTGCGGTGCACCAATCACGAAGAGCCCTGCGATTGAGAGACCAGTCAGCGACGCAATCTCGCCGATGGGTACGCCGGCTCGCTCCAGCGCCATGGGGAGATACGAGTAGATCATGCTCACGCCAAAGATTTCGGCGAACTGCACCGCAATGTAGACGGCAACGATCCGCCGCCACGCCGGGTGCCCTAAACGCTCACGGCTCAACGCTCACCTCGCGGACCGGCAGGCGTCGCTGCAGTACTTCACCTCGTCCCAGACCTTCGCCCAGCGCCGACGCCACGAGAACGGTCGACCGCACGATTTGCACATCTTCTCGGCGCGGAGGCTCGGCGGTACGTAGCGTGATGTCTTGTGCGCTTGGCGCTTGTCACCGTTATTCGCCACGGGGTGCAGGGAGTGCCTTGACGGCACGTGCGTACGCCTCCAGCGTCCGCGCTCTCGCCTGTGCGTGATCAACAATCGGCTCGGGATAGTGCACGCCAAGCGTGATGCCAGCCGCTGCGAGCGCAGCGGCGTGCGCCCACGGTGCGTGAATCGCGGGGGCCATCAGCGCAGCGAGTTCGGGGATCCAGCGTCGAACATACGCACCATCTGGGTCAAAGTTTCCCGCCTGCGTGACGGGATTAAAGATGCGGAAGTAGGGCTGCGCATCTGTTCCACTTCCCGCCGACCACTGCCACCCGCCGTTGTTCGCCGCAACATCACCATCAACAAGATGCTGCAAGAAGTGCTCCTCCCCCTTTCGCCAATCAACGAGCAGATCCTTCGTCAAGAACGATGCGGTGATCATGCGCGCGCGATTATGCATAAACCCTGTCTCGTGAAGTTGCCGCATGGCGGCGTCCACAATGGGGTAGCCAGTGCGCCCTTCGCGCCAGGCGTTGAAGGGTTCGTCGCGTTCATCCCACTCGATCGCATCGTATGCAGGCTTCCACGACGATCGCGCCGCATGCGGCGCGTGCCAGAGCACCTGTGTGTAGAAGTCGCGCCAGGCAATCTGGCTCACCCAGAGTCGCTCGCCAGAGCGCTCCCCTTCGCGCTCGGGTGGTAGCGGGAGCAGTCGCGACACGAGCTCGCGCGGCGAAAGGAGTCCAAGATGCAGCGCCGCAGAGAGTCGACTCGTCCCATCTTCATCCGCAAGGGTATTGCGTCGCGCGGCATAGCCGTTGGCACCGTTACCGCGTGCGGCGGTGATCCAACGTTCGGCGACGGCGCGCGCGGCGTTCTCACCAGGCACTGGGAGAAGGGCAACCTTCGCCGTGGGTTGCGCCGCGCGATCGATCGCGGCGGCGTCAGACTGCAGGGAGCCAGGAAGCGTGAGCGACGGCGGCGAAGGGAGCTTCGTTGGCGCTTTCAGCGGCGACTCAGTGTTCAGCGCAACGCGTTCGAGCCAACGCCGAAAGTACGGCGTGTATACCCCGTAGGCGGTTCCGCCACCAGTGAGCAGTTCATCCGGCTCAACAACGGTCAGGCCGCGAGTGGCGTGCACGCTGACACCGCGCGGGGTAAGGAGTTCCGCTACCGCGCGGTCGCGCGCGCGTGCATACGGTGTGTGATCGCGAGTAAAGAAGAGCGAGATCTTGGCTGGCGCAACCCCGTTCGAGGCGAGGTGTTCAATAAGTGCTGGGAGTGCGCTCGTTGCGGGACCCTGCAACTCCATCAGCGTGGAGCCACGCGCCTCTAGTTCCTGCGAAAGCTCGCGCAGGCTCTCGCGCAAGTACCAGGTGCGATTGCTGCTGGCGCGACGACCGGCCATCACTCCCGGCTCCCAGATGAAGATCGGAAGAAGCTTGCCGCCACTCGCGCGCGCATCTTCAGCTGCTGCGATCAGCGCTGGATGGTCGGCGAGGCGAAGATCGCGACGTAGCCAGAGGATCGTCATAGGCTCACTCATATGCTTGCTCGCTCATCTGGCGCAGTAGCTGCAAGATCATCAGCCGTGTCGATATCAGCGAGCGCACTTCCGAGCGGATCTAGACGCGCAACGATCCGTGGATCAAGTGGCACTGCAGAGAGTGCGGCGGCAAGGTCGCGGAGGCGCGGTAGTGGAGCGAGCGCAACGGCGGCGCGCAGCGCACCGAGACTCGTAGCGATTGGGAGTGGCTCGTCTGTGGCAATCACCAGACTTGATTGTGCTGCGGCCATGAGACCGAGCAGGAGTGGCGGCGCGAATGGGGCGTCGGCGGCGAGG
>QWRJ01000023.1 GCA_003670475.1 Candidatus Limnocylindrus primus | reverse complement strand
ATGAGTGCGGTTAGAACCCACTGGCCTGCGGCAGCGGTAAACGCCGCGGCAAGGACAATGCCGAATCCCACAACGGTGAGCGCGTCTGGTGTGAAACCGAGTCGACCAAGAAACAGCGCAATCGGTTCGCCGATGCGCTTGATGCGCGCGCGCTCATCGCCTGTGAAGAGACTCCCTTCAGTTGCGCGGCTCGCCATGGTTACGCCTCCTCTGCGCGCACGGCGTCAACGAGTGGTTGTGCGTTAGGGAGTGCAACCTGCGGCGCAACCCAGGCGGCGGGATTCGCCACGCCGAGTGCGGAGAGCATCAGCGCGTGACCTTCAGCGATCGTCTCGGTGCGCAGTGTGCAGATGGACTCACGACCGGAGCGCTCGCTGGTGACAAGCCCAGCGCTGCGGAGTCGGCGCAGGTGCCAGCTGACGAGTGGCTGGGAGAGGCCGGTCGACTCGATCAGCTCGGAGACGGTGGCTGGGCCCTGGGCGAGTCGGCGGACAAGATCCAGGCGGTTGGTGTCCCCAAGGGCGCGGTGGACACGACGCGCCGCCTCAATAACATCGCGCTCGCCGGTGAGCTCGCGCATCGCGGCAGGGAGCGCCGCAACGCTCTTGGTGGTCATCGAGAAACCTCGTGATAGGTAGCTTCCATATAGCGGAAGTTTATATGAATTCTCGTTGATAGGAGCGCCGACCGCGGTTTGTTACAACTAGCTGGCGATCGCCTTCACTACCGCCTCGATCAGCCCGCCTGGGAGGAGGCCAAGGAGGAGGGTTCCGGCGGCGGCCACAACGAGCCCGGCGCGCAGGAGTGGGGCAGTCGCAACCTGGACCTCCACCTCAGCCGGATCGCGCATGAAGAGATAGATGACGACGCGGAGGTAGTAGAAGGCGGCGATCGCCGCGTTAAGCACCGCAACAATGGCGAGCACGCTGGCGATACCGCCCGCCTGGACGGCGCTCAGGATCACGTACGCCTTGGCGAAGAAGCCGGCCGTTGGCGGAATACCGGTGAGGCTCAGCAAGAAGAGTGCGGCGAGGAGTGCAAGCATCGGATGCTTTCGACCAAGACCAGCAAGGTCGGAGAGCTGCACCGTTGCACCAGGTCGTCCCTGTACAGCGGTGAGGAAGGCGAATGCGCCGAGATTCATCAGTGCGTATGCGACGGAGTAGAAGAGCACACCAGCGATTCCAGATGCTTCCCCTTCACCCGCGGCAACGATGCCGACCATCAGATACCCAGTGTGTGCAATTGACGAGTAGGCGAGCATGCGCTTCACGTTTGATTGCGTCAGCGCAACAAGATTACCGAGTGTCATCGTGGCGGTTGCAAGGATCGCCACAACAGGAATCCATGATGCGGCAAGTGGAAGAAGTGCAATCAAGAAGATCTTGATCATTAAGACGAATGCGCCAATCTTTGGGCCAACCGAGAGGTATCCGGTGATTGGCGTTGGTGAGCCCTGATACGCATCTGGTGTCCAGTAGTGGAATGGCACCGCCGCAATCTTAAAGGCAACGCCAGTGGTGATCAGCGCGAGTGCCATCGCAACGGCAGGTTGGAGTCCCGCGCCAGCAGCGGTGAGTGCAGTTGCGATCTCGGTGAGCGACGCGGTGCTAGTGCTCCCCCAGAGCAGCACGATACCGAAGAGCAAGATGGCGCTCGAGAAGCTTCCAAGTAAGAAGTACTTCACCGCGCCCTCAGTGCTGAGCGGATCACGCTTTGCGTAACCCGCAAGGATGTAGCCAGGAATCACCATCAGCTCGAGTCCGATGAAGAGCGTCACGAGATCGCCCGACGCACCAACGAGGATTGCACCGCAGAGGGCAAAGAGCAGCGTTGCGGCGAACTCAGCGCTCGGATAACGCCGCGCAGCGAGATGGTCTGGTGAGATCAGCAGGGTGATCGCCACGACCGCTGACCCGAGAAGGCCGAGATATGCAACAAATGGTCCACCGATATATGCACCACTTAGTGCCGTCACCGTGCCGCCGCTCTGTTGGAGCAAGATCCACGACGTCAGGCCGAGCCCAGCGAGCGCAACAGCGATCGGCGCGTAGCGACGGTTCGGCGTCAGTCCATCGCTCAGGAGCACCGCAACGGCGGTGAGCCCAACGGTGATGAGTGGCGCAATGGTGAGAAGGTCGCCGCTCATTGAATCAGCCCTCCAGACGCGTACATGAGGAACTGCGCGACGCTCGTTGCGAAGGCGTTCGTGAGGAGTGATGGAAGGATGCCGAACGCCACAATCATCGCGGCGAGTGGGGCGAGTGTGGCAATTTCAATCGGCGTCACGTCAGTCAAGTGTGAGCCGAGCCCTTTCAGGAACGGCGAGAGCGGTCCGGTGAAGATGCGCTGGTACATCCAGAGCAGGTAGACGGCGGCGAGGATCATCACCAGCGTTGCAGCTCCTGCGACCATCGGATTGACGAGGAAGGCGCCGAGGAGGACGAGGAACTCACCAGCGAAGCCGGAGAGGCCAGGGAGTCCGACCGAGGCGAAGAGGAAGAAGCCGAAGAGCGCCGCGTAGACGGGGGTGCGTGACGCCCAGCCACCCATCTTCGCGATCTCGCGATCGTGCGTTCGCTCATAGCCAATACCGACAAGGAGGAAGAGGCCGCTCGTGATCAGGCCGTGGTTCAGCATCTGCAGGATTGCGCCGTCAACGCCCTGTTGATTGAACGAGAAGATGCCGAGCGTCACGAAGCCCATGTGGCTCACCGAGCTGTACGCGATCAACTTCTTAAGGTCGGTCTGCACGATCGCCACGATCGCGCCGTAGATGATCGCGATCACGGAGAGGGCGATGATCAGCGGCGCAAAGTCCTGCGCCGCCTGCGGGAAGAGTGGAATGGCGAATCGGAGGAAGCCGTAGCCGCCAAGCTTCAGCAGCACGCCGGCCAGGATCACTGAGCCCGCGGTTGGCGCCTGAACGTGTGCGTCAGGGAGCCAGGTGTGGAACGGGAACATCGGCACCTTGATCGCAAAGGCGAGCGCGAAGGCGCCGAAGGCGAGCGCCTGAAGCGTTGGGTCGGTGATGGTGCCGCGCAGCGCGATCAGGTCGAATGCGCCAGTCCAAGAGCCGGTTGCCGCCTGGTGGCTAAAGGCGGTGGCGAGGATCGCCACAAGCATCAGCAGTGAGCCGACCAGCGTGTAGAGGACGAACTTGATCGTGGCGTAGATGCGATCCGCGCCGCCCCAGATGCCGATGATCAGATACATCGGAACGAGGACGATCTCCCAGAAGATGTAGAAGAGGAAGAGGTCGAGTGAGAGGAAGACGCCGAGCATTCCTGTCTCAAGGATCAGGAAGCTGATGAAGTACTCCTTCACGCGGTTCTGGATCGGGCCGAAGCTCGCCAGGATGCAGATCCAGCTGAGCAGGGTGGTGAGCACCACGAGGGCACCAGAGAGGCCGTCAACGCCTAGGTGGTAAGTGATGCCGAAGCTTGGGATCCATGAGATCTGTTCACTGAAGGCGAACTCACTAGAAAACTCGCGGATCCCTGGCAACATCAGCAGGCTCAAGACGAAGGTGATGAACGAGACCGCAAGCGCCGCCACGCGAATCAGTGACGGTCGTGATGATGGGAGCAGCGCGATGAGCAGCGCGCCCACGAACGGGAGCAGCGTAATCATGGAGAGGATCGGAAGCCCTCCAATGAGCTGCGTCAGATCGCTCATGACCCGATCACCAGATAGGCGACCGCCATGGCGGCGAGTCCGAGCGCGATACCGAACGCATAATTCTGCACGCGTCCTGTCTGAATCTGGCGCAGGCCGCGACCACCGGTTGAGGTGAGTGTGCCGACGCCGTTCACTGCGCCGTCAACCACGCGGCGGTCAAACCACCATGCGGCGTTTGCGAGGCGAGTGCCAAGGCGCACGAAAATGAGATCGTTCAGATCGTCAAAGAACCAGCGGTTCTTGCTTCCTACATAGAGCGGCTGAAGTCGCGCGGTGATCGCGCGGATGCGATCGCCGTTATCGCTGCGGAAGAGTCGCACGCCGATCACGGTGCCGATTGACGCCACTGTGACACTCGCGAGCATGAGCAGGCCGTCAATGCCGAAGAGTGTCCACGCCTCATGTTCGTGTCCAAGGAGCACGTTTGCGGGATGGAAGATCGGCTCAAGCCCGTGCACCAAGATGCCGTCAGCAAACGGGAAGCCGAGCAGCGCGCCGATTCCAATCGACGGGATTGCGAGCAGAATCAGCGGCAGCGTCATGGTCCATGGCGACTCGTGCACGTGGACGCTCTCACTGACGCGACTCTTCCCCCAGAAGGTGAGCCCCATCAGACGGAACATGTAGAAGGCGGTAGCTCCCGCAACCACCATTCCAACGAGCCAGACCCACGCGTAACCGAACTTAAATGCCTCACCAAGGATTTCGTCTTTCGACCAGAATCCGGCGAGCGGCGGAAGGCCTGCAATTGCAACCGTGCCGATCAACATCGTGGCGTAGGTGATCGGGATCTTTCTGGCGAGCCCGCCCATCTTCGGCATCTCTTGTTCACCTTCAACGGCGTGAATCACGGAACCGGATCCAAGGAAGAGGAGCCCCTTAAAGAAGCCGTGCGTGATGAGGTGGAAGATCGCCGGAACCCATGCGCCAACGCCGAGTGCGGCGAACATGTAGCCGAGTTGCGAAAGTGTTGAAAAGGCGAGTACGCGCTTAATGTCGGTCTGCGTGAAGGCAATAGATGCGGCGAAGATGGCGGTGAAGATGCCGATCGCCGCAACAACGAGCATCGCTTCGTGGCTCGCGGCGAAGGGTGGGCTCATGCGTGCAACCAGATAGACACCAGCGTTCACCATGGTTGCGGCGTGGATCAGCGCGGAGACGGGCGTTGGCCCCTCCATTGCGTCGGGGAGCCAGACGTGGAGCGGGAATTGCGCCGACTTACCAACGGCGCCACAGAAGATCAGCAGTGCGATGACAGTGGCAGCTGGTCCGGCGAGCTGACCCGCCTCAACACCAGCAAGGATCGTTGAGATGTCGAGCGTGCCGAAGACGGCAACGAGCCCCATCAGGCCGAGCGCGAAGCCAACGTCGCCCACGCGATTTGTGATGAAGGCCTTCTTCGCGGCAAGGCCAGGCTCGCGCTTCGTGTACCAGAAGCCGATCAACAGATATGAGGAGAGGCCGACGAGCTCCCATGCGGCGAAGACAACAAGCAGGTTGTTCGCGAGCACCAGCAGGAGCATCGAGAACATGAAGAGGTTCAGGTAGGCGAAGAAGCGCCAGTAGCCAGGATCGTGGCTCATGTAGCCAACGCTATAAAGGTGCACGAGCGCGCCAACCGTGGTGACCACCAGCAGCAGCGCGCCAGTGAGCGCATCCACGTGGATCCCCATGTTGAAGGTGAGGCTCCCTGAGGCGATCCAGGTGAAGAGCTCGCTCGATGCCCCGTGCTCACCAAGGTCGCCGAGGAGCGCTGGGATCGCCAGGCTCATTGCGATCCCCCAGGTGGCGACAATCGCACCGAGTGGCACGAGGTGCGCCAACTTGCCGAGTCGGCGACCGATCGCCGCAGTGAAGAGGAAGCCTGCCAGCGGCAGGATCAGGAGGAGTGGCGCGTATTCAGGGAGCTGCGCAGCTGGCTCGCCACCCTCTGACGCGGCGCGGATCAGTGTGTTGAATACGTTCATCACTACTGCCTCATCGTGTCGTACTCATCCACCAGCGGGGTCTTCCGATTGCGATAGATGGCAATGACGATGGCGAGGCCAACGGTGGCTTCGGCGGCGGCGACGGCGATGATCAGCAGCGCAAAGGCGATCCCCTGTCCAACGAGCGCTGGGATAAACACGCCGAGCGCAACAGCGGAGAGGTTCACCGCGTTGAGCATCAGCTCAATGCTCATCAACATGCTGATTGCATTGCGGCGCGCAAGGAAGCCGAAGGCGCCAATGGAGAAGAGGATTCCGGCGAGGACAAGGTACGGCTCAAGGTGTCCAGCAATCTGGCTCATCGAACCTCCTCGTCGTCCTCTGCACCGATCTGGCCAGCACGCGGAATCGCAGCAAGGTAGATCCCGCCGATGACGGCGGCGAGGATGAGAACGCTGACAACCTCAAAGGCGAGCAGGTATGGACCGAAGAGTTCGGCGGCGGTACTCGTTGTCCCCTGTGGCGCCGGTGTGCCAGCAAAGACGGTCGCCTTCCAGTCGTTTGTGCCGAGCGTGATCGCGAAGATGATGGCAAGGAGTGATGCAATTAGCGCTGCAGGAAGCGCCTGCGACTGAAAGGTGAGCTTCGCTGGCGCCGCCTTTGACTGCGTCAACATAATCGCAAAGAGAATCAGCACGCTGATGGCGCCGATGTAGACGAGCACCTGTGCACCAGCAAGGATTGCCGCGCCGAGCATCACGTAGATCCCCGCAAGTGCGCCAAGCGCAAGGATCAGCATCAGGCCGTTGCGAATGATGTCGCGACCGAGCACCACAAAGAGTGAGGCGGCAATCGTGACGCCTCCGAGCATCATGAAGAGTGCGTCAGCCCACGTGATGCCGATCAGCGGGAGCGTATCGGGGAGCGGCATCCGCTACTTCCCGCGCAGGTTGGACGGCAGTACTGGAAGGGCGCGTGCCGGATCGTGTCGTCGCCCCGCAACGGTGTTCTCCCAGTTGCTCTCACCACGAATGAAGGTTGCCTCGGATGTGCGCTCAATTTTTGCAAGCGCAATGAGGTCAATCATCGGCTCACTGCGATCAACATGCGCAAGCTCAAAGTCGAAACCACTGCGGAGCGCGTCGTATGGACACGCATCAACACAAATGCCGCAGAGGATGCAGCGCGACTCATCAACCTCATACTTCGTGAGGAGTCGTGGCTTCGGCATCAGCGCGCCAGTTGGGCAGGTCTCCGCGCAACGACCACACGAGACGCACGGCGACTCGTTGAGGCTCATGTCAAGCGGTGTGGTGACGAGGGTGTCGAATCCGGTGCGCATGAAGTCGTAGCAGGCGGCGCCAACCACTTCGGCACAGACGTTGGCGCAACGACCACAGTCAATGCAGCGCGAAGGTTCGCGCAAGATGAAGGCGTGTGAATCATCGCGGACGTAATCATGATTCGCGCCGGTCCAGCGATTCTCTGTAATTGAGCGGAATCCAGCGCCGTTCTGGTGATCCTTCTCTAGTGTTTTGAGCGTGGTGCCGTACTCAATCCCTAGGCGTCGTAGGTCACAGAAGCCGATCGCTTCACAGGTGCACTGCAGGCAGCGCGTGCTCTCTGCCATCACTTCGGCCTTGCTGTACGGGATCTCGTACTGGATGTAGTCGTGCTTCCGCTCGTCGGCGTGGAGCGCCTTCAAGCGGAGTCGTGGCTCTTTCGTCTCGCCGGTGAACGGGACGATGCTGAGGAACTCAGGCTGCGGCTCGGCGAGCGTCTGTCGATTGCGAATCTCGCCAAGGTCGAGCCCCTGCAGGTAGGCGTCTGCGGCGTAGGCGCAGCGGCGACCGTCGGCGATTGAGGCGACCACGGTGGTGGCGCCGTTGCGCACGTCGCCGCAGCCGAAGACACCGTCGCGGCCGGTCTGGAAGGTGACGGCGTCCGCCTTCAGGCGGCCGTTCTTGGTGGCGCTGACGCCATCCGCGCCAATCGTCGCCCAGGTCATATCTGGTCCCTGGCCGATCGCCTTCAAGATGCGGTCGCACTCAATGATGAATTCAGTCCCAGGCGCTGGCTCTGGTCGGCGGCGTCCAGAGGCATCTGGTGCGCCGAGCTGCATGCGGATGAACTCGAGCCCCGTCACGCGATTCTTCTCGTCCACGATCACGCGGGTTGGCCCCGCCTGGAAGATGGCGCGGGCCCCCTCTTCAATCATCTCGTGCACTTCGTCTGCGGCGGGCATGTCCTTCATGTCGCGGCGATAGACGAGCGTCACCTCTTTTGCACCGAGTCGGATGCTGGTGCGCGAGCAGTCCATGGAGGTGTAGCCGCCACCAACTACAACAACGCGACTCCCTTCGTGGTTTGGATACTCAAGGCCGAGGGCTGCGGTGTGTAGATAGTCGAGTCCATCAATGACCCCTTCAGCATCTTCGCCAGGGATGCCGAGGTCGTTTGTGTCGTAGCAACCGATCGCCACAATCACCGCGTCGTAGCCTTGCGCCTTCAGGTCAGCGGTGGTGAAGTCACGCCCGAGCATCTTGCCGCACTCAAATCGGCCGCCGAGTCGTGTGATCGACTGGTACTCGCCATCAAGCACCTCAATCTTTGGCAGGCGGTACTGAGGAATTCCGTAACGGAGCATGCCGCCCGGCTCTGGGTCTTTTTCGAAGATTGTGACGTCGTGGCCAGCAACCAGCAGGTAGAAGGCGGCAGATGCACCGGCGGGGCCGGAGCCGATCACAGCAACGCGCTTCCCGGTTTTCGGCTGCAGCTCAAACGGAAGTGGTGGGTCAATGTTCTCGTCCCACATTGACTTGAGCACCTGGTCGCCAGCGTAGCGATGGCTATCGCGAATCGCGATCGCTTCGTCAACTTCGTCGCGACGGCAGTGATCTTCGCACGGCGCTGGGCAGACGCGACCGAGGATGCTAGGGAATGGAATGGTGCGTTTGAAGATGCGCGCCGATTCGCGGAACTGCGATTCAGCGTTCGCCTTCAAGAATCCAGGAATATCAATGTGGCTCGGGCACTTGTTCTGACATGGCGGCAGACAGTACGCGTTGTGGTCACTGAAGATCAGCTCAAGGTTGGTGCGACGAATCTCGCGCAGCCGATCGGTCTGTGTTGCAATCACTGTCGCCGGTTCTGCCTTTGCTGAGCAACTGATCAGCGGCGCATCGCAACCCTCAACATCAACAACGCACATGCGGCAGGCGCCAAACCCTGGAAGCTTCGGGTCGTAGCAGAGCGTTGGCACCTCAATGCCATTTGCGCGGCAGACCTCAAGGATGGTCTGTCCTTCAAACGCTTCGAGCTGCTTCCCGTCGATCTCTACATAGAAGGTTGGTGTGCGCTGTGGTCGCTGCGGGCTACGTGTGGAGAGGAGCTGCTCGAGCGCCTGGCTCTCCGCAGCCTGCTGCGTGGCGAGGCTCTCGCTCGTCACTGCGCTCTCACTCGGCGCAAGGTTGCCGCTCGGTCGCTCCATCAAGCCGGCCATTATTCGCTCCGTCCCACTACTGCGCCGCTCTTCTCGGCGACGACTCCTGTTGGTACGAACTCTCGCTCGAAGTATCGCATCCCCGTGAGGAGTGGGCTCGGCGTCAGGCGCTCATGCGCGCAGAGCGCGCTATCGGCAACATCGGCGGCGAGCGCATGCAGTTTCTGCACATCTTGCGGTCCCGCCAGCCCATCAACAAAGCGTTGTCCGATCTCGGCAAGGCGGCGCGTGCCGATGCGGCACGGGATCGTCTTCCCGCACGCCTCATCGGCGCACCAGCGCGTCAGCATCGCTGCGAGCTCTGGGATCGCCACGCTCTGGTCAACTGCAAGGAGTGCGCCGGACCCAATATGCGCGCCGACTGCGGCGAGGCCCCCGCCGCTGTACGGCGTGCTCGCCAGGAGGTTCGCTGGGACGAAGCCGCCAGACGGCCCACCGATGAGCAGCGCCTTGATCGTGGCTCCCTTTGTGGGGCCCCCAGCCGCGGCGGCGATCTCCGCGAGTGGCGTGCCAGTTGGCACCTCCATGACGCCTGCGTTAGTGAGTGAGCCACTGATCTGCACGAGTGCCGTGCCAGGCTCCGCCGGATCACCGATCTGCTTGAATGCTGCCGCGCCGTTACTGATGATCCAGGTCACCGCGGCGAGCGTTGCCACATTGTTGACGACGGTTGGCTTTCCGAGATAGCCAACTGTTGATGGGTACGGTGGTGTCTGTTCTGGTTGGCCGCGCTTTCCGGCGAGCGCCTTCAGGAGCACCGTCTCTTCGCCAATCATGCTCGAACCCTGCAGTGGTCGCACACTCATGATGAGCTCTCGTCCGCTCCCGAGCACGTTTGCACCGAGTACACCGTCGCGCTCGGCGTTGTGAATAATCGCTTCAATGGCGCGGGCCGCTTCGGTGTATTCCGCGCGCACGGCAATGAAGGCTTCGCGCGCGCCAACGGCGAGCGCGGCGGCTGCGAGCCCTTCAACGACCGCCTGCGCATTTTTCTCCAGAAGGAGTCGATTCGTAAACACCGCAGGGTCTGACTCGTATCCGTTTGCTACGGCGTATTTGACATCCGCGTCACTGGCGGCGGTGATGCGCCACTTCTCTCCGGTCAGGAATCCGCCGCCACCACGGCCGCGCAGGCCTGCGTCAATCAGTGTCTGCATGGTCGCTGCGGGACCAGCGGCGAGCACGCTGCGTAGCGCCGCCCACGGTGTTGCTGGTGGCGTCAGCAGGAGCTGTGCCCAGCCCTTTGGTGCTGCGATCTGCTTCATGCGGCGTACCTTCCGGCGAGCGCCGCCGCCCACGCCTCAGCGTTACGACTGGAGAGATCGCGCTGCGGTTCCCCGTCAATCACCACGAGTGGTGATGGTGCATCTGGAAGGTGTGACGAAAGCGCCTCTAGGCGGAGGTTGCTCCACGGAATTGCGTGACCGAACTCCGTGCCGAATTCAAACGTGAGCGTTCCGATCACACGCCCTGCGCCTGCAACTAGGCAGTTTGCGCAACGGCAGACAGCAATAGTGCGGTCACGCCCCGGCTCAAAACTGAGGTGCTTATAGAACGTTGCGGTGCCATACACCATGGCGTACCAAGCACCAGTGGCGTGGCTGATGCGCTTCAACGCGTCAACGGGAAGGTGCCCGTATGCCGCCTGCACCGCCTCAAGGATCTGCAACATGTGGTGTGGGTCGTAATCAACACGCTCTAACGCCGCCTCTACTGGTCGCAGGTCAATCGTGCTCGCTTGTGCCGCTGCAGCGTTGGAGACGGTGCGTCCAGAACGGCGCATCGCCGACTCCTCGCGTCGCTCGGCGTACTGCTCTGCAGGACCCCAATGCACGGCGTAGCGACCCTTCGTATCCGTGCCGCCCATGTCGATGCACTCAATTGGACACGCCTGTGCGCACTGGAAGCAGGTCTCGCACTTCAGCGTGCCGCGCTCGTCGGTGACGAGTTCAAGGCGGCCACGGTTGCGCGGCGGGATGTCGGGCTTCACCTCTGGATACATCACCGTCTTCTTCGGCTGGAAGAAGCGGGTCAGCGTGAGGCCCATCCCGCGGATGATTCCTGAACCTGGAATTCGTGCCATCACTCCCCCTTTATGACGTCAGCAGCACGGCGGCAGCCGTGGCGAAAAGGTTGAGGAGCGACGCCGGGAGGAGCCACTTCCAGGCGAAGCCCATCAGCTGGTCAATGCGTGCGCGCGGAAGCGTGCCGCGCATCCAGACGAAGATGAAGATCAGCGTGAACGTCTTAAGCAAGAAGAAGAGGAGGTCGGCGATCGGCGGAAGCATCGCCCAGGCCCAGAAGCCGATCGCCGCTGTGGAGAGGGCGCCGAAGATCAAGAAGCCGCCGAGGAGCGCCTGCCAGCCCTTGATCTTTGAGCTCACCATGTAGATCGGTGCTGCGAAGAGGAGTGTTCCAGCGACTGGGGCGAGGCCGGCGAGAATTGGAAGCATCACGCCGAGGCTGCCTAGGTTCACGTTGATCTCCGGATTGAACGGAAGGTTGATCGGAGCGTTGGAGCCGCCCAAAAAGAGTGCGGAGAAGAGTGCCGAGACGATGAAGACGTTGACGTATTCGGCGAAGAAGAAGAAGCCGAAGCGCATCCCAGAGTACTCCGTTGCGAAGCCAGCAACGATCTCCTGGTCTGCTTCGGTGTTGTCGAACGGCGTGCGATTCGCTTCGGCGGTGATCGCGATGAAGAAGATAATCGCCGCAAGTGGCTGGCGGAAGATGAACCAATCGAGCAGCGAGCCGCTCTGTGCCTCAACAATCTTCGGCAGCGAGAGTGTGCCCGTAAGAATGATGATGCCAACAACGGAGAGCGTCAGCGGAATCTCGTAGCTGATCGCCTGCGCTGCGGCGCGAATGCCGCCAAGCAGCGAGTACTTATTGAACGACGACCAGCCCGCCATCATCAGGCCGACCACGCCGAGACCACCGATGGCGAAGAAGTAGAGGAGGCCGAACTCAAGCCCAGCGCTTGTAAGATCCGGCGCAAATGGGATC
>QWRJ01000022.1:4010-12733 GCA_003670475.1 Candidatus Limnocylindrus primus | reverse complement strand
GCGCCTGTTCGCCGTCGCGCACCTTCGCAACGATCCCATCTTCTCCTCGGCCACGAGGCTTCACTGCGCGACGCGAAGGTGACGCCGCACGCTGCACACTACTTCGTGGCGCCGCCGCAAGTGCCGCGCGCGCAATCGCGTTCGCCTCCACAGCGCTCAGATCGCCAGCGATCGCAAGCGCCGTCGCCTTTGGACGATACTCGCGCGCATGAAAGGCGTGCACCGGCCCATGCTTCAGCCTGCGAATCTCAGGGATCGTCCCGGCAATCTCGCGGCCAAACGCATGATCGCCGAAGAGGGCACTGTCAAGTGCAGTAGATGCCTGCTCACTCGGATCGTCCGCATAAGAGCGAATCTCTTCAATCACGATCTCGCGCTCAATCTTCAGGTGCTCTGGGAGTAAGAGTGGCGCAAGCGCAACGGCGCCGATCAGTCGCGCCGCCTCGGTCGCAACGGCGCGCGGAGCATGAATCCAGAAGAGCGTGCTCTCGCGATCGGTTCCCGCATTGGAGTTCGCGCCGATCCCCTCCATCGCCTGCGCAAGTGCGGCAGAACTTTCGGCACCTGCGATGCCCTTAAAGCAGAGATGCTCAAGAAGGTGCGCCGCTCCGCGTTCGTTGATCCGTTCGTGACGGGAGCCTGCACCGATTGCAATGGCGATCGCGACGGTCCGCGCTGACGGCGTCTGGATGAAGACCGAGGACGCGGCACCTGCGCCGCGGAGTGCGCGGGAGCGCGGTGCGGCGCGCTTCAGGAGTCGCTGCGCTCGGATTCGGCCGGGTCTGACGATCCGGCATCGGCACTCGGCCACGCCTCCGTTGGGAGCTCGATCTGCACATACTCCTCGCCGCGATACTCAAGCCAGGTGCGCACCGGCTCTGTGCGCGGAATCGCTGTCCCCGCGCTGTACTCAATCTCTACAACGGCGTCGCTGCTGCGCAGCGTGTAGCGCAGGTGACCAGGTTCGGAGAGGTCGAACTCCACACTCTGAAATGCATCCACATTGATGGTAATCGTGAGTGGGGTGAAGATGGATGAGACCTCAGGGTCATCACCGAGCACCTCCTCAACCCAGCCCATGCCACGCGCGATCAGTTCGCCTCCCTGAAGGTGGCGATACGAGACGGTCTGCCGAAGGAGCGGGCGGAGCACGTTCGCCTTGTCGGCGCGCAGGATGGCAAGCCCTCGATTCACAAAGAGGCCAGGGGTCAGCTCGTCGTGGTTGTGATCCATGAGAGGGAGAGCCTAGCGCAGCCGCCTTCGTGCCGCGGCTCGCGCTCCCGTCGATCCCCCCGCCCGCCTATCATCGGCTCGTGCGCTACGCCGTTGATCTTGGGAACAGCGCCGCGAAGGTCGGCTACCTCCGCGAGGGCGCCCTCGTCTCGCTGCGCGTCGCCGCCCCCGCCAACCCCCGTGATGCCAGCGCCTGGCGCGGCGTTGCTGAGGCGCTCCTCAACCTCGCCGCGAGCGAAGGGGGTGCCGCCACCGAACTCGTCGTGGGGAGCGTCGTCCCCGAAGGCGCCGCGGCGCTTCGCGAAGTTGCAGCGACACGCGGCGTTGCCGTTGAGTTACTGCAGAGCCGAGACCTCCCGCTCGTCTCACGCCTTGAGGAGCCTGATCGGATCGGTGTTGATCGTGCCCTTGCCGCCTGGTTCACCTATGCGCAGCAGGGAGCGCCACACCGTCGTGGCGCGATTGCGGTGACGCTCGGCACGGCGCTCACGTTGACCTGCGTCAGTCGCACCGGCGAGCTGCTCGGCGGTGCCATCGCCGCCTCACCACTCCTCGCCGCGCGCGCACTCGCGAGCGGAACTGCCGCACTCCCCGAGGTCACCCTCTACGACGAGAGTCCAGAGATTCCAGGACCGATCGGCGCATCAACGGAGAGCGCACTCGCCGCTGGAATCTTGCGCAGCACACGCGGTGGTCTTGCTGCTCTGATCAACGAGAGCGTTATAGAGATGGAGCGACGTGATCCAGGTTCACCAGCACCTGCAATCAGTCTCACTGGTGGAGCTGCAACGGCGGGCTGGAGCGTGGGCATCCGCGCCGATCTTCGTGACCCAGATCTAGTGGTGCGCGCACTCCTCGCACTGCCACGGAGCGTCCGCACATGAGCGGCGCGCGAACCAATTCGAACGGACCGCTGAGCGGACGGCTGATCGTCCTCGGCATTATTGGAGCGATCGCCGCATTCAAGGCGCCCGAGATCGTGCGCGCGCTGCGCGCCGCTGGTGCCGATGTCCAGGCGCTCCTCACTCCCGCCGCAACGCGATTCGTCTCACCACTCACCCTGCGCACGCTGACCGGCCACGCCGTTGATGCAGATCTCCTTGACCTTCTCCCAGACGGCCGCATCGGCCACATCGTTGCCGCCGATAGTGCCGACGCGATCCTGGTTGCACCGGCAACGGCACAGTGGCTCGGCGCCATGGCCGGCGGACTCGCGGGCGACGCGGTGACCGCCGCCTGCCTCGCCACCACCGCACCCGTTGTTGTTGCCCCCGCAATGGACGGCGAGATGTGGGCGCATCCGGCAACGGCCACGAATGCGGCGCGTCTCACCAACGACTTCGGCTACACGATCGTGGCGCCAGAGCGTGGCGCGCTGGCATCCGGAAGTAGTGGTGTCGGTCGACTCCCTGAACCTGCAACGCTCGTTGATGCACTCGTTCGCGCGATCGGCAACGCGCCGATCCGTGAGCCGAGTGAGGCGCGACGGCCACCACTCGTCCCCGCAGGCGACCTCTCTGGTCGCCGTGTTGTTATCACTGCAGGCGGCACCGAAGAACCGATCGACGCGGTGCGCATCCTCGCAAACCGCTCCTCTGGACGACAGGGGGTCGCCCTCGCCGAGGCGGCGCGCGATCGCGGCGCTGACGTCGTGTTGATCGCCGCGCGCGTTGCCATCCCGCTCCCTGAAGGGGTGGAGATTGTGCGCGTCGCCACCGTTGCCGACCTTGACGCAGCACTCCGCAGCGCACTCTTGCCGCCACCCGCTGGCGCCGCAGCAGCCCCCGCAGATCTCTTCATTGCCGCCGCGGCAGTCTCCGACTTCCGCATGGCGGGGGGTCCGAGCAAAGAGAAGCTGCGTCGTGATGGCGCGCTCACCCTCCACCTTGAGCCAACCCCCGATCTCCTCGCTGGGATCGCAGCGGCACTTGGGCCGCGCGCGAAGCGGACAACCAAGCTGATCGGCTTCTCCGCAGAGAGCGGCGCAACGAAGCGCGCTGCAGAGAAGCTCAGCGCCAAGGACCTTGACCTCATCGTTGCGAATGATGTGAGTGCGCCAGGAATCGGCTTTGAGAGCGCGGAGAACGCGGTAGAGATCCTGCACGTTGACGGGAGCACGCAGCGCATTGGTCCAGCACCGAAGCGCGTTGTTGCCGACGGGATCCTTGATCAGGCGGTGCGACTTCTTAGCGGCACAACGCACGCATGAGCGCGCAGGGTGGGGTGCGGCGTAACAGCGTTGCAACGCTACAGGGTCTCCGCGACGCGGGTGAGCGTTTCGCCCTGCTCACCGCCTACGATCGCGGCACAGCAGAGCTCGCCGAGGCGGCCGAGATCCCCGCAATCCTCGTTGGCGACTCACTCGCACAGGCTGCGCTCGGCCATGAGAGCACGGTGCGCATTGGGATGAGCGAGATGCTCCATCACGTCGCTGCGGTCGTTCGTTCAAGTCGCACCGCGCTGGTGATTGCAGATATGCCCTTCCTCTCATACGTAGATGTCGCCACCGCGGCAACCAACGCGAGTGCCTTCCTGCGCGACGCTGGCGCGGGCGCCGTCAAGTTGGAGGGCGGCACGGAGATGGCACCGATCGTACGAGCCCTCGTTGAGAGTGGCGTCCCCGTGATTGGACATATCGGCTTCACTCCGCAGTCGGCGCTGCAACAGGATCGTGCACGCGCCCAAGGGAAGGAGCCGGCGGCGGCGGCAGGTCTCCTCGCCGACGCACTCGCACTGCAAGCGGCTGGTGCCGCCGGGATCGTCATTGAACTCGTCCCCACCGAACTCGCCGCGCTCATCACCGAACGACTCACGATCCCAACGATCGGGATCGGTGCTGGTCCACACTGCTCCGGCCAGGTGCAGGTCGCCCCTGATCTCCTTGGGCTCCTTGCGGGGCCTGCGCCGCGCCACGCGGGCGGCTACGCCACACTGCGCGATCAGGCGCTGGCCGGACTCACGAAGTGGCGCGCCGACGTTGCGGCGGGAGCCTTCCCTAGCACTGCGCAGAGCCTCGCCGCGAGTGAGGAGCTTCGCGCCGCACTCGCATCGATGTAGTGATGCAGCGCATCCAGAGCCGCACCGAACTCGCCGCAGCACTCAACGCGGCGCCACGACCGATCGGCTTCGTCCCCACGATGGGGGCGCTCCACGCCGGTCACGCCGCGCTGATCCGCGCCGCACGCGCCGAGTGCGCAACGGTGGCCGTCTCCATCTATGTCAACCCGACACAGTTCGCCGCCGCGGCCGACCTTGCCGCCTATCCGCGCACGCTCGATGCGGACGCTGCCCTCGCTGAAGTGAGCGGCGCCGACCTTCTCTTTCATCCGAGTGATGCGGAAATCTATCCACCAGATGAAGTGGTGCAGCCGGTTGACCCAGGACCACTCGCGCTCCGTCTTGAAGGTGCGGCGCGACCGGGACACTTTGCCGGCGTTGCAACGGTGGTGTCACGACTCTTTGACCTAGTGCAACCAGACCGAGCCTACTTCGGCGAGAAGGATGCCCAGCAGCTACGCGTCGTGGAGTGGATCACCGCGCGGCGCACATCAGAGCCACGCATCAGCATCCGTCGCGTCCCAACGGTCCGTGACACAGATGGCCTTGCGCTCAGTTCACGCAATGCGCGCCTCTCCCCCGCCGGCCGAACGGCGGCCGCCGCGATCCCGCGCGCACTCGACGCGGCGCGCGACGTGCTCGCACGTGGCGCATCCACTGTGGCGCAGGTTCGGGCAGCGGCGCTGCACCTACTCAGTCAGCACCCAGAGCTGACGCTGGAGTACCTCGATCTTGCTGACCCTCACACGCTTGAGGCACTTCCAGAGAGTGCGACAGTCAACGAAGCGCTGCTCACGATTGCGGTGATGGTTGATGACGTGCGCCTTCTTGATGAGTGTCTTCTTGGTGAGCGGAGCGCGAGCTAGCGCGCTGGAACGGGTCGCGCCACCGCAAGGATGCGGTCGATGTCGAGTGAGCCCGCAACGAGTCCCTTGATCTCGGCGATCTTTCGCACATCTTCGGGGTGCGTCTTCACCAGAAGGTCGTGCACCTTGGAGGCAACCGTGTAGGTGTCACCTTCCATTAAGACGGTGAAGAGATCTGCTTTGCGGAGTAGCTCAATGATGCGCTGGCTCGGCCGAAAGCCGCCGCTCAGGACGAAGCCGAGCGGGCGATTCGGATGGTCGCCGCCGTCCAGCCAGAGTCCCGCGAGCACCTCCAGCACATCTTCGCGATCGCCAGGGACCACGACCAGTGCGTCAGCGCCGATGCGCTCCATCACATGCTGCGGCTGCATCGCCGCAACGGAGACGCGGCCGATGATCACGTCCATGTCGCGGCCAGGCCAGAGCGTCTCGCCCTGCAGGCCGTCTTCGATAATTGCGAGCGTTGGGTTGGAGAGAATCTGGCGATACGGCAGGATGCCGAGGAGCGGAATCTTGTGTCGGGCGAGGCCGCGCTCAAGGAGCTGCGGCAACTGCGGTTCCATCTCAAGGTTCACCTTATTGACGATCGCCCCCGCCACCTCAACGCCACGCGCGGCGAAGAGTGCAGCGTTCAAGACGATCTCATCGATCGGTCGGCCGATCCCCCCTTCGCTGACGATGATTACAGGGGCGCCGAGAAGCGCCGCAACATCCGCGTTGGAGAGTCCGATCACGGCGCCAACGCCGGCGTGGCCGGTCCCTTCCAGGAGGATCAGGTCGCGCCCTTTCGCCATCTCAGCCTGCGCCGCAACGATCCGCGCACCGAGATCCTCAACGATCTCCCCCTCAATGACACGACGCGTAAAGCCGCGCGGAATCTGCACCGGCGAGAGGAGCTGCGTTGAATCTGGGAGGTTGAAGACGCCACGCATCAGTGCCGCGTCTTCGTCTGCGGGTGCGCCGTCCAGCATGATCCAGCGCTGGCCGACCGGCTTCATGAAGGCGGTGTTCAGACCGCGATCGGCAAAGGCGGCGAAGAGTCCGAGGGATGTGGTGGTCTTGCCGCGATTCTGCCCGGTTGCGGCAAGGAAGATCTGCCGAGCCCCGTCGGCCATGTGCGCTACTCCTCGCCGCGTGGCGCGGTGCGCCGTTCGATTAGCTTCACCGCGTCGGCGAGCCGTGAGACAACCTCTGGCTCCACATCTTCTCGGGTGATGTGTGTGCCGAGCTTATCCAGCACATCCGCCGCAACGGAGAGGAAGACCGATGCATCGGCGATGAAGAATTCGGACTCATTGCTATAGCGCACGAATGTCAGTCGCCCCTGCAGCGCGCGGCGGTCGTCGCCATGCGCCACCTGGGTGGTGAAGTTGTGTCCCTGGATGCCGTCCGGATTAGAGAGGAAGCTGAGCGCGTTATCAATCGCAAGGCCGAATCGTGCCCGCCAACTGGTGAGCCGCTCCAACACCTCCGGCTGAAGGCGCAGGTCGAGCACTTCATTAAATGCCTCAGGGGCGGCGGTGAGCGCGTTCACGAGCGTTGCCCCCTGGCGCTGCCCAAGCATCGCCTGGAGTGAACGCTCGAGCGTCACAACCTCCGCGTCGAAGTGGCTGGAGGTGATCAGGTCGACGAGGAGGTCCTCCACGTTATCGAGCGTGGTCGGATCGCCAAGCGCCAAGGCGAGCGCGAGGATCTCCTCGCGAAAGAGGAAGCGCTCTTCGTGATCAAGTCCTGTCATCGCAGCATCCTAGCGCGCCATGCGGCGCAACCCCGTAGCGGAGGCGCCGAGTGGCGACTGCCCCTTTATGGGTAGATGCCGCGGACGCTCATCGCGTCGGCAACACGCTGTACCGAGAGCAGGTACGCCCCCGTTCGGAGGTGGCTCTTCTGACCCTGCGCCATGTCGTAGACCTCGTGGAAGGCGCGCACCATCTTCTTCTCAAGGCGGAGGTTGACCTCCTCCTCTTCCCAGAAGTCGCGGTTCAGGTCCTGCACCCACTCGAAGTAGCTGACGGTCACGCCGCCCGCGTTGCAGAGGATGTCAGGGATCACCATCGCCCCGTTGGCGAAGAGGATCTCGTCCGCCTCTGGCGTGGTTGGGCCGTTCGCCGCTTCGGCAACGATCTTCGTCTTGATCTTCGCCGCATTCTCCGCGGTGATCTGATTCTCCAGCGCCGCTGGGATCAGCACGTCGCACGGGATCTCAAGGATCGCCTGGTTGGAGACCGCCGTTGCGCCGGCAAGGCCGACCACGCTCCCCGTCTTCTTCTTATGCGCACCAACAGCGGCAAGGTCAAGCCCCGCCGCGTTATGAATCCCGCCACTGCTATCAGAGACGGCGATCACCTTCGCGCCAAGTTCGGAGATCAACTTTGCGGCGATGGAGCCGGCGTTGCCGTACCCCTGCACCACAACGGTTGCACCCTTCAGGTTGAGGCCGATCTTCGCCGCAGCTTCGCGCACGCAGATCACTGCGCCACGCGCCGTTGCCTCGTTGCGCCCCTTTGAGCCACCGAGTGCGATCGGCTTCCCAGTGACAACACCTGGAACGGTGTAGCCAACATGCATGGAGTACGTGTCCATCATCCAGGCCATCGTCTGGCTGTTCGTGTTCACGTCAGGCGCAGGAATGTCTGACTCTGGTCCGATGATCACCGCGATCTCCGTGGTGAAGCGGCGCGTCAGGCGCTCAAGCTCGCCGAGTGAGAGCTGCTTCGGGTCAACAGTGACGCCGCCCTTGCCGCCGCCATATGGAAGATCCATCACGGCGCACTTCCACGACATCCACATCGAGAGCGCCTTCACTTCGTCAATGTTCACGTCCTGATGGAAGCGAATCCCACCCTTGGCTGGGCCGCGACCGAGGTTGTGCTGGACGCGGTGTCCCTCAAAGACGCGCGTTGAACCGTCATCCATGCGCACGGGGAAGTGCACGGTCAGCTGCCGGCGCGGCTCGCGCAGCACGGCGGCGATGCCTGGGTCGAGGTTCAGCCGCTTGGCGGCAAGATCAAACTGCTGTTGGGCAACGGCCCAGGCGCTCTTCTGGCTCATTCGTGGGTCACCTCATGCTCATATCCGCCGCGAGAGGTCGCAGTCGGCCGCCCGTCGGCGCACGCCCTCAGGCTACAACTTGGCCAACAAACCCGCCGCCGAGCCTGTGCCTGCGTGGGGCCGCCCTACGGCGTACTGAGCGCGGCTGCTGCGCGCGGCTACTTTGCGCGAATCAGTGCAACGCCGAGACCCTTCGGTCCCGTGTGTGGCCCAATCGCGGCACCGGCGCGAACGATCCCAGGCTTCAGCGCACCCACCGCAGGGAACCGCGTGACGAGTTCCGTCCGAAACTCCTCAACATCAGGCGCCTCTGAGTGCAGGATCGTGAGCTCCTCAATGGGAGATTCGCCAACGATCTGCATGAAGCGCTCGCGCGCCTTTGACGTTGTGCGCGGCTTATCGAGCGTCACCACCTCGCCATCAATGATGTCGATGATCGGCTTCACCGAGAGAAGCCCGCCGATCGCAGCGCGCGCTGGGCTGATGCGCCCGCCCGCCTTCAGGTAGTCTCGCGTG
>QWRJ01000022.1:0-4000 GCA_003670475.1 Candidatus Limnocylindrus primus | reverse complement strand
CACGTGCGTGCGTGGGATCGCCCCCTGAAGGTCGGCCACGATCTCCGCCGCGCCCTTCCCCGCAACGGCACCACGGTGCGCGCGCTTTACCAGGAGCCCCTCTGCCGCAGATGCGGTGGTGGTGTCAACCAGATGGATGCTCTTGCTCTGCGGATGCGAAGAGGCGGCCATCTCCGCGCTGCGGTAGGTGGCGGAGAGCTTCGATGCCACATGCACAGAGACGATCTCCTGCGCACCATTGGCGAAGGCACGGTCGTACGCCGCAGTGAAGGCGGCCGCGGATGGGGCAGCGGTCTTGGGGAATGGAGCGCCGGGGGCGGTGAGTCGCTTCCAGAACTCGTCCATGGAGATCTCTTCGCCCACCTTGAAGCTCTCTTCATTAAAGGAGACGATGACAGGGACGATCGTGATGCCGAGCTCCTTGGCGAGCTGCGGCGGAATGTCGGATGCACTGTCTGAGACGATTGCAACCTTGTGCGCTGACTGGCTCATATCAACCCCCCTCAGCTAAGTGCAGGAGGAGACCTGCACGCACCCTGAGTTTATCGGCGGGGGTCAGTCGTGCGCGGCGCGTTGCCGCTGCAGGGTCGTTGGGAGGATCTCGTGCTCCACCCGGCGCAAGATCAGGAGGAAGCTCCCCGCAATCACGAGGAAGCCAAGCGTGGCGTAGACCAGCCCGTCCACGCCGAAGGAGGTGGCGAGGTCCCCCGCCACCTTCACCCCGATCACCTGGCCGAGGCCGAGGAAGATCGAGTAGAGCCCCATCACCGCGCTGCGATCGGCCTGATAACGCTCGGAGACATCGGCGAGGAAGCCGAGCGCCGCCGGCGTTGCGCCAGCGATGAAGAACATGGAGACACAGATGGTGACGAACAGCGCGCCGATCAGCAGCAGATCAGTTCCAGTCAAACGATTCATCAGGAAGACGGCAGACATCGCCACAACAAAGGCGATCAGACCGAAAAGGAGGATTGTGGTGCGGCGGTAGTTTGCGAAGCGATTCCCCCAGAAGAAGAGGCCGCCACCGCCAACCAGCGCAACAAAGGCGAAGGCGGTGGTGATGATGACAAAGGGGAAGCCGCTCAGCAGGAACTGCCCCGTCGTGTCTACGCCAGCGTCGCCGAGCAGCAGGTTGAGCCCTTGCGGCACCCAGACCCCGATGATCGCGTTGATGGAGACCCAGGTTGGGACAAAGAGAAGGATGCCGCGCTGACTGAAGAGCTTCGCGTACTTCCTCAGACGCCCCTCGTCATGCGGTGGCGGCGCGGTGTGTTCGTCCTTTACGCCGTAGGCGAAGAAGGCGAGCGAGAGTAGATAGATGCCACCATTGATTGCGAAGGCGGTCGTCCCGAAGATCTCCCAGAGTGGTCCCGCAAGGGCCGTCCCTGCAACCAGGAGCCCGCCGAGCGTCGCCACCTCAAAGAGTGTGACCACGCGCCCGCGCAACTTCTCATCGTGACTCGTGTTCGCCGCAACATAGGAGAGGATCGACGGCACGCTCGCCGCGGTTGATGAGCCCTCAAGGAGTCGCGTGCAGATCAGAAGTGGAATCGTCGCCGCAAAGGGGGTGAGGAGCACCGCCGCAAGGCCGAAGAGTGGGCCAAGAAGCATCACCGGCTTCCGCCCAACACGGTCGGCGATGATCCCGAAGATCGGCGAACCGATCAGCTCCGTGACGTAGAAGGCGAGGGTGATCGTCGCAAGGTCCACCGGCGTAATGCTCACCTCGCCCGTCGAATTCAGGTACTTATTCCAGACGATCAGGAGGGCGCCAGTCGTCCCCGTCGCCGTGCGCAGGGTGAGCGTCCCCAGAAGCAACGAGCGCATTGAAGCAGTCATCCGCTCCACGATAGCGGCTCGGTATACTCGCCGCATGCCAAGCAATGTTGCCCAGAGTTACCCATATAAGAAGGAGAGCGAGGCGGAGCGCGCCGCCGCGATCGCGTTAACACTCGGCGCACGCGAGGGGCTCGCCGAGAAGCTCGCCGCTGAGGCGCTCCCCTATGACAACACGAGTGACGGTGAAGCCTGGGCCTGGCGCTGCCGCAGTGTCGGCTGCCCTGGCGTGATGCACACCGCCGGCTACGCACGCGACCGCCACGGACTCGTCGCCCTCTGCGACGGCTGCGGCACGATCGCGCTGCGCTAACCATGAACCGCGAGAGCACCCATGAGTAGCGAACGCGCACCAGATCTCAACGCGGCACCGGGGCTCGTCCCGATGAGCGCGGCGAATAAGCCGACACAGGTTGACGTTGTTGGCGATCGCATCCGCGTCGCCTCGCTGGAGATCATTGACCGCGCCCTTGCCGGATATCTGGAGAGCCGCTCACCAGAGGAGCGCCCTGAGACGGTTGAACGCGCCTTACGCGTTGGCCTGATGGCACTACAAAGCGCAAGCGGCTCCATTGACGTTGATCATGTGCGCCGCGCCTTTGACAAGTTACTGAGCGACGCGGCTGATTCCAACAAGAAGGCGACCGTTGAGGTGGAGGAGATCCTGCGCAAGACCTTCTCAACCGAAGGGGGTGTGATGCCAGCAACGTTGGAGCGCTTCATCGGCGACAAGGGGCAGCTCGCCCAGTTCACTAAGGATCTCTTCGACGAGAATCGCCGCGACTCCGCGATCGGCAAGCTGAACACCATCCTCGGCACCTACTTTGATGGCGACGCGAGCAAGCTCGCGCACCTCCTTGACCCCACGCGCGAAGCGTCGCCACTGAGCGGCTTCCGTGCTGAGATCGCGAAGCGCTTCGACGATGTGCTGCTCAAGATTGTTGAGATGGAGGCGTCACAGAAGGCGGCGAAGGGCGAGCGGAAGAAGGGGACGGCGAAGGGGGCCGACTTCGAATCCCGCATCATCGCCGAATACACTGAGATGCTGCGCGCAACTGATGATGTCATTGAAGGGACTGGCGGAACAGTCGGGACCCTACCAAACTCAAAGAAGGGCGACGCGGTGATCGTTGCTAACGCGAAGGAGAGCTCTGCCCCAACCTTCCGAATCGTCGTAGAGGTGAAAGATAAGAAGATGAGCGAGCCAGAGATTGAACGAGAGCTCACCGAAGCGAAAGCGAATCGCGGTGCGGAGATTGCGCTGATGATCTTCAGCGAAGAGGCCGCGCCAGACTGGGCGACACCGTTCGAGTTGAATCGATTCGGCGTCTTCTGCGCGGTGGATCCAGAGGCGCCAGACACCGCGATCCTGCAGGCGGGGTTCAGGCTCGCCAAGATCAGTGCGCGCATCCGTCGTCGAACGCAGAGTTCGGGGGCGGATATCGCTGCGGTGAACGAGTCGGTGCTCTCGATTCGAAAGCGACTTGAATCAATTAGCGTGACGAAGCGCTCACTCACGGCGATCAATGACACCACCTCCAAGGTTGATAAGGAGCTTGAGACACTCCGACTCGCGATCGCCGAAGACCTGGAGAAGATCGAGGAACAGGTCCGCGCGAGCAGCGCCGCCGCCAAGCCAGAGTGAGCGGCGCCGCCGCCGATTGGCGACGCTTCCTCACCGGCCGATACGCCGCCTTCGGCACACTCGCCATCTCTGACGCGATCGCCGTTGCACTCGCTGGCGACGGACTCGCCATCCCACTCGTTGCAACGCTCGGCGCATCACCAGCACTCGCAACGCTGATCGGCCTCTTCCCATTCGTTGGCGGGATCCTGCAGGCCTTCGTCCCCGCCATCTTGCGTCGCAATCGTGGCGACCTGCGCGGACTCACGATCGTGATCGCCGCAATTGGACTGATGCGACCCCTCCTTTACATCGCGGTTGTCGTGCTGATTTGGGCGGGGCTACTCTCCGCCATCGGCGGCATCTTGCTGATTGCGATCGGCTTCGGCGTTGGCGCAACGGCGCAGGCGCTCGCTGGCGCAAACGTGCAGACCTGGTTCGGCCGCATCCTCCCCGAGCGCGAGCGTCGCTTCGTGGCGCCGCGCGCGCTGGCGATCCAGTTCGGGCTCGGCTCGGTGCTGCTCGTCCCCATCGCCCTGC
>QWRJ01000021.1 GCA_003670475.1 Candidatus Limnocylindrus primus | reverse complement strand
CGCATCGCCTGGTTGTTCTGTCCCTGCGCGCTGCGCATCATGAAGATGAAGAGGCCACCGATGAGAAGGACTGGAAGGAAGGCGCTCAAGAGGAGGCCCATCAGCTGCCCGGACTCATCTGGCGCCTTTGCGCCGAAGGTGATGCCCTCAGGGCTCTGTCCACCTGCGGTCGCTGCGGCAAGCAGATCGTTGTAGACATCAGTTAGCTGCGTTGGCACCTGCACCTGGTAGCTCTCGGGCGGCGTGCCGGTCAGCGTGATCGTGAGGGTCTGGTCCTGCTGGACCACAGCGTCAACACGCCCAGACTTCACATCGCTGAGGAAGGCGGAGTAGCCCTTGCTTGGCGCGGGGGTTGGCGAGAGGAGGACGCTGCCAAGGAGCAGCACCGTTCCAAGGAGGAGCATCAGCATCACGGCACCGTTACGGAAGGACTTCGGGATCACTAGAACCTCCTCTGCTCTCTGCCTGCGCTTGACGTTGGTAGCGAGGGCAGGAATCGAACCTGCTACCAAGGGCTTATGAATCCCCTGCTCTACCGGTGAGCTACCCCGCCATGCACGCTCATACAGGATACCGAACCCACGCCCGCGGCGCACTCCCCCGCCCAGCACGCCTCCTCGGCTCAGGTAGTCTCCGCACATGCTCCACGTGCTGATCCTCTGCCACGGCAATATCTGCCGCTCGCCGCTCGCCGAGGTGCTCCTTGAGGCGGCGATCGCCGCCGACCCTGAACTTGCTGGCCGGGTGATCGTCTCAAGCGCTGGCACCTCCGACGAGCACGAGGGTGAGGGGATGCACCCCAACTCCGCAGCCCTCCTCGCGCAACGCGGATTGCGAACGGAGCATCGAGCGCGCAGGCTCACCCCTGCGCTGGCAGAACGACAAGATCTGATTCTGGTCGCCGATCGGTTCAACCTGCGTGACGGCCGCGCGATCGCCGCCGCAACGGAGCAGAAGCCAGCGGTGCGGCTCCTGCGCGACTTTGACCCGCAAGCCGCGGGGGAAGATCTGAACGATCCGTGGAGCTATCCGATGGAAGCGTACGAACGCGCTGCGGCAGAAATTTCTGCAGCCATCCCAGGAATCTTGGCGGAGTTGCGCCTGCGCCCCTAAACGCGTCTCGGCGCTCTGCCTACTTGAACGAGAGGATCGCCTCCACGAGCACCGCATCAAAACGATCCGCATCCACTCCAACGGCTACGTCAACATCTGCCGCACGGTTTCGCTGAACGAGACGATCGCCGTACCAGTCGGTGATTGTTCGCCCGCGAGCGAGGTCGCCGAGCTCAACATCTACTGCCGCATGCACGAGCGCAAGAAGGTTTGGCACGGCGAGATGCGCAACGGCAACAGCATCGTGCACAGCGGAGGCTGGCCAGTCGTACCGATCCTTATGGAAGATCGCGTAGAAGCGAAGCAGATCGGCAAAGATGGTTGCTGGGAGTGTCCCCGCAGATTCGAGGCGCTTCAGTGCCGTCTCGCCGGTCAGTGCACGGTGCGTGGCATCCAGGCAGACCATCGTGATCGGGATCCCTGCAGCGAAGACGATCGCCGCGGCATCGGGATCCACATACGAATTGAACTCTGCAGAGGCGGTGACGTTCCCCTCTCCGATTGCACCACCCATCCAGCAGATGTGCGCAATCTTCGGTTTCAGCTCGGGGTGGTCGCGTAGCAGGATCGCAATATTGGTGAGTGGTCCGAGTGGGACGAGTGTCACCGGCTCTGCCGACTCACGCAGCAGCGTTGCGATCAGGTCAACGGCCCCCGCCGCATGCTCAACACCAGACGGCGCAGGGAGCTCTGCTCCATCAAGGCCTGAGTCTCCGTGGACATATGGTGCAACCCAGAGAGGGCGAACGAGCGGTACATCCGCGCCAGCGGCAACGCGCATCTGGTGCGCGCCGAGCAACGCCAGAGTGCGGCGGAGATTCTCATAGGTTTTTGGAAGTGAGGCATTACCCGCAACGGCCGTAACGCCCAGCACCTTCAACTCTGGTCGCGCTAGCGCAACCGCGAGCGCCATGGCGTCATCGTGCCCTGGGTCGCAGTCAATGATGATCGGGAGCGGTTTCGCCAACGTGCCAAGGGGAGCGCGGCGTGGCGATGGCGGGAATGGCGTCGAGAGTGGAAGAGGATTCGGCTTCAGGTCACTCATGGGAGCTTGGAGTAGATCTCAACCATCTCGTTTGCAAATCTTGCGCTGTCAATCGTGAGCCCAACATCGCAATTCGGTTCGATCTTGTCGCGCTTCAGTCGATATGGATTCGCGTCGCCGATGGTGCGCCCTCGCGCCGGCCCTTGCGTGGCGTCTACCACCACGTGGTAGCGCGAAACGCCAACGAGATCAGGGATGGCGAGGTGCAGCACGGCGACGGCATCGTGAATGGCCATCTTCTCCCCTTGGCCCCACGCTGCAGATCGATCGAATGAATACTTGAGCAACTCGGCGGCAACCTTCGCGGACGCTCCTGGAAGTGCGGTCAGCCGCTCAAGAATGGTGCGGTCAAGGATCGCGTGGTGAGTCACATCAAGTCCAATCATGGTGATCGGCAAACCGCTATTGAAGACAATCTCCGCGGCGGTTGGATCTGCGTAGATATTGAACTCTGCTGACGCGGAAGAGTTCCCCTCCCCAACCGAGCCTCCCATCAGGCAGATATGGGAGATCTTCGGCGCCAAATGCGGATACGAACGAATCAGCAGCGCAATGTTTGTCAGCGGTCCCACTGGCGCGATTGCCACAGGCTCAGGCGAAGCCTCAAGGAGGC
This sequence comes from Candidatus Limnocylindrus primus, assembly GCA_003670475.1. Lineage (GTDB taxonomy): Bacteria > Chloroflexota > Limnocylindria > Limnocylindrales > Limnocylindraceae > Limnocylindrus. The sequence continues at coordinate 10,844 of QWRJ01000021.1, read as the reverse complement.
GCGCCATCAGTGAAACGGCGCCTTCTGACTCCGCAGAGCGCGGCGCCTTCGGCAGCGTGGTGTTGCCAAGCCCGCCCTCGCCATGAACTTCGGTGGCACGCTCGAGTGGCCCAGCAAGTGGCCCAGCAGCACCTTCAGCAACGGGAACGCTATCTGCCCCGTACAGGTGGAGCAGACGCAGGGCGTTCTCCGTGCAGTGGTGGACATCAGCGTTTCCGCCAACACTCGTCACCGCAAGCAGATTGAGCTCAGGCCGAACCACAGCGCAGGCAATCGCCAACGCATCATCGAGGCCAGGATCGCTGTCAATGATCAGCGGGAGGGGCTTAGCAACGGTGCCGACAGGAGCGGTTCGCGGCGTGAGCTGCGCGTGATGAAAGGTTGGCCAACCGATCACCGACGAGTCACTCACAGGGTGAGCGCTCTAACCCTGATCGTATGGTCGTCCGGCCGATGCGGGGGCTCGCACCCGACCAATCAGGCCCGCCACCACAATAATCGTGACGATATACGGCATTGAAAGCAAGATCTGAGGAGGCAGCGAGACTCCAAGACCCGAGAGCAACGTAGTTGCTGCAGAGGTCATACCAAAGATGAGGGCCGCCCCGAATGCATAAACTGGATTCCACGCTCCAAAGATCACCGCAGCGAGCGCGATAAATCCCTTACCCGCACTAGTGTTGATTCCGAATCCGCCAGTTCCGCTCAAAGCAATATAACTTCCTGCAAAACCTGCAAGGAGGCCGGCGATAAGCATCGCGCGGTAGCGAAGCCTCACCACGTCAATGCCAACGGTGCCCGCAGCACTCGGCTGTTCACCCGCCGCTCGAAGTCGTAACCCCCAGCGTGTTCGATAAATCATGTATGTAAAGAAGAGAATCAAGCCAATGGACGCGTAGAAGTAGGGGCTCAACGAGAAGAAGATTGGACCGAGGATCGGGATGTGAGAAAGCAGTGGAATATCAACGGTTTCAATCCCGATCGGGCGATTGTATTCGCTGTATGGCTGAAGGATTCGTAGATATGCAAAGCTGGTGATGCCCAACGCGCCGATGTTGATGACCGTTCCAGCAATGATCTGGTCAACCTTGTAGCGAATCCCCAGCCAGGCAAGAAATAGGCTCAGTAGCGCTCCGATCAAGGCGCCCGCGACAGGACCCGCGATGGCAACGCCCGTGATGCTTGACGCAATTGACCCAACCATCGCGCCAGAGAGCAACTTCCCTTCAACCGCAATGTTGAGGATTCCACTCCGCTCGGAGATGATACCTGCGAGCGCACCGATGCCAACTGGGATCGCAAAACTCAATGTGCTCGTGAAGAACACAGTGAGGTTCGCAGTCGTCCCGTCCAAGAGACGAGCGAGCAGGGCAATGACCAAGGCGGGGGCGATGATTCCGATCGAAGCCCTCCACGCGAATTTCGCGCCACGGAGAAGCTGGAGCAGGGTGATGGCGATAAAGCCGACAGAAACTATGCCCCACAGAAGTGCGACTGGTACCGAGAAGAACACCTGCTCGCCACCGATCGAATCGCTCCAAAACGCGAAATTGCCGTCCACTCCGAACGAACCAGACGTGATGGAAACAGAGACTGCCGCGAAGATCGCGAATAGGCCCGCACGAATACGCGCTGCTACCTGTTGCTGGTGCGCTTCGGCGCTTTCACCTGCGTTGTGGGCTTCAACGCCTGCAGGGACGGAGCTCGCCGAAACTTTCTCGCGTCCCTTTGAGGACTTCTTGGTGCGTGACACGTCGCCTCCCCCACTCATTTGGTCACCGACTTTGAACGCCGGACAAATGGATTCTTGATGATGCCCAGGGTGAGTTCAGGTGCGGCGATGAACGCAATGACAAGTGCCTGAATGAAGAGCAGCATTTCAATCGGAATAGAGGTAGTCACCTGCATCAGGCTTCCGCCATGCTGCAGAAGCCCGAACACAAGAGCCGTGGCGACGACGCCGCTCGGTCGAGTCCCGCCAACGAGTGCAATCGCGATCGCCGTGAACCCCACGCTACCCGCGATTCCTGGTGAAAGTTGCTTCACCGTACCCACAGCAACGAGCGCGCCCCCGAGCCCCGAAATCGCACCTGAGATGAGCATCGCGGTAATGATGGAGCTCGCCGCGCCCATGCCCGCGTACTTCGCAGCCGCAATGTTCAACCCAGCGGTGCGGAGTTCGAAGCCTCGAGTTGACCGGAAGAGGAACCAACTGACAGCGACAGCGGTGAGCAGCGCCACGATGATTCCGATATCCAAACGGAGGCTCTCAATCGGCAGTATCCCCGGAAGGTCCACGAACTGACTCAGTTCCTTTGACACCGGTTGGATGCGGGGAGGCTTCTGGATGAACTCAAAATTTGATACGAGGAAGAACACGAACTGGGCTGCAATAAAATTCAGCATGATCGTTGTGATTACCTCGCTCGCCCCAACGCGGGCCTTGAGGAAGCCAGGAATGAATGCCCATAGGGCACCGCCAATGAGCCCGAAGATCATTACGAGGATGATGGCGATCGGCACAGGTGTCACACCGCCACCAAAGATCAGCGCGGCCAGGGTTCCACCGACCGCGCCCATTGTGTACTGGCCCGCACCTCCGATATTGAAGATGCCCGTTCGAAACGCAACAGACACCCCGAGCCCAACAAAGATCAGGGGCACTGACGCAACCACGCTCTCGACGATCGGTCGCAGCGCGCGCGCCCAGAGCTGCACGTCGCCGTTAGAGGCGAGGGCCTTGCCGATGGTTTCGGGGTCTCCTAATGCTCCGCGGAGGAGCGCTGAATAGGCTGTGGCCGCACGTCCGACCCCAAGGCTAAGCGCACCGATTGGATCGGAGAGCAGTCGGCCAAGGACCTCAACGTCGGTGAAGATGATGAAAAGTGCACCAATAAAGAGCGCGACAAAGATTGACAGAGCTGGTACGCGTAGTTTTCTTGCAAAAGCACCAATCCGGGTCATGCGACGATTCCCCCCATCAAGAGGCCAACACGTTCTCGAGTTGCGTCCTTTGCGTCAAGAATGCCCACGATTCTACCTTCGTACATCACTGCCACTCGATCCCCAAGGGCAAGCACTTCGTCAAGCTCTGTGCTGACAATGAGGACGGCGGCGCCAGAGTCGCGCTGTTCCACGATTCGACGGTGGATGTACTCAATTGAGCCCACGTCCAGACCTCGTGTTGGCTGGGCCGCAATGACGAGACGGACATTGCGGCTGAACTCTCGCGCGACGATAACTTTCTGCTGGTTGCCACCAGAGAGGGAAGCGATGTCAGTATCAATTGACGGCGTGCGAACATCAAAGTCCTTCACGGCCTTCTCGGTCGCGGCGCTGATCGCTTTTCGATCCAGCAGACCCCGCTTGCTGTACTGAGGCAAGTGATACGTATTGAGAATGTAATTCTCCGCAATGGTCATCCCTTTGACCATGCCGTCACGGTTGCGATCCTCGGGAATATGCGCGACGCCTGCGCTCGCAATCTCACGGGGAGATCCTGCAGCAAAGGGCTTAGATTCCAACGTGACGTTCCCTGAGTCAATCGGGCGAAGTCCCGTCAGTGCCTCAACTAATTCGGTCTGTCCGTTTCCTTGAACTCCGGCGATGGCGAGAATTTCGCCGCTTCGGACTTCGAATGTTGCGCGATCCACAGCGATGGCACCCGCGTCGTTCAGGACGCTCATCTCGTTGACTTCCAAGATGGGCTCTAGCACTTTGGATTTGGAGCGGCTAACGGTCAACTGAACCTCGCGACCAACCATCATCTCCGCAAGGCTTGCGGCGGTCGCCGCTGCAGGCGTTGTCTCGCCAGCAACTGCACCCCGACGGAGCACCGTGATCTTGTCAGCTACTGCAATTACCTCATTCAGTTTGTGCGTGATGAAGATCACCGCGGTCCCACTTTTTGCCAGGCCCCGGATGATCTCAAAGAGTTCTTCGGTCTCCTGAGGCGTGAGAACCGCCGAGGGCTCATCGAGCACCAAGATCTCACTCTTTCGGTAAAGCGCCTTCAGGATCTCAACACGTTGGCGAACGCCTACAGGGAGCGATTCAATTTTGGCATCGGGATCTACGTGGAGTCCGTGCTTCTTTGACAGCTCGACGACCTGCGCGCGAGCGGTCGTGCGATCAAAGCTACCGAGAGGCCCCTTGGTCGGTTCGCTCCCTAGGACGACTGATTCCGTCACGTCGAAGACCGGAACGAGCATGAAATGCTGATGGACCATTCCGATCCCGGCGTTGATTGCTTGTGCGGGATCACGGAACGTGCGTTCGGTGCCGTCGATGCGGATGCTGCCTGAATCGGGGCGATAGAGGCCGGAAAGGATATTCATCAGCGTGGTCTTGCCAGCGCCATTCTCTCCAAGCAGGCCGAGAACCTGGCCCTTGTCGACGGAGATTGAGATGCGGTCATTTGCGAGCACGCCCGGGAACTGCTTGGTGATTCCTTGCAGTTCTAGCTTCATGTGGCGCGCCTCCTTCTCAAACGAATCAGTGGCATTTAGAACCCCGCCCGAGCGCCGAAGCACCCGGGCGGGGTTCTATGGCACATCGTGTCAACGATGCGCCGAACTAGCTACTTCCCTGCGTACGAAGAAACGCTGACAGAGCCGTCGATGATTGCGGCCTTCAGGGCCTCAACCTCCGCCTTCAACTCTGCCGTAACGAGCGAACCGAACACGCTGGTCCATTCGGACTCGGTTCGATCGAGCGTTGCGATCTGAACGCCGCCGTTCTTGAGGGTACCAACGTAGTTGGTGCCGCCCTTGTTGCCGGCGTAGTGGTCGTTCACTGCCGTGATCACTGCAGCACCGATGTTCTTCTGTGCTGAGGTCAGGAGTGTTCCACAATACTCTGGAAGGCTGATGCACTGGTCAAGGTCGACGCCAACCGAGTACAGGTTGTTGTCGAGCATGTACTGATACGAACCATTGCCCGTTGTTCCTGCAACTGCGTGCACCACATCGGCGCCTTGGCCCGCGAACGCTTCAGCTGTCGTCTTCCCGAAGTCCACGTCGTTGAACGGCGCGGTGCTCGGGTTGAACGTACCTGTTGCGGCAGCTGGATCCCAGCCGAGAACCTTGATTTCAACGCCCTTCTTTTCGGCGTAGTAATTGGCTCCCGCGACCCAACCGTCCATGAACTTCGTCACGCCAGGATATGGCGCGCCGCCGTACGTGGCGATGGTCTTGGTTGAGGAGATGCCTGCTGAGAGATACGCAGCGAGCATGGAAGCCTCGTCGATCTGGAAATCGATTCCAGTGAAGTTTGCTGGGATGGTGCCGTCTTCAAGCGTCCAGGTTGCATCGACCCACCCGAAGGCGATCTCTGCGTTCTCTGGAGCAACGACCTTCTCCTGCAGCGCGGTGCCCTGGTTGTAACCAACCGCGATCACCGTGTTGCAGCCCTGGTCGATCAACTGCTGAATGTTCGGCGCGTACGACGAATCATCGACAGCCGTTGTATAGGCAACCTGGAAGCCCTCGGCCTCAAGCGCCTGCAGGCCTTCGTAGGCCGACTGGTTGAAGTTCTTGTCCGCTGGACCACCGGTGTCCAGCGAGAGGCATGCCTTGTAGTCGCCCTTACCGGCATCTACAGAGGCTGATGGGGACTCGGTCGAACCGCCGCAGGCGGCAACGACGAGCACCAGCATGCTGAGGAGCGCGAACATTCGCGTCTTCATCTTTATGTAGCCCTCCGCTATTACTGCTTGCCTAGGCGCAACGCGCCACAGGCGGGCCAGCACTGTGCTGGCCACTGGCGGCATTCTGCCCTATTCCCCCCTGACTTGCGCTCAGGTTCCAGCCCCCGTGCGAGGCAACAGAGCGAACGTGGCTATTCGTGCGAGGAGAGGCAGGCGAGCCGCCAGTCCGTGAACCGCTTTAGAAGTGCCTCCCGCAGTGGGTCAGGCACGAAGGCCGCCTCGTAGCCCGCATGCGCGATCTCCAGCAGCTCTGTAACAGAGGCGCCGAGCCGGCGTCGAACGCGACCGTACTCCTCGCTCAACGTCAGGTCACTGACAACCAGGTCGTCCGTGTTGAGGGTGACGCGGAGGCCGCGACGGTGGAGGGTGAGAATTGGAAAGTCGCCGTACCCCGAGACGATCGCCGCCTGCACGTTGCTTGATGGGCAGAGGTCGAGCACCACGCCACGGGCGATCAGCTCATCGCAGAGTGCAGGATCTTCAACGGCAACCGCGCCATGTGCGATGCGCGCAGGGTTGACGGCGAGCGCGCGGCGTACCTGCGCCGCACCACCCCACTCACCAGCATGCAGGGTGATCGCAAGGCCGCCGTCGCGCGCAACATCAAATGCGTCCTTAAAGGTGAGTGGATCCGGGAAGGCCGCTTCACGCCCAGCGAGATCGAAGCCAGCCACACCGAGATCTTTTGCCGCAACCGCAGCGGCGGCGAGCGCGCGGTTCTCCTCCAGGCTGTGCGACCGGAGTGCCGTAATGATGAGGCGCACCTCAACGCCACACGCAGTGGCGGCGGCGTTGGCCCCCTTTGCAACTGCAGCGATCACCTGCGACTGCGTCAGTCCTTTCGCCGTGTGCAGATGAGGACCCCAACGCAGCTCCATATAGACCACGTTCTCTGCCGCCTTCGCGCGAACCAGATGATCCGCAGCGCGCTCCAACGCCTCAGCATCTTGGAGCAGTGCGATCGGTAAATCGAAGGCGCGCAGCAGGTCGGCCTGATCAGCGCAGCGCTCAGGGGCAACGAGTGCGGCGCGCATCCCCGCCCAATCGCGCGGTGCCTCAACGCCACGCGTCTTCGCAAGCTCGAGCGCAAGGCTCGGATCAAGCGAGCCGTCAAGATGTAGGTGCAGCTCCGCCTTCGGCATCTCCGTGAAGAGACGAAGATCGTCGTCGGCGCGCGCGAAGCGTGGCTCGCCGCCCCCCTGCTCGCTTCTGCTCATTGCGCCACCCCTCCCCTTGCCTCAACTTCGTGCGCAGAGGATACTCTCCCCATGAGCCTCTCACTCCCCACCGCAACAGATTCGCGCGCGCTGGCCGGATGGCTCCGTGACGTCACCCCAGTTGATCGTGTTGGGGTGGAAGAGCGCGTGGCGGCGCTCAAGACTCGCTCAATCAAGAAGTCGACCAAGGTCTGGGCGCTGCGGCTTGCGATCAGCATGTGCGACCTCACCACGCTGGAGGGGAAGGACACTCCGGGGAAGATCAGGCAGCTCGCCGCCAAGGCGATGCGCCCACAGCCAGGCAACAGCGAAGTTCCATCTGTGGCGGCGCTCTGCTGCTACCCCGACATGGTCGCGATCGCAAAGGAGGCACTCGCTGGGAGTTCCGTGAAGGTTGCCTCCGTTGCCACCGCATTCCCAAGTGGACGCTCATGGATTGACCTGAAGATCGCTGAGACGAAGCACGCCGTTGCTGCGGGGGCAGATGAGATCGACATGGTGATCGACCGTGGCGCATTTCTCTCCGGCGACTTTGCAAAAGTATGGGATGAGATCGTGGCCGTGAAGGATGCCTGCGGTCCGGCACATCTAAAGGTCATCCTTGAGACGGGCGAACTTGGGAGCTACGACGATGTGCGTCGCGCATCGGTCCTTGCGATTGCGGCGGGGGCAGACTTCATCAAGACCTCTACTGGGAAGGTGACGCCAGCCGCCACACTCCCCGTCACCCTGGTGATGCTCGAAGCGATTCGCGAACACTGGAACCGCACCGGACGCGTCGTTGGGATGAAGCCGGCCGGCGGGATCAAGAGTGCAAAAGAGGCGATCCAATACCTCGTGGTCGTCCATGAGACGCTCGGGCCCGACTGGCTCACCCCCAACCGATTCCGTTTCGGCGCGTCGAGCCTCGTTAACGACCTACTGATGCAGCTGGAGAAAGAGGCGACCGGCGCATACGCCGATCCCGACGACTTCACCCTCGACTAGCGCGCGCTACGAGCCGATCGGATGCCAGACGGTCTTCATCTCTAGGAAGGCGGTCATCCCGTCAATACGTTCGCCGCGCTCCCCCTGAAAGGCGCTGGCGCGATCCTTCTCGTCATGTTGGCGACGAGCGACGCGCGCCACATGCTCCGCGGCGCCACGCTCCGCGTCGGCAAGTAGATCATCCGGGCAGCCCCATAGGTCTACTCCATCAATGTCTGCATGGCGCGTCAGGTGTGGCATCAGCTCCGAACGACGACCAGTCAGGATGTTGACGACGCCACCAGGTACGTCACTGACGGCGAGTGTCTCGGCGAGTGTGACGGCGGGGAGTGGCGCCCCTTCGCTCGCAAGGAGGATTGCAACGTTTCCGCCAGCCAGCACGCCTGCGAGTCGCGTGACAAGTCCGAGCAGTGGCGAACTCTCTGGCGCAACGATCGCCACAACACCCGTTGGCTCAGGGATGGTGAAGACGAAGTGCGACGAAGCGACAGGGCTCGTGCCGCCCAAGACGGCGGGGATCTTATCTGGCCAACCGGCGAACCAGACGAGTCGGTCGATACTCGCCGCAACCTCCTCTGTCGCCTCCGACTTGCCGTAGCCGTGCGCTATCAGGTCGTCGCGGAACTGTGCGGCGCGACCCTCCATCAACTCTGCAACGCGGTAGAGAATCTGCCCGCGGAGCGATGCGTTGCGCGCCGCCCAGCCTGGTGCCGCGCTGCGCGCCGCCTTCACCGCTTCGCGGAGATCCTTGCGCGATGCGCGCGCAACGTTGGCGCTCCCACCGCGAGCAAGTTGAAGCACGTCGGTACGACCCGACTCACTGCGCGGGAAGGCGCCGCCGATATAGAGCTTCGGTGTGCGGCGGATTTCGAGTCGTGCGCCGTCCGTTGCCGTGACTGCAGTGATCAGTGGGCTCTCACCCTTCCCGGCGCCCTTCTTGCCACTCTTCTTTCCCATTAGGAGCTCCTCAGGTAGGCGCTGAGCCCCTGCAGGCCGCCCTCGCGGCCGTAGCCGGACTCCTTGTAGCCGCCGAACGGTGCGGTTGGATCGAAGCGATTGAAGGTGTTCGCCCAGACGACGCCAGCCTTCAGCTGCGCGGCGACCTGGAGGATGCGACTCCCCTTCTCCGTCCAAATGCCGGCGGAGAGCCCGTACGCCGTGTTGTTCGCCTTCTCGATCGCCTCGTCCACGGTACGGAAGGTGATCGTGGAGAGGACCGGCCCGAAGATCTCTTCGCGCGCGATGCGGTGGCTCTGCGCCACGCCAGTGAAGAGGGTCGGCTTGTAGAACCAGCCGCGCGTCGGAAGCACGCACTCTGGCTGCCAGAGTTTCGCCCCCTCTGCCACGCCGCTCGCAACCAGCTCACCGATCGTCTCCATCTGCGCGCGCGAATTGATCGCGCCAACATCGGTGTTCTTATCCATCGGGTCACCAACACGCAGTGTGGTCATGCGCTCCTTGAGCCGCGCAATGAACTCTTCGGCGATCGACTCCTGCACCAGGAGGCGACTCCCTGCGCAACAGACCTCGCCCTGATTAAAGAAGATCCCGTTGATCACGCCCTCCACCGCCTGGTCGAGCGCCGCATCCTCAAAGACGATGTTCGCCGCCTTGCCACCGAGCTCCAGCGTCAGTGCCTTCCCCTGTCCCGCGATCCCCTGCGCGATCTTGATCCCAACTGATGTGCTTCCTGTGAAGGCGACCTTCGCGACGCGCGGATCGGTGGCGATCGCCATCCCCATCTCGCCAGGCCCCGTGATGATGTTGACGACGCCTGGCGGGAGATCCGCCTGCTGGCAAACCTCGGCGAAGAGGAGTGCGGTGAGCGGTGTGGTGCTCGCAGGCTTCAGGACGACCGTGTTCCCTGCGGCGAGCGCGGGGGCAATCTTCCAGGCGAGCATCAGCAGTGGGAAGTTCCACGGGATCACCTGACCAACCACGCCGTGCGACTCGGGTCGGCGTCCTGGGACGGCGTACTGGAGTTTGTCGGCCCATCCGGCGTAGTACCAGAAGTGCGCCGCGGCGAGCGGCACATCAACGTCGCGTGATTCGCGAATCGGCTTCCCCGAGTCGAGCGTCTCTGTCACCGCGAATTCGCGGCTCCGCTCCTGCATGATGCGACTGATGCGATAGAGATACTTGGCCCGTTCGCGTGGCTCCATCTTCGACCAGACCTTCCGGTGCGCGCGGTCGGCAGCGGTGATGGCGCGGTCGGCATCTTCGGCACCCCCCTTCGCCACTTCGGCAAGCGGCTCCTCTGTGGCCGGGTTGTAGGTGACCACCACCTCGCCACTCACTGGTGCGCGCTCCTGGCCGTCAATGAAGAGGCCATAGCGCGGACGAATCAGGGCGAGCTCTTTCGACTCAGGTGCTGGTGAATAGGCCCAAGGGCTTGACGCAGCGAGTGCCGACGCAACATGGGAAACGGCAGGTGCGGCAGCCGCCGTGAGGGCGCTTGGCGCTGCGCGCTTCACCGCACGCTCTGGACGCTTCGGGGGCTGCTCGCTGCTCATAGCGCCATCCTAGCGCGACGGGTGCCACACCTCCGTGGAGGGATCGCCTACCCTTCAGTGATGGCGAAGACCGCACCAAACTTCACGCCGCAACTCCTGATCAACGGCACTTCGCGTGCCGCACAGGGCGGCGAGACCTTTGACCTCTACCATCCAGCGACTGGCGCGCAGATCGGCAAGATCCCGCTCGCTTCGCCTGCAGATGTTGATGCCGCGATCGCCGCCGCACGCACCGCGTTTGACGACGGTCCGTGGCGCAGCATCACCCCCGCCGACCGCGCCCTCCTCCTCATCCGCCTCGCTGACGCGCTCGCTGGCGAGGCCGATCAACTCGCCGACGCCGAGGTCTGGCAGACCGGCACGGCGCGCAAGCTACGCCGTGAAGGAGATATCCCCGCCGCCGTTGATCACCTCCGCTTC
>QWRJ01000020.1:10646-14694 GCA_003670475.1 Candidatus Limnocylindrus primus | reverse complement strand
CTTCCCTGCACCGTTCGGCCCAAGGAGCGCCACCTTCTCGCCGCGCGCAATATGCATGTCAATGCCGCGGAGTGCTTCGGTGCCGTCGGGATATCTGAAGTGAAGGTGCTCAAGGTGCACCCAGTGGTCATCACCTGTCGGTTCGCCGTCGTGGGCGTGCGGGTGCGCATGTGCGGCAGGGAGCCCTGCGTGCGAGTGGCTGTGAGTGTGCGCGTCGCTCATCTCAGAACCTTGGCAGAAGCGCGCCGCCGGCGCTGATCAGTGCAAATGCGGCCAAGGCAAGGGCTGCCTTCTGAACGATGCGAGGGTCGGTCTGCTGCAGTCCGCCGAACGAGAGCGAGCCACGCGCCCCACGCGCCGTTGCCGCCTCCTCGACGCGCGCGGCGCGGGCATACGCGCGCAGGAAGAGTGCGCCAGCGAGGTTTCCCGTGACTCGTGCACGCCACGGAATAGAGCCGCCGGCGCGCTCGCGTGTCTCACCGATGGGACTTGCGGAGCGAGAGGAGCGCGCACGGAGCATCCGTGTCGCCTCGTTGCGAAGCAGGTCGAGGTAGCGAATGGTGAGACCCGCACTTGTTGCGATCGTGTCAGGGAGCTTGAGCGCGCGTAGCGACCCGACGATGCTCTCAATTGGGTAGAGCTTGACCAAGATCAGTGCAACTTGGACAGAGATCCACGCCTTCAGCGCCGTGGTGAGGATGATGCGCAGACCGGCACCACTCACGCTGAGGCTGATCGCCCCCAACTCGCCCGCCCAGATGATCTCGTCACTCCGCGTGAAGAGGAGGGGGAGCGCCGCAACGACGAACGGGAGCGCGACGAGTGCGCGTCGCGCGAGCTGCCCGGGCGCGATCCCGCTGAGTGCGGCAACAGTGGCCACCGCGAGCCAGACGAGCAGATATGCGAGATAGCTCCCCGTAGGGAGGAGTGCAACCGCAAGCGTCACCAGCAGCGTGGTGACAATCGCCGCGCGTGCATCTTGGCGACCGGTTGCGATCATCCGCTACGCCGAACGGCGTCGTGCCGCAACCCGTCCTAGTAGAAGAAGGATCACCACCACAACGGCGACGCCAACAGCACCCGCCAGAATCGTGGAAACGGTTCCATCAAGTCCTGGAATGGTGTAGTCCGGCAACAGTTCGAATGCTGGTCCCTGGCCCTGATCCAGGAATCCGAGATCTTCTGCGACGCGCTCAAGTCCATCGGGGCTTGCCGACGCAAAGAGAGCTGCAAGGCTCACCGTGATCAGCGCGATCACTGAACCGAGCGCAATGCGACGTGGAGCTGACGCACCTCGCTCGGAGGTGCGTGCGCTCAAGATGTCTGGCGCACTTGCGCTGATGAATCCGATCGCGCCGATGGTGATCAGTGCCTCGCCCACGCCAATGAGTGCATGGGTTCCAAGCATCGCGGGGAGGCCAATACCAATGTCAGTAGTTCCTGAAATTCCGAGCTGCAGCGTGGTGAGGCCGGCTGCCGCCATGACCGAAAGCCACGCGGCGAATCCGACGCCCACAAACTGACCTCGACGCCCGCCACCGAACACCTCGGATGTTGCGCGCGCGACGAGCGATCCGCCGAGCGTGCCAATCACGCCCATGTTGAAGATGTTTGCGCCGAGCACCAGGAGCCCGCCGTCTTGAAAGAGGAGTGCCTGAATGCCGATCACGGTTGCCATCACGATGCTCCCCGCCCACGGACCGAGTAGCACGCCAGCCAGCACGCCACCAAGGAGGTGACCGCTCGTCCCAGCGGCGACAGGGAAGTTGAACATCTGCGCAGCGAAGATGAATGCGCCAGCGATCCCCATCAGGACCGTTCGCGCAGGGGCGTTCGTGCGCTCCGTTGCGATTCGTCGCAGCGCGATCCCGATCACCACGGCAGTAGCAATCCAGAGTGCGATCGACACCTCTGGAGCGAGGAATCCGTCAGGGATGTGCAGGTTCGGTCTCATGCCGTAAGTCTATCGCAACACGTTGCAATAAGCATCGCCTATCCTCACCCGATGGCGAAGGTGACGGCGAACCAGGGGCTGACCGAGCGGCTGCAGGCCGCCTTGAAGGAGCGCGGGCAGCGCTGGACCGATCAACGCCAGATCATCGTGGACGTGCTCGCCGCATCAGACGGACATGCCACCGGCGCTGAACTCGTGGAGCGCGTGCGCCAAGACGATCCGAGCGCTACGCCATCAACGGTCTACCGCACCCTCGACCTCCTTGAAGAGCTCGGTCTGGCGCGCCATCACCACGGTCCAGACGGGCGCGAGACCTACCACCTAGAAGAGACAACGGAGCACGGGCACCTTCACTGTCGTGGCTGCGGTGCCGAACAGGAGTTGGACGCCGCCGCCGCCGCGCCGATCTTGAGGGCGATCACGGGGGCGACCGGATTCAGCGCCGACCTCGATCACCTCTCCCTGCAGGGGCTCTGCGCCGCCTGCCGCGCAGATCAGAAGGGGTAGCGGGGGAGTAGACTCGCCTGGAGCGGCGCGCCTCTCGCGCCACAAGTAGATAAGGATGGTCCCATGGCCGAGAAGTTGAAGATCACGTACGCCACCCTCTCCGACTCCAACGAGGAGATCCATAAGGGGTATGAGGCTGGGCTCGCCGAGGCGCGCACCCTCCTTGGCGCGAGCTACGGCAACTTCATCAACGGGAAGTGGATCACCGACGGCGCAACCTTTGAGAAGCGCACGCCGATCGACGGCTCACTTGTTGGAACCTTTACTAAGGGCGATCGCAGCACGGCGAAGAGCGCAATTGCCGCCGCCAAGGCTGCCTACCCAGCCTGGTCGGCGCGGTCGTGGGAGGAGCGCGTCAAGCTAATCCGCGCCGCCGCGGAGCTGATCAGTGATCGACAGTTCCTTTACTCGGCGCTCCTCTCCATTGAGGTGGGGAAGAATCGCTTGGAGGCACTCGGCGACGTTGAGGAGACGGCCGACTTCTTCCGCATCTACGCAGGCGAAGTTGAACGCAATAAGGGCTACCACCACCCGATGGGAAATCGTGGCGATGCCAAGGTGGAGACGCTCACCGTCCTAAAGCCGTACGGCGTTTGGGCGGTGATCAGCCCATTCAACTTCCCGTTCGCGCTGATGGGTGGCCCAGTTGGCGGCGCACTCGTTGCCGGCAACACGGTGGTGTTGAAGCCATCGTCTGATGCGCCGCTCTCCGCGGTGCTGCTGGCACGTGCCATTAAGGATGCGGGCATTCCGGACGGCGTCTTCAACATGGTGATGGGACCTGGCGACAGCGTTGGTGCCGAACTACAGGAGAATCCTGATGTTGCGGGCATCACCTTTACTGGTTCGTCTGAAGTTGGCATGCAGGTCTTCCACTCATTCGCGAAGAGCTATCCGAAGCCGGTCATCGTGGAGATGGGCGGAAAGAATCCAACGATCATCTCCAAGCACGCCGACCTTGAGAAGGCTGCAGAGGGAGTGATGCGCTCCGCGTTCGGACTCGGCGGGCAGAAGTGCTCGGCGAACAGCCGCGTCTACGTTGAGGGCTCCGTGCACGATGATTTCGTGAAGCTGCTCGTAGAGAAGACAAAAGCCTTGAAGGTTGGCGACCCAACGGTGCGCGGCGTCTTCCTTGGGCCAATCATTAATCAGCGCTCCGTTGACACCTTCCTCGCCGCCTCTGAGGAGGCGAAGCGCGACGGAAAGGTGGAGATCGGCGGCGATCGCATCACAGAGGGTGACCTTGCGAAGGGCTTCTACGTTGCGCCAACGGTGGTCACCGGACTTCCCGCAACGCACCGACTCTTCAAGGATGAGCTCTTCGTCCCCTTCGTTGTGGTGGCGAAGATCAGCTCGTTCGAAGAGGGGATCGCACTCGCCAATGAGAGTGATTACGCCCTCACGGCGGGCTGCTTCACCGAAGACGAAAAGGAGATCCGCACCTTCCTGGACACCATCCACGGCGGCGTGATCTACGTGAATCGTCGCGCCGGCTCAACCACTGGCGCGTGGCCGATGGTCCAGCCGTTCGGCGGCTGGAAGAAGTCGGGCACCACTGGGAAGTCGGGGGGCGGTCTCTATTACGTG
>QWRJ01000020.1:0-10575 GCA_003670475.1 Candidatus Limnocylindrus primus | reverse complement strand
ACCATAAGAGGAGGCTGAAATGACCGTGATCGAGAAGCCAGGCACGTGGCCAGCGACCCTTCCGCACCTTGTCACCGAGGTGCCAGGGCCGAAGGCGCTCGCCCAGGTTGCCGCCGACCAGGCGGTCGTCTCCGGGAGCCTCCCGCGCGCCTATCCGTTCGCGCCAGTGCGCGGCTTCGGGATGGGTGTTGAAGATCAGGACGGGAATGTCTTCTTGGACTTCTGCGCTGGCATCGCGGTGAACTCCACAGGTCACTGCCACCCACGCGTGGTCGATGCGATCGTGCAGCAGGCGCAGCGACTCATCCATTACAGCGCCTCCGACTTCTACGAAGAGCGCTACCAGGAGCTTGCCAGCGCACTCGCCGCAACGGCGCCGTGGAGCGGCCCATCAAAGGTGCTACTGCAGAACTCTGGCACCGAGGCGGTTGAAGCCTCGATTAAGTTGGCGCGCTACATGTCTGGTCGTCAGTGGATCGTTGGATTCGTTGGCGGCTTCCACGGGCGCACGCTCGGCGCGCTGACGCTCACTAACTCGAAGGCGAAGTATCACGCCCACTTCGGGCCGCTCGCTCCAGGATTCCTTCACGTGCCGTTCGGCAGTGAGGGGCTGGACGAACTTGAGGAGCGCATCATTGCGCGAACAATTCCAGGTGACGAGATCGCCGCGTTCGTTGTGGAGCCAGTGCAGGGCGAGGGCGGCTACGTCGTTCCTGATAAGGACTTCTTCCCACGCCTGAAGCAGATTGCCGACAAGTACTGCATCGCCATCGTTGTTGACGAAGTGCAGTCGGGCGTTGGTCGCACCGGCAAGATGTGGGCGATTGAGAACTTCGGCATTGAGCCAGACATCATCGCTACGGCGAAGGGGCTCGGCTCCGGCATGCCGATCGGCGCCGTGATCGCCAAGGAGCACTGGATGCGCTGGAAGCCTGGCTCCCACGGCTCAACGTTCGGTGGTAACCCGGTTGCCGCCGCCGCCGCGATCGCAACGCTTGAAGTGATTCGCGACGAGAAGTTGATGGAGAATGCGCTTGCCCGCGGCAAGGAGGCGGTCGATGGACTTCGCGTCGCACTGAAGGGGAGCAGCATCGTCACGGATATTCGTGGCATTGGCCTGATGATCGGCGTTGACTTCACCGATGCAGATACAGCGGCCGATGTTGAGGTTGAGGCCTTCAAGCGCGGCCTGCTGGTGCTCACCTGCGGCGATCGCGGCGTGCGCATGAGCCCGCCACTTGTGGTCAACGCAGAAGAGATCAAGACGGCGGTCCGTATCTTCGCCGAGGCTGCAGCGGCCGTCGCCGCGCGGCGCTAGTAGCACCGCGGAACCTGGCGTGTCCGGAGCGACCGGATCCAAGCTCCGCAGCATGCGCGACGCGATCGCCGCGCACGTCCACGACGGCGACACCGTTGCGATTGAAGGCTTCACCCACTGCATCTCATTCGCCGCTGGGCACGAGATCATCCGCCAGAAGCGCCGCAATCTGACCCTTGCGCGCATGACGCCAGATCTTGTCTACGACCAGATGGTCGCCGCAGGATGCGCCAAGAAGTTGATCTTCAGCTGGCTCGGCAATCCTGGCGTTGGATCGCTCCACGCCATTCGTCGCCGCACTGAGCCCGCCGCGCTCGCCGCAGGCGAAACGCTCCTTGAAGTAGAGGAGTACAGCCACCACGGCATGGTCGGTCGCTACGTTGCTGGAGCGCATCGACTCCCGTTCTACCCGCTCCGCTCCTATTCGGAGAGCGACCTTCCGAACGTCAATCCGCTGATTCGCCAGGTGGAGAGCCCCTACGGCGACGGGAAGATTTGGGCGGTGCCGCCGCTAAATCCAGACGTTGCCATCATTCACGCGCAACGCGCTGATGAAGAGGGGAACGTGCAGATGTGGGGGCTGCTCGGCTGCCAGAAGGAGGCGGCCTTTGCGGCGAAGCGCGTCATCGCTGTGGTGGAGAAGATCGTCCCAACCAGCGTGGTGCGCGCTGATCCGAATCGCACGATTATTCCGGGGCTGATTGTGGACGCCGTGGTGCACGAGCCGTACGGCGCACACCCGTCGTATGTGCAGGGTGGATACGATCGTGACAATGCCTTCTACCGCGAGTGGGATGCGATCAGTCGCGATGCCGCCGCCACCGACGCCTGGCTGAAGGAGTGGGTCTACGACCTTCCAGATCGCGCCGCCTACGTTGCAAAGTTCGGCGCCGCGTACTTCAAGAACCTCACCCCAACGAGCGCGCCATCAGGCGCAGTTGATTACGGGGATTATCGATGAGTGAACAGAAGCCGGCGAGCCGCAACGAGTTGATGGTGGTGGCGGCGGCGCGCGCGCTGAAGGGGAAGCGCGTCTGCTTCGTTGGCGTTGGCCTGCCGAACATCGCCGTGAACTTGGCGAAGCGCACCGTGGCGCCGCAGATGGAGCTCGTCTACGAGGCGGGCGTCTTTGGCGCAAGCCCTGCACGCCTCCCGCTCTCTATTGGTGACCCAACCATCGTCACCGGCTCCACGGCGACCGTCTCCATGCACGACCTCTTCGGCCTGTACTTACAGGGTGGCCGCATTGATGTGGGCTTCCTCGGCGGCGCGCAGATCGATAAGTACGGCAATCTCAACACCACGGTCATTGGCGACTACACCGCCCCGAAGACGCGCCTCCCTGGATCTGGCGGCGCCTGTGAGATTGCGATCAATGCGAAGGAGATCATGGTGATCATGCGCCAGAGCACGCGCAGCTTCGTCCAGAAGCTCGACTTCCGCACCTCGCCCGGCCACCTCGGCGGTGCCGCCGCCTCCGCAACGCTACGTAAGGAGCAGGGCTGGGGTGGCAACGGGCCGTCTGTTGTTGTCACCGACCTTGCCGTCTACGGATTCAACAGTGACGGCGAGATGGAGCTGCGCAGCATCCACCCTGGCGCAACGCTCGACGAAGTGAAGGGCTCGATTGGCTGGGAGCTCCGCGTTCCGGCGAACGTTCCCGAAACGCCCGCGCCGACTACAGAAGAGCTGCGCCTGATTCGCGAAGAGTTGGATCCGACCGGCGCATATGTTTAGAGGTGTTCGTGGCTAGCGCCAAGATCTTCAGCCGTGGCGGCGCATCACTCCCGCGCGTGGTGCGCGGCGATGGCGCTTGGATTACGGATGAAACGGGCCGACGCTACCTTGACGCGGCAGGTGGCGCCATTGTGGTCGGCATCGGTCACGGGCGCACCGCGGTGGCGCAGGCGGCGGCGGAACAGGCGTCGAAGATCGCCTATGCGCACGGGAGCGCATTCACTGCAGATGCGCTGGAGAGTTGGGCGGCAGAGATGGGGCCGCTGCTGCCTATGGAGAACGCATCGCTTTACCCGGTCTCCGGCGGATCAGAGGCGGCCGAGACGGCGCTGAAGATGGTGCGCGCCTACTGGTTGGCGCAGGGCGAGCCGGATCGGACGATCGTTGTCAGCAGGTGGGGGAGTTACCACGGCAACACGCTCGGCGCGCTTGATCTCTCCGGGCGGCGTGGACTACGCAAGCCGTACGAGCCGTGGCTCGGTCGATTCGAACACGTCTCTGCCGCGTACCCGTATCGCGCAGGACTCGAAGGGGCCGATGCAATCGGCAGCGGCGCAGAGGCGGTTGCAGAGCTTGACGCGCTGTTGCACCGCGTTGGGCCGGGTCGCATCGCCGCGTTCGTTGCAGAGCCGATCGTTGGCGCAACGCTCGCCGCCGCCGTCCCCCCAGATGATTACTGGCCAGCAGTGAGTGCCTGGTGCGAACGCAACAAAGTGCTGTTCGTTGCCGATGAGGTGATGACTGGCTTCGGCCGCACTGGCACCTGGTTCGGCGTGAACCACTGGGGGATTCAACCTGATCTACTCCTCGCCGCCAAGGGGGCAACGAGCGGCTACTGGCCATTCGGCTTTGTCGCCGCCGCGGGGCGCGTGGCAGAGCCGCTGATCAGCTCAGGCTTCGTTCACGGCTTCACCTACAGCCACTCCATCCCTGGTGCCGCCGTGGCGCGCGCCGTGTTGAAGATCCTCCAGGAGGAAGAGCTCGTGAAGGCCGCTGCGCAGCGCGGCGTGCAGTTGCGCAGCGCACTCGAATCAGCACTGAAAGACGAACCGTGGGTTGGCGAGATTCGTGGACGCGGGCTGCTCATTGGCATTGAGTTGGTGGCCGACCGTGCGAACAAGCTGCCGCACCCGCGCGCCGCGCGCATCACAGAGCACATCCTGACCGCCGCAAAGAGCAGCGCGGGCGATGGCCTTCTCCTCTATAGCGCAACGGGGCAGGCGAACGGCACAGATGGTGATCAGCTCGTGATCGGCCCACCGTTCGTCATTGGTGATGAAGAGGTTGAGCGGATCGCAGGCGGCACCGCCGCCGCAATCCGCTCGGTGCGCGAAGAGCGCTAGCCCGAACCGCGCTAACGCGAGGAGTTAGCCCGCGATCTCTAGCGTGATCTCAACGTTCCCTGCGAGCGCCGATGAGATTGGGCATCCACCCTTCGCCCCCTCCGCGAGCTCCTTGAACTTTGCAGCGTCAAGCCCCGGGACCACGCCCTTGAGCGTGAGTGCCGACTTGGTGACGCGCCATCCCGCCTCGACCTTTTCAAAGGTGACTGTTGCGGAGACATCCAGCTTCTCGGCTGGTGTGTTGTTGCGTGCGAGGCCGCCGGAGAGCGCCATCGCAAAGCAGGCGGCGTGTGCAGCGGCGAGGAGCTCCTCTGGCGACGTGACGCCGTCATGCGTCTCTGAGCGGCGTGGCCAGCTCACTGGGAGTTGGCCGATTGCGCCACTCTCAACACTGGTGATCGTGCCCGAACCTTCAAGAAGGGTGCCGTTCCAGACGGCTGAAGCGGTTCGCGTTGTCATGTTGCTACTCCTTAATCATTTTATGGCCCGCTGCGCGTTCGGCGGGTATCCGTAATACTAACGGGGACGGCGCCGGAGCCCCGAGCGCACGAAAGATAGTTGGAGGTCCCTGTGTTCTTCCTCACCAAACTTGCTGTTGCGCGACGAAGTGTCACCATCCTGATCGCCCTTGCGGTCTTTGGGGGTGGTGTGGCGAGCTGGGGGAACCTGAAGCAGGAGCTCCTTCCAAACATCGACTTCCCGATCGTGACCGTGATCGCTCCGTACCCTGGTGCGGGCACCGCCGACGTTGCCGAGCAGGTGGCGTCGCCTATTGAGGCGGCGGTCGCCGCGGTCCCAGGTGTTGAGTCGCTTCGTTCGGTCTCTACAACTGGCCTCGGCTTTGTCAGCGCGGAGTTCGCCTACGGCAGCGACGTCAAGGAGATCCTCCGACTCGTTGAGGCGGGGATCAACAGCGCGAACCTTCCTGATGGCGTCACACCTGTTGTGCGCAACTTCAATATCAACTCAGCAGCGGTGGTGATCGCCACCCTCTCCCCGAAGGGCGACACCTCGCTGACCGAGCTCGCTGAGCTCGCGGAGGCCGAGCTGATGCCATCACTCCGGGGCGTTGCAGGAGTCTCTTCTGCCGACCTCTCTGGTGGCAGCGAGCAGCAGGCGATCATCATGATGGACGCGGCGAAGCTCGCTACTGCGCGCATCAGCGTCTCTCAAGTGCAGGGGATCATTCAAGGGAACAACCTCACCTTCCCTGCGGGCCAGCTGCCAGTGGACGGCGCGCTTGTCCCAGTCTCAGCAACCGGACGCTTCACCTCTATTGAGCAGTTGCAGCAGCTTGTGGTTGGCGGCTCGGTGGACGCAACGGGGCAACCTGTCCCTGTCTTCCTTGGCCAGGTTGCCACCGTCTCGCTCGCCGAAGTCCGGACCACCGGCTGGTCTGAGACCAATGGTGCGCCTGGCCTTGCACTCAGCGTCAGCAAGTCTGCCGAGGCGAACACGGTGACTACCGCAGAGGAGTCAATCGCCGCGATCGACGAGTTCGTCGCCAACCATTCGCAGCTCGTCGAGCGCTCCATCGTCACCGACTCGTCCGTCTTCATCCTGGAGTCCATTGATGCACTCCTGACGGAGGGCGGCCTTGGTGCTGGCTTTGCCGTTGTGGTGATCTTTATCTTCCTGCTCAATCTGCGCTCCACGGTTGTGGCGGCGGTGAGCATTCCGTTGAGCGTCCTCGCCGCGATCATCCTCATGTCAACGACTGGGATCACGATCAACATCATGACCCTCGGCGGACTCGCCGTTGCGGTCGGGCGCGTGGTGGACGACTCCATTGTGGTGCTCGAAAACATCTATCGCCACCGCAGCCAAGGTGAGCCGATCGGCGAAGCGGTGCTCAGCGGAACGCGCGAGGTTGCTTCGGCGATCACCAGTTCCACCATCACCACGATTGCCGTCTTCCTCCCACTCGGGGTGGTCGGTGGCCTGATCAGTCAGTTCTTCCTTCCGTTCGCCTTGACTGTGAGCTATGCGCTGCTCGCGTCGCTCATCGTTGCACTCACGGTCATCCCGGTGCTCGCCTACTTCCTTGTGAAGGTGAAGGGCGGCAGCGCAAAGATCCCGTACGAGGTGAAGGGGGAGCGCGAGGAGATCTCAATCTGGGGTCGCATCTATCTTCCAATCCTTGGTCTCGCCCTGCGCGGTCGCATCACGAAGTTCGCGACACTCGCAATCTCCGCCGCACTCTTTATTGGTTCGTTCTCACTCGTCTCGCAGATCCCAACACAGTTCCTGAATAGCGGAAGCGAGAAGGTGCTCACCGTCACGGTGAATCCACCCCTCGGCACCTCTACTCAACGTGTCCTCGACCGGAGCCGCCAGGCGTACACGCTGCTTGAACGTGATGCCGAGGTTGAGCTTGTGACCACATCAATCCCAGGCGAAAGTGCAACGGGGAGCCAGACGCTCACCGCCGCCATCACCGGTCGTGCTCCGAACGCGGCACGCATGACAGTGATCCTTGAACCTTCAACGGATCTTGCCGTTGCGAAGGATCGTCTCAATGAGATCCTTGCACCTGTGGGCACGGGCGGCTGGACCGTCACCGTGGAAGAGATTGGTTTTGCAGCGGGATCAAACGCGATCTCCATCATCATCACGGGTGAGCGTGGCGCCGAAGTTGAGGCCGCATCCGACCTGCTCGTAGACACCCTTGCCGCGAACAGCAATCTTGCAAATGTGAAGAGTGATCTTGTCAAGGCGGGCCGCCAGGTTGAGATCACCGTTGACCCGTCTCGTGCCGCTGGTGCGGGACTCTCCGCCGCCCAGGTGGCGGGGGAGCTGCGCAACCTACTGGTGGGCGCTCCGCTCGGACAGATCTCAGTGGACGGCGAAAAGGTCAGTCTCTCCATGAAGATCGATAGTTCCCTGATGACGAACCTCGATGCGCTGCGCGCATATCAGGTGGGGAGCCTCACCAAGGTGCCACTCGCCGCGATCGCCACGGTGGAAGAGATCTCGGTGACATCCAGCATCACGCGAATCGACCAGTCACTCGCGGCGAACGTCTCAGGTGAGATCGCCGTTGCGGACACGGGTGCCGTAAATGCTGAGGTGAAGAGTGCGGTGGAGAAGCTCCAGGCGGACGGATCGCTTGATCGCGTCAGCGTGCGGCTCGCCGGCGTCACCGAACAGCAGAACGAGTCCTTCAGCGGACTCTTCACTGCAATGGCGGTGGCGATCCTGCTCGTCTACCTGACGATGGTGCTCGTCTTCAACTCACTCGTTGATCCGCTGGTGATCATGTTCAGCCTGCCGCTCGCGGTGATCGGCGCCTTCCCGGCGCTTCTGATCACCAATCGACCGATCGGCATCTCTGCGCTGATCGGATTCCTGATGCTGATCGGCATCGTGGTCACCAACGCCATCGTGCTGCTTGATCGCGTCGAGCAGCTCCGACACGAAGGGGTGCCAACAAAAGAGGCCCTCCTCCGAGCGGGCGGAACGCGCGTTCGTCCAATCCTGATGACGGCGGTTGCAACGATCCTCGCCCTCACCCCGCTTGCAGCGGGGCCGAGCGAGGGTTCGATCATCGCTGCAGAGCTTGGGACGGTGGTCATTGGGGGGCTCCTCTCCTCAACCCTCCTGACGCTGCTCGTGGTCCCGGTGGTCTACAGCCTGGTTGACGGGTTGAAGTCGGCGCTCTCCCGCAAGGGTTCGGTCGCCGCCTAATCCTGATACGATCAGTCGGGATTCCACCGCACGAGTCTGATCTCGTGCTCGGGTCCACGGTGAGCGCAAAGGGGGCTGTATGACGGTCGTCAATCCGAACGTTCGAGACGAGCGGGAGCAGTACGCCTTCCACGACGACATCACCTACCTTCGCGAGACCAAGGCGGGCCTCACCGAGGCGACCGTTCGCGAGATCTCCGAAACGAAGGACGAGCCAGCCTGGATGCTGGAGTACCGCCTCCGCGCCTACAAGCACTTTGAGGCGCGCGCTATGCCGCATTGGGGTGGCGACCTCACCAAGCTCGATTTCTCCAAGATCGTCTACTACCGCAAGCCATCCGAGCGCGAAGAGAAGTCGTGGGACGACGTGCCGGATCAGATTAAGAAGACATTTGAGCGACTCGGCATCCCAGAGGCGGAGCGAAAGTTCCTTGCAGGCGTAGGTGCGCAGTACGACTCCGAAGTGGTCTACCACTCTGTGCGCGAAGATCTGCAGAAGCTCGGCGTGGTCTTCATGGGCACTGACCAGGGGATGAAGGAGTACCCAGAGATCTTCAAGAAGTACTTCGGCACCGTGATTCCTGCTGAAGACAACAAGTTCGCCGCGCTCAACTCCGCAGTCTGGTCTGGTGGTTCATTTGTCTACGTGCCGAAGGGTGTCGACGTGCCGCTCCCACTGCAGGCCTACTTCCGCATCAACGGCCAGAACACCGGACAGTTTGAGCGCACGCTGATCGTTGTTGATGAGGGCGCCAGCCTTCACTACATTGAGGGCTGCACCGCGCCGAACTGGGCGACCGACTCACTCCACGTTGCCGTGGTTGAAGTCATCGCACTTCCTGGCTCTAAGGTGCGCTACACTACGATCCAGAACTGGTCGAACGATGTCTACAACCTGGTCACCAAGCGCGCGCATGCGCATGCTGGTGCAACGGTTGAGTGGATTGACGCCAACACTGGCGCACAGCTCACCATGAAGTACCCGGGGATCTACCTGCTCGGCGAGAAGGCGCACGCGGAGATCGTCTCCGTTGCCGTTGCCTCAAAGGGTCAGCGCCAGGACACGGGCGCCAAGGCGATACACCTTGCGCCGAACACCACGAGTCGCATCGTAGGGAAGTCGGTCTGTAAGGATGGCGGTGTTGCAACCTATCGCGGCACCGTGAAGGTGGCCCCTGGCGCAACTGGCGTCACCACCAGCGTTCGTTGTGATGCGCTCATCCTTGACGAAGGGAGTCGCTCCGAGACCTATCCGTACATTGACATTCAGGAGGACGACACCTCAATGAGCCACGAGGCCACAGTTGGCCGCGTCTCAGACGACCAGATCTTCTACCTGATGAGCCGTGGCATGACCGAGAACGAGGCAACGAACCTGATCGTTCAGGGCTTCCTCGAGGTCTTTACCAAGGAGCTCCCAATGGAATACGCACTCGAATTCAATCGCCTGATCCGCTTGGAGATGGAGGGGGCGCTCGGGTGAGTGCCGCCACACCCGCCCGTCGCGGGGTTGGAGACCTGCCACTCAGTTGGACGAACGAAGAAGAGTTGAAGCGCCTCGATGCTGCGCTCGGCGGAGCCAACCCGCGGGCCGACGCCCTGAAGGCATTTAGCTCGCTCCCAACCGAGGCGAATCTCCTCTTTACCGGCTACGTGGATCTGCGCGCCGCCGACCTTGAGGGCTCAACGCTTCTCGCGCCTCCAGTATCAATCAGCGAACTCCCCGCGAGCGAGCTCCCCGCCGGTGCCGCCGCACTGATCAGCATCTCCGCGCGCGGAGTTGGCATCCACCTTGGCGCCGAAGCGCGCGCCGCTGGCCTCACCGTTGGGCCGCTCCCGGGCAACACGCCACTCGTTGGCGCTGAGAGTGATCGCATGACGGCGCTGATCGGCGCCTGCTGGAACAGCGGGACGGAGATCAGTCTGTTGAGCGGCTCAATCACGGCACCAATCATCATCCGCATCGAGTCCCCAGCGCAGGGTGAGGCGCTTCTTGCGCGTATCGCCGTGAAGCTTGGCGAGAACGTAAGTGCAACGATCAGCGAAGAGGTGACCGGAAGGAGTGCTGATAGCGGTAGCGCCAGCGGCACCACGGCGCGCGCGCTTCTTGCCACAACCAGCGAAGTGACGCTCGGCAAGGGGGCGAAGCTCCGCCTCGCCTCAATCCAGGAGCTCCCAGAGGATGTTGTCTATCTGCCAGTGCGCCGTCACGAATTCGGCGCAAACGCTGAGCTGCAGATCGCTGCGGCGCAGATTGGCGCACGCCTGGTGCGTGGCCGCATTGACCATCAACTCACGGGGAACGGATCAAAGGTCCGCCAGGTTGAGGTGGTCTTCGCTGGTGCAGATCAACTTCACGACCTCACCACCTACAGCCTTCACGCTGGCGAGAAGACGGTGGGCGATCTGCTCGCCAAGGGGATCTTCGCAGGCAAAGCGCGCGGCTTCGTGAAGGGCGTCACCACCATTCCGCGATCTGGGCGCGGCACC
>QWRJ01000002.1 GCA_003670475.1 Candidatus Limnocylindrus primus | reverse complement strand
GAGCGCGCCAGAGCGGGTGCTGGTGGCGCTCTCTGGTGGCGTTGACTCCTCCGTTGCCGCGGCGCTCCTAGTTGAGGCGGGACACGAAGTTGTCGGTGTCTGGATGCGGTTGCACGATGCGGCGGATCGCGTGGATGGCGGCCGAAAGAGCTGCTGTACGTTGGACGCTGCAGATGATGCTCGCCGCGTTGCTGATCAGCTGAAGATCCCGTTCCACATCCAGAACCTTGAGCGCGAATTTGCCGCAGCGGTCCTTGAGCCGTTCATCGGTTCATACCTTGACGGCGAGACGCCGAGCCCCTGTGTGGGATGCAATACGGCGGTGAAGTTTGGCGCACTCGTCGGGAAGGGGAGCGCCCTCTTCGGATGTGATGCGGTTGCTACGGGCCACTATGCGCGACGCGCGGTGAGTGCCGATGGGGCGAGCTGGCGACTACGGACCGCCATTGATAGCGACAAGGATCAGACCTACTTCCTGCATGGCTTGAGCAGCGAGGCGATCGCTCGTGCTCGCTTCCCGCTTGGTGAGATGACGAAGGGTGAGGTGCGGGAGGTGGCACGCGCACGCGGGCTCGCAACGGCAGAGAAGCCGGAGAGCCAGGAGATCTGTTTCGTCCCCGATGGAGACTATCGGTCGCTCCTTCGCTCGCGCGGCTGGTCACCAAAGCCGGGTGAGATCGTTGATGAGCGCGGCGAAGTTGTTGGGGAACACCAGGGGAGTGCTGGCTTCACCGTTGGACAGCGGCGCGGACTCTCCGTTGCGGCGGATACGCCGCGCTACGTCAGTGCGGTTGATCCGCGAACGAATCGCATCACGATCGGTCGACGTGAGTCGCTGGAGCGCCGTGAGATTGATCTGACTGGCGCAGCAACGCCGAGTGGTGAACTCCAATCGGATGTGATCCTTGAGGGTCGCGCGCGCATTCGGCACCGTGGCGTCTTGGCGGAGGGGCGACTTATCAGTCGCGGCGGCGGCGCAGCAACACTGGAACTTCGTGAGCCGCTCTGGGCTCCGTCGCCTGGACAGACGGTGGTCCTCTATGAGGGCGAGACGCTCGCCGCTGGCGGCCAGATTGCCGCCCCAGTCACCGCACCCATCGCCGCGCATGCTTGAGCCGGCACCACTCCTCATTGGCCTCACCGTCCTTGTTGCTGCACTGATCGGTCGACTACTCGGACAACGCGCCCCACTCCCCGTGGCGTTGATCGCTGCCACCGCTGGCGCCCTCCTCGCGCAGGTCATCGGCGAGCGCCTCTTCGGCGGGCTGATCCCCGTTGGCGGCGCCGCCTGGCCAGCCCCCCTGATCGGCGCGCTGCTGGCCGAACGCCTTGCCGCACGCGTTGCGACAGGTTGGGAGCGCGGTCGCCAGCCGTAAGGCTCGCCTGAGGTCGTGCACCCCTCTGCTACGCTCGGATGATGGAGCGCGACTCAAGGATTCCTTCATACAGCGCCGCTGAGCTTCGCTCGCGCTTTGTCGCCTTCTTTGCGGCCCGCGGACACGCCGAAGTGCCGAGCGCCTCACTCCTCCCCGCTGGCGACGCCACGCTCCTCTTCACCAACTCTGGGATGGTGCAGTTCAAGGAGCTCTTTAGCGGTGCCGAGACACGCTCGTATACGCGCGCCGTTGACTACCAGCGCTGCCTCCGCGTGGCAGGGAAGCACAACGATTTTGAGGAGGTTGGTCGCACGCCGCGCCACCACACCCTCTTCGAGATGCTCGGCAGCTGGTCGTTCGGCGATTACTTCAAGCGCGACGCGATCGTCTGGGCCTGGGAGTTCCTCACCGTAGATCTCGGCATCCCCGCCGATCGCCTCGCCGCAACGATCTATTCAGATGATGAAGAGGCGGCGGAGATCTGGCTCAACGAGATTAAGCTCCCACCCGAGCGCCTTGCGCGCTGGGGGAACGTTGCGAAGGGTGACGATGCGAACTTCTGGCGCATGGCAGAGACGGGGCCATGCGGACCATGCTCAGAGATTCACTTTGATCGCGGGGCTGAGCTTTCTTGCGGGAGCGACTGCACACCGGATCACTCGGAGCAGTGCCCGCGCTGGCTGGAGATCTGGAATCTCGTCTTCATGCAGTACGAACAGCACGCTGATGGACGCCGCACCGAGCTCCCCTTCAAGAGCGTTGACACGGGGATGGGCCTTGAGCGACTCGCGAGCGTCAGCCAGCAGGTGCTCTCCAACTACGACACCGACCTCTTCGTGCCGATCCACGCCGCACTGCGCAAGATCACAGGGCAGAACGCGAAGGAGTTTGAGGCGCAGCGCTTCAGCTACCAGGTGATCGCAGACCACTCGCGTGCCGTCACCTTCCTCCTCGCCGACGGAATTCGCCCCGGAAATGAAGGGCGTGGCTACGTGCTTCGCCGCATCATTCGTCGTGCTGTTCGCCATGGGCGGCTCCTTGGCGTTGAGCGACCCTTCCTTGCTGAGGTTGCTCGTGAGGTGATCGCGCTCATGTCTGATGCGTATCCATATCTGCGCGATGCAGCCGCGGTAGTGATTGAGTCACTCGAGCGCGAAGAGGCGCAGTTTGCGCGCACGCTTGATGGCGGCTCTGCACTCCTCGCGACGGCGTTGAAGCCACTCGCTAAGGGGGCGACCGCCGTGGGGACGCGCGCCGATCAGCTCCCTGCGAACGCACCGAAGCTTGATGGCGAGGTTGCCTTCAAGCTGCACGACACATTTGGCTTCCCGATCGACCTGACGGTGGAGCTCGCAGCGGAGCGTGGCGTAGCGGTTGATCGGGTTGGATTCGATGCGGCGCTCGCCGAGCAGCGACAGCGCAGCCGCGGCGGAAAGAAGGCGGAGCTCGCCGAACATGCCGCAACTGTTGCGCAACTTGAAGAGGTGCAGCGCAAGGTTGGCGACACAGAGTTCATCGGCTACGAATCGCTTGAAGGGAGCGCCACGGTGAAGGGGATCCTCGCCGAGGCTGGCGCAGCTGATCGCGTGGAGAGCGGGAGCGTTCGCCTCGTCGTGGAGCGTACCCCGTTCTATGCCGAGCGTGGCGGCCAGGTCGGCGATCAGGGGGAGATTCTCGGCGCAAAAGGGGCGAGGATCGGCCTGGTGACCGATACGCAGCGCCCGATCGGCGCCATGACGCTGCATGAGGTTGAGCTGCACGCCCCAGTTGCCCTTGGTGATGCGGTCACACTGCGGGTCGATGCGCCGCGGCGTGCCGCAACGGTGCGCAACCATACGGCAACACACCTGCTCCATCGGGCGATCAGGATCATTGCAGGGGCGGATGCGAAGCAGCGCGGTTCGCTGGTGCACCCTGAGTACCTGCGGTTCGACTACCCACTCGATCGTGCGCTGACGCGCGAAGAGCGCGACGCTGTGGAGGCGGAGGTGCAGCGCGCCATTCGGGAGGATATTCCGGTCACGGTTGCCCAGATGACGATGAAGGAGGCGGTCGCCGCCGGCGCCGACGCCTTCTTTGATGAGAAGTACGGCGAGATGGTGCGCACCGTGCGCATGGCTGACTACTCGCATGAGCTCTGCGGCGGGACACACTGCCGCGCAACGGGCGAGGTGGGGAGCTTCGTGATCACCTCTGATCGCAGCATCGGCTCCGGTCTTCGTCGTATTGAGGCGCTGAGCGGCCCCGTTGCCGACGAGTTCCTCCGTTCGCGCGTGAAGAGCGTGGAGGCGGCGGCTGACGCCCTCGGCCTCCAGGATGCGGAACAGCTCGTGCAGAAGATTGGCCAGCTCCAGGCGGAGCTGAAGGATGCGAAGCGACGTGCACGCGAGGGGAGCGGGCGAAAGGCTGACCCTGCTGCACTCGCCGCCGCCGCAACAACGGTGAAGGCGGGCTACGGAGTGCTCGTCACTTCGGCCGACGTTGAAGATCTGGAGGCGCTCAAGGAGCTCTCGCTGCAGATACGGAAGAAGATGGGCGACGGCGTAATTGCACTTGTGCGACCGGGCGGGAGTCCCGATCTGCTTGTCACCGTTGAGGGGGCTGGCGCTGCATCTGCCAATGCTGGAGAGATCGTCGCCGCTGGCGCAAGCGCCTGCGGTGGACGTGGCGGCGGAAAGCCGAACATGGGACAGGGTCGTGGCGCTGAAGGGAGCGATGCGGCGGTGGGACTCACCGCCATGGCGACGCTGCTCGGCGTGAAGCCGGTCTCACTGAGTTGATGACCTCGAGCGTGCGCCGCCTCGGCATTGATCTTGGCGATCGTCGTGTTGGTCTTGCCGTCTCGGTTGATGACGCTTCGCCACGCGGGCTCTCCACGATGATGCGGAGCGATCACATTGATGGTGACGTGACGCGCCTCGCCACGATCTGCCGAGAGCAGCGCATCACCGAACTTGCCATTGGACTCCCGCTGCATAGTGACGGCACGATGAGCCCACAGGGGGAGAAGACGCTGCGCTGGGCGGAGCAGGTGGTCGCCCAACTCCAGATCCCGATGATCTTTATTGACGAGCGCTACTCCTCAGAGCGCGCCACTGAGCGCGTCGGTCGACAGGGGGGTGGATCTGGTGGCGCTGCGCCAGGGCCAACGCGTCGCGCGGCACATCGTGCGGCCATTGATCAGGCAGCCGCGCAGCTGATCCTTGAGGACGCGGGGAACCCTGCACTGCACGTTGATCCAGCGCAGCTCGCTCGGACCTCCGCCACATGAGCCGACCTCCACGCCTCTTTGCACTCGGCGCAATCGTGCTCGCGCTCATCCTCGGACGCGTTGCAGCACCCGCACTGATCGGTGACGCGCTGGTGAGTGCCAGCCTCCGCTCTCCAGCGCTCCTCTCACTCCCGCTCCTTGGCGACATCGTTGTTGACCGACTCGGTGATCGCATCAGCGCACCAGCCGGGAGCGACACAACGCTCGTCACCGTAGAGATCGCGGCGGGTAGTAGCAGTAGCGAGATCGCAGCACAGCTTTATGAGGCAGGACTGATCGGCGACGAGACCGGATTCATTGTTGCGGTGAGTCGCGCCGGCCTTGAAGGGGGCCTGCAGGCGGGACTCTTCCAGGTGGCGGCGAGCATGACGCCAAGCGAGATCGCCGTTGCGCTGACGCAGCCGTATCGCGAACCAGCGATTGCGGTGCAACTACGTGCCGGCCTTCGCCTTGAGCAGATCGTCGCGCAGATCGGCACGCTCGACCTCCCCTTCACCCAGCGTGAGCTGCTCGATCTTCTGCGCGCCCCATCCGCCAAGATCCTCGCTGACTACGACTGGCTCGACCTCCCGGCTGGCTCAACGCTCGAAGGTCGGCTCGGCGCTGGCACCTTCAACGTGCCCGTGAGTGCAACTGCCGAACGCTTTGTGCGCATGCTCCTTGACCGATTCGCGGAGGAGATCCCCGTCGAACTTCGCGGCAGCGCGCCAGACGGGCGCTCCTTTCATCAGGTGCTGACGATGGCCTCTATCGTTGAGCGCGAGGCGGCGCTTGATGAGGAGCGACCACGGATGGCGGGGGTCTACGCGTATCGACTGCAGCAGGGGATTGGGCTCTTCGCAGATCCAACGATCATCTGGGTTGCCGACTCTGCGGCGCTACGCAATCTGAAGCTCGAGAAGTGGAAGAGCTATGAGTTCTGGACCTTCCCAGAGCAGCCATATACTGGGCTGGTGCCCCCACGCGTACCGAAGGACCTTGTGCCGTGGAACACGTTTGTTCGTGGTGGGCTTCCGCCAACGCCGATCTGCTCTCCATCACGCGCCTCCATTGAAGCGGCGCTCGCTCCCGATATGAGTCGGAAGGAGGCGTACTTCGTCTTGATCCCTGGGACGAACGGGCGCCACGACTTTAGCCAGACGCTCGCCGAACACGAAGCGAAGGCGCGCAAGTACGGTTGGAAGTAGTGAGATGAGCACGCCCCTCCCGCAGCCCGCCGATTTCTCCGCCCCGCCGAGCCCTACGCAGTTGCAGCGCTGGAGCGATGCTGATGCGGCGCTTCGACCGAGCCGCCTCGCCGCACTCCGTGCGCGTGCACGAAGCGAAGGGGTTGACGCCGTACTCCTCACCTCGCATGCCGACGCACGCTACTTCTCTGGGATCTGCTTCGGTCCGAACGAGGAGCCGACCGCTGGAGTAAGCGGCTGGCTGCTGATCTCTGCTGACGCCTTCGCCATCTTCGCCGACTCGCGCTATACGGTGCAGGCGCGCCGTGAGGCGACGCTCGCAACACCGCTCGACCCTGGGAGTGATCCCGGCGCAGCGATCGCTGCATGGGCGACCGCGCATGGAGTGCATAGGCTCGCTGCAGATCCTGGCGCCATTCGTCACGCCGTCTGGGAGCGCATCGTTGCTGCGGGTTCAGGAATTGAACTGGTCCCCGCAAAGGGGTGGAGCACCGAGCTGCGCGCCGTAAAGGATCCAACTGAGATTGAGCGCATTGCGGCCGCGTGCGCCGTTGCCGACCGCGCCCTCGCCGCCCTCCTACCAAAGATCGTTGATGGGGCGACGGAGGCGGAGCTCGCCTGGCTCCTTGAACGCGGCATGCGTGAGGGCGGTGCGGAGGCGCTCGCCTTTGATGTTGCGGCACTCGCTGGCGGCAACGCCGCGCTGCCACACGGTAACCCTGGCGCACGACCCTTCAAGAACGGCGAAGTGGCGCTCTTCGATTTTGGTGCGCAGGTTGCGGGATACCGCAGCGATATGACGCGCACACTCTTTGTTGGATCGGCGAGCGATGACGACCTTGCCCTCTATCAGCGCGTCCTTGATGGCCAGCAGGCGGCGATCACCGCACTTCGCAGCGCTGCAGAGCGTGGCGATGCGGCGCTCCCATCGGGACGTGAGGCGGACCAGATCACACGCGCCGCAATGGCTGGTGCGCCAGGGATCTACGAGCATGGGCTCGGACACGGGATTGGCCTGCAGACGCATGAGGCGCCGTCGCTTTCAAGTGGTGCGTCAGAGCATCCGCTCCCATCGCCAACCGTCTTTAGTGTTGAGCCTGGTATCTACCTGGAAGATCGGATTGGTATTCGCATTGAGGATCTGGTCGCTGTTGACCTTGCGGGGCGTAGCCTGCGCACGCTGACCCTCTTCCCGTCCGCCCCCCTGATCACGGGCTGACGGCTAGACTGAGCGTCAAGACAGGGTCCTGGCCGAGCGGCCGTGCGGCCGCAAGAGAGGGGGAGCCAGATGATTTCAACCGGCGAACTGAAGAAGGGTGTCGTCATTGAGCTTGAGGGGGAGCTCTGGCAGATCCTCGAGTACCACCACATCAA
The DNA here is from genome assembly GCA_003670475.1 of Candidatus Limnocylindrus primus. Lineage (GTDB taxonomy): Bacteria > Chloroflexota > Limnocylindria > Limnocylindrales > Limnocylindraceae > Limnocylindrus. The sequence continues at coordinate 97,955 of QWRJ01000002.1, read as the reverse complement.
GGTTGGACGTGGCTCAGCGCAGGTGCGCATCAAGTTCCGCAACGTTCGGAAGCAGTCAATCGTTGAGAAGACCTTCCAGGCCGGGGAGAAGTTCCCGCGCGCCACGCTGGAGCGCCGCCCAGCGCAGTTCCTCTTCTCGGACGGGAACGACTACACCTTTATGGACACCTCTAACTACGACCAGTTCGTGATCACAGGCGAACAGCTCGGCGAGGCGAAGGATTACATCAAGGACAACCTCATCCTTGAGCGCATCAGTTATGAAGAGGAGACGCTCGGAGTAGAGTTGCCGATCAACATTGACCTCGTTGTCACTGAGACCGATCCTGGTTTCGCGGGTGACACGGCGACCGGTGCGCGCAAGGCGGCAACGCTCGAGACCGGACTTGTGGTGCAGGTGCCCCTCTTTGTCAGCGTTGGCGACCTGATTCGCGTTGATACGCGAACCGGCGAGTATCAGACGCGCGTCTGATCACGCAGCCTGCCCCCGAGGAGGCACTCAGCGTCTCTGACGTTGCTGCGCGCATCCGGGCGCAGATCACAGAGGATCCGCTTCTTTCGTCGTGCACGGTGGTCGGCGAGGTGCAGAGCAGCATGCGCAGCTCAGCAGGCCACGAGTACCTGACACTTCGCGACGCCGAGTCAACCCTTGAGTGCGTTCGCTTCCGCGGCAGCATCCGACCGGGCGAAGAGACGCCAGTTGTCGGGGAGGTAGTTCTCCTTGTTGGGCGAATCGATCTCTATGCGCCGCGCAGTCGCTACCAGATGATCGCGAGCGCCATCTTCCGTCCGGGTGGGATGGGCCTCCTCTCCAAGGAGCTGGAGGCGCTGAAGCAGCGGCTGCAAGCGGAGGGGCTCTTTGACGCGGCGCGAAAGCGTCCTATCCCTGTTGCGCCAGAAGGCATTGCGCTGGTGACCTCTAAATCTGGCGCGGTGCTGCACGATGTGTTGCGCGTGCTACGGTACGCGGCGCCACAGTCGCGCCTTGTGCTGGTGCACACCGCCGTCCAAGGGGCTACAGCACCCGCGGAGATCGTTGATGGAATCCAGCGAGCAAACAAGTTGGCGAAAGACGAACACCGTGCTGGGCGTTCTGATGCGCCGGCGGTGATCCTTCTTGCACGCGGTGGTGGATCGAGCGACGACCTTGCCGCCTTCAGCAGCGAAGTGGTGCTGCGAGCGATCGCGGCCTCCGAGCTACCAGTCCTCTCCGCTGTTGGGCACGAATCTGACATTACGCTTGCCGATCTTGTCGCCGACGATCGCGCGGGAACGCCAAGCATTGGTGCGGCGCGCCTCGCGCCGAACCTTGATGCGGTGCGTCGACTGCCACTGCAACTTGCCGTGCGCGCTCGAGACGCCGTGGAGATCCTGATCACGCGCGCCGCCGCGGCGTTTGAGAGCGAGCGCCGCGCCCTTGTTGCGGCCGGTCCAGCAACACGTCTTGAGCGAGCCGAAGAGCGTCTCGCCCTCACCGCCGACGACCTGAGCCGAGCCGTCCGCGGCCACCTTCGCGACGCCCTCGAAGGGGTGCAGCAGGCTGGCATCCTCCTCGGCGCCCTCTCGCCACTCGCCGTCCTCTCTCGTGGATATGCGATGGTTGAGGGAAGTGATGGAAGTCTCGTACGCTCGTGGCGACAGGCGCCAGCTGGAACCGTGATTCGGGTCCGGCTTGGCGATGGCGAAATTGGCGCACAGGTGACGAAGAGCGGAAAGGGGGGTCGAGATGGCGGCAAAGCGTCTTAAGCAGTCGGCTTCTCACAAGGGGTCATCAGCTGGCCTTCCGAGCGATTTTGAAGAGACGATGCGCGAACTGCGTGACGTTGTTGGACAGCTTGAGTCACAAGAGGGTGGACTTGAGGTTGCGGTCACGAGTTTTGAGCGCGGCGTGAAGCTGCAGCAGCACGCCCAGCAGCAACTCGATGCCGCGCGGCTGCGCGTAGAGGAGCTTCTCCCAGATGGTGACCTAGATGATCTCGACCTTGATGACGAGGACGAGGGATGAGTGCGGTGACGAAGCCAGGGGTGGACGAAGGGGTTGCGCTGCGCGCGGTCGGCGCCGACTCGCTCCTCGCGCGCCTTGAGGGCCCTGAGGACCTGAAGGGACTCTCCGGCGCCGAGCTCAACCAGATCGGTGAGCAGCTTCGCACTGCGATCATCGCAACCACCGCAGTGACTGGCGGCCACCTCGGCCCAAGCCTCGGCGTGGTGGAGTTGACGATCGCACTTCATCACGTGATGGCCTCACCGGTGGATCGCATCGTCTTTGACACTGGGCATCAGGCGTATCCGCACAAGCTCCTCACCGGTCGCCTCGCGCGATTCGGTAGCTTGCGTCAACTCGGCGGAATTGGTGGCTTCCCGCGACGAACAGAATCGCCGCATGACGTCTTTGATGGTGGCCATGCGGGGACGGGCATCTCTATTGGTCAGGGCCTTGCCTTGGCACGCGATGTGCGCGGCGGGAGTGAAAAGATTGCGGTGGTTGTGGGCGACGCGGCGCTGATGAGTGGGCTCAGCCTGGAAGCGCTCAATGACATCGGGCATCGCCAGACCAAGATGCTGATTGTGCTGAACGACAACGAGATGTCCATCTCCCCAACCGTTGGCGCGATCTCCACGTATCTCTCCAAGGTGAAGCTCTCAAAGACATGGCGTGGGAGTAAGAGCGGGTATGACAAGTTTGTCGGATCCCTTCCGCTGATTGGCAACAAGCTGTTGAGCCTCTCAAAGAGCCTGAGACGCTCCGTTGTCTCATTCGTGCAGGAGCCTGGACGTCTCTTTGAGGATCTCGGCATCACCTATGTCGGTGTTCTTGATGGCCATGACCGGATGCAGATGGAGGAGGCCTTCAACGCCGCCTTCGCCATGCCAGGTCCGGTGATCGTGCATGTGCGGACGCAGAAGGGTCGCGGCTACCGTCCCGCTGAGGCGGATCCGATCACCTTCCACGGCGCAGCGCTCCCGAAGATGGAGGTCGGCGTTCCAACGGATTCATACGGGAAGAGTGGCAGTGTTCCAGAGGCACCTGCGCCAAAACGACCGAACTACACAGCGCTCTTCGCTGCTGAAGTGATCGCCGCGGCTGCGGACGATCGCCGCATCGTGGCGATCACCGCCGGTATGCCTACAGGGACTGGCCTTGACAAGTTTGCGGCCGCATATCCCGATCGCTTCTATGACGTTGGGATTGCAGAACAGCACGCCGTTGCAACCGCAACGGGGATTGCGATGGGCGGCGGTCGTCCGGTGGTTGCGATCTACTCAACCTTCTTGCAGCGCGCATGGGACCAGATCGTCCATGACGCCTGCCAGAACGACCAGCCAGTGCTCTTTGGGGTGGACCGCGCCGGCCTCGTTGGCGAAGATGGCACCAGCCATCAGGGGATGTTCACGCTCACCGCACAGCGTCAGATCCCGCGTCTCGTCATTGCCTCACCGAAGGATGAGCAGGAGATTCGCGCCCTTGTCCGTACGGCACTTGCGCAAGACCATCCATTTGCGCTGCACTATCCGCGCGACAGCATTGAGGGCGTCGCTCCGCGTGAACCGCGTCCAATTCCAGTCGGAAAGGCGGAGACGCTCGCCGAGGGGAGCGACATCGTGATTGTTGGCTTCGGCCCGATCGTGCAGCGTGGGCTTCGCGTGGCTGAGCAGCTGCGCGGATCCGGGCTCTCCGTTGGTGTTGTCAATGCCATCTGGGCGAGCCCGATTGATGATGCGCTCTATCGACGTCTCGGTCGCAGCAGCAAGATGATCGTCACGCTGGAGGAGAGCGTCACTGCGGGTGGATTTGGTGGAGCGGTCGCTGAGTCGCTCGCCGCGGATCAGGCGGCAACAGGTGAGCCGATCAGCGCCACGCTGCTCAGCATCGGCATTCCAGCTGGCGCCTTCGTGGACCACGGAAGCGTCTCAGCGCTGCGTACGCTGATCGGTCTGGACGAGGCGGGGATTGAACGCCAGATCCGCGCCGCATGGGGGGCACGCCGCGCTCGATAGCCACCCCGCGTGCGCCTCGCTCGGCGAGGCGTAGTACGCGACCGTGCACTCCTCCTATGCGATGATGGCGCCATGCGCCGCTTCGGTTTTGTCTATAACCCTACGAGCGATCTCGCCCTTGAGGCGTGGGATGAGGCCGCCGGTTGGTGTGCCGCCCACGGCATCGAGCACTGGGGCTTCGCCGCAGAGGAGCAGGAGAGCATTGCAAAAGCGCTCCCCGGGAGTGAGGTGCTCTTCTCACTTGGTGGTGACGGCACCTTCCTCCGCGCCGCCGCCGCCGTTGCAGCGCATGGCGTCCCACTCCTTGGGGTGAATCTCGGGAAGATTGGCTTCCTCGCCCGCTCGGAGAGCTTCCAACTCGCAGTGGCGCTGCAGGCCTTCGCTGATGGGAAGTGGCGCATCCAGGAGCGCATGGCACTCAGCGCTGTGGTCCATCGCGTAAAGGGGGCAACGCGCACCTTCACCGCGCTGAATGATGTGGTCGTTGCGCGAGGGCGCCTTCCACGCGTCGTGCGCCTCGATGTTGCGATTGGCGAGAGTCACCTTGCCACCTACATCGCCGATGGCGTGGTGATCTCATCGCCAACTGGGTCAACTGGCTACTCCTTCTCCGCTGGCGGACCGATCCTTGATCCACTGAGCCGCAACATCATCGTCACACCGATCGCCGCATACCTTGCAACCCTTCGCTCGGTTGTTGTCCCTGGAGAGCAGAGCGTCACCTGCACCGTAGTTGCAGGGGAGGAGGCGGTCATCTCTATTGATGGTTGGATCGACGAGCCGCTCGAGCCTGGCGATCGCGTGACGGTTGCGGCAGCGGCGGCGCCAATTCGCTTTGCAGAGATCGACGGACTTGCACCCTTCTGGGACCTTGTGCGCCAGAAGGTTGACCTCCTTCCGCGGTGAGTGCGGCGAAGGGTAGCGCGGTGGGCGGCTCACAGATTCGTGAGCTTGGCGTTGCTGGGCTCGCCATCATTGATGCCGTACGCGTAGAGTTCGGTCCCGGCCTCACCGTCCTGACGGGCGAGACGGGCGCCGGAAAGAGTCTCATCGTGGATGCCCTTGCTCTGGCACGTGGCGCGCGTGCAGATGCTGGAGCGATTCGTACTGGTGAGGATCGGTTGCGAGTCGACCTCCTGATGAGCGGCGAAGGCGGCGAACAGATCATCGTGCGCGAAGTTCACGCGGAGGGGCGTTCGGTGGCGCGCATCGATGATGAACTCGTCACGATCGGACGACTCGCCGCCGAGGTGGCACCACGCATTGAAATCCACGGCCAACATGATCAGCAGCGGCTCGGTGATCGATCCCGTCAGCGCGATCTACTTGATCGCTGGTCGAAGAGCCTGCCGCTTCGCGAAGAGATCGGGGGACTCGTTGACGCGCGGGCGAGCCTTCTGAGTGAGTTTGAGGCGCTCGGCGGTGACGACGCTCGTCGTGAGGCGCTGCTGGTCATTGCGCGCGCTGAACGCGATGATCTCCTCGCTGCGGCGGTTGAACCAGGTGAAGGGGAGCGGCTTCGCGAAGAGTTGCGTCGCGCATCCAGTGGCGACCGTATTGAGACGCTCCGTGGCGAGATCCTTGAGCTCCTTGATGGAGATGATGCGGGGATGCGGGGCCAATCGCGCCTTTTGGACCGCACGGCGGGGGAGCTGCGCAAGCTGGACGAGGGTGCGGCGGCACTAGCAGAGCGGATCAGCGCACTAGCGATTGAGATTGATGACCTTGCACGCGACGTTGCTGGACGTGGCGCCGCCGAGGCGCCGGCGCGTCCAGTTGCAGAAATTGAGGAGCGACTCGGCCTGATCCTCTCGCTTGAGCGAAGGTTCCGCACCGATGAGTCCGGTCTTGCTGAAGCGCTGGAGCGCGCCGCCGCTGAAGTGCAACGACTTGAGGGGGCGGCAACACGTCAGGGGGCGATCACCAAGGAACGTGCCGAACTTGCGGCGCAGATTGGCGCACTGGCGCTGAAGCTGCGTGCTGCGAGAACTGCAGGGGCGAGCAGTTTGAAGAAGGCGGTGAATACCGCGCTCAGTGCGCTCGCCCTGCCACCCACGTTTGAGATTGATCTGCAGCCCCGTCGTGGCGGGGGCGACGATCCACTTGTCGATGGCGTGCCGTGCCTCGTTGATCGCAGTGGCGGAGATGAGGTTGAGTACCTCTTCGCGCCGAATGCTGGTGAGCCCGCCGCCCCCATCGCGAAGATCGCCTCTGGTGGTGAGTTGAGTCGTGTCTCCCTCGCGCTGGAGGAGGCGCTCAGTGACGCGAGTGAGGGACGGACACTGATCTTTGATGAGATTGATGCTGGGCTCGGTGGGCGAGCGGGTGAGACGCTCGGTCGGAGCTTGAAGCGCATCGCTACGCAGCATCAGGTCCTCTGCGTCACCCACCTTCCACAAGTTGCGGCACAAGCCGACGTGCACCTGTATGTGTCAAAGCGCGAGGAGGGTGGACGCACCATCACGCAAGTGCGACGTCTCTCTGACGCTGAGCGTGTCGCTGAACTCGCCTCGATGCTCGCTGGAGACGGCGCTGGGAGTGGTGCCGAGGCGGCTGCACGCGAGCTGCTGGTGAAGGCGGGCCGTAACGGATCATGAGCGGCACGGCGTCGAGTAGTCCGCTTGATCGCATCATTGCTTCGTGCCTCGTTTACCTCAGCGTGGAGCGGAACCTCTCACCGCGCACGCTTGAGGCCTACCGTGGCGACTACCGTTCGTTTGCCGCATCGCTCGGTGTGGGAGAGGCTTGGCGCAGTGATGCGAAGGCGGCACAGGAGTGGCTGGCCGATGCGAACGTTGCCGTCGCCACCAAGCGTCGCCGCGCCGCAGCGCTCCGTGTCCTCTACCGATTTGCAGAGGGGGAGGGTGAGCTGACGCGGTCGCTGAGTGGCGAGATTGATCTGCCGCGCACGCGACGCAGCCTCCCCGCCGTGCTGCGACCGGACGAAGTGGAACGACTACTGGTGGCGCTCGCTGCTCCGCGTGACAGCGGCGAACTTGCAACAGCTGATGCGCAGCGCGCGCGTGCACTCGGCGAGCTGCTCTACGGATCAGGCGGCCGTGTCAGCGAGATCGTAGATCTCAATCTTGATGGGATTGATCTCGCTGAGGGGACAGTGCGACTTTTTGGTAAGGGACGGCGTGAACGGGTGGTCCCGATCGGAGAGCCGGCGGCTGATGCTGTGCGGACATATCTAGACGGAGGACGCGCCGCGCATGCTGGGGCTTCTGCTCGAAGCGGTGCCGCAGCCCCTGAGCCATCGGCGCTCCTGCTGGCGCGTGGTGGCGCTCGCCTTCGCCGTGAGGCGGCGTGGACGGCGATCCGAACCGCCGCCAGTGCCGCCGGTCTCGGCAGGGAGATTCACCCGCACACGTTGCGGCACTCGTTTGCGACGCACCTCCTTGATGGCGGCGCCGACCTTCGCGTGGTCCAAGAACTGCTCGGGCACGCCGATATCGCCACAACGCAGCTCTACACGCACCTGCTCGGGAGCCACGTCCGCGACGCGTATAAGCGCGCCCATCCACGCGCCTAAGCGATAGGATTGGGATATGGACGCAGAGACGATTGGTTCCCTTGCCGCAGCGGTGCTTCTATTGATCATTAGCTTCCCTGTTCATGAAGCGGCGCACGCCGCCACAGCGTGGCGGCTGGGTGATGGACATGCGCGTGCCCTCGGCCGTGTTTCGCTTGATCCGCGTCGGCACATTGATCCACTCGGAGCCGGACTTCTTATCCTCTCTGCGATCTCTGGGGGCTGGATGATTGGTTGGGCAAAGCCGACGCCAGTGTTGCCCCAAAGTTTACGAGGCGGCGCTCTTGGATGGGCAACCGTGGCGCTCGCTGGGCCGATTAGCAACCTCCTCCTTGCCGTAGTGGTTGCGGGACTCTACCGCGTCCTTGATGGCCCCTTGCTGCCAGATTTCATCGCTTTCTTCCTGCTGTATTTCACCTACTACAACGTGGCACTCTTCTTCCTGAACCTGCTGCCGATCCCGCCTTTTGATGGACGCGCGGTCCTCGTCGGCCTGCTCGGGTTACTCTCCCCACGCCTCGCTGATCAAGTAGAGGGGGTGAGCGCCTCACGCTTCGCCTTCCCGATCGTGATTGCGATCATCTTCTTCACCCCGCTTGGCAGCCTTCTCGGTAGCCTCAGCTTCGGTCTAACGGAACTCCTGTTAGGCCCTGAATGAGCCGCGGCGCGCTCCCTGCCCCCGCGAGCGGCGCGGTGCGCGTATCCTCTCACCTGAGGCGGGAGGGGGGAGTGAGATGAACCGTTCGGTGATTGCAGAGGGGTTTGAACTTCCGGATCCCGCCGTTGCTGATATTGAGGGGGTCGTCTTCCGCCGTGAGCAGGGTGGCCTCTTCGGTCGCACCCGCTCCTATGTGGCGCTCGGTGAATTCAGCGGCCCGTACGGTCTTCTCCTGGCGCTCATCGAGCGCGACGAACTTGATGTCTGCCGCGTTCCGCTTGCACCGTTCGCCGACGAGTTCCTCCGCTTCTTCGCAGAGATCCCAGACGATCGCCTAGAGACACTCTCTGCATTCGTCTCGGTTGCAGCGCAGCTCATCGTGTTGAAGAGTCGCGCCCTTCTACCGCGACCGATCACGGCAGCGGCGCTTGAGGCGAACGATCTTGATGATGTTGATGACGCGGTCGATCTGCGTGCGCGACTGGTGCGCTACCGCGTCTTCCGCGATGCTGCGCGCGTGCTTGGCGATCGCATGCTGATGCCGCTCTGGCAGCGTGAGCAGCCGACACGCCTCCTGCCGCAGCCGAAGCCGGTCTTCACCGAGCCACTCGTTCCGGTGCAGTCCGACCCGCGTCGACTCGCTCGCGCGATGTCCAGAATTGCCGCGCGCCGGCGCCCACTCGCCGCGCTGGCGATGGCACCAGTCGGCCTGAAGGTTTCTATTGGTGACCGGCTCGCCGCGATCCGTGAAGCGGTGCGGCTCAACGGACTTGTTGGCGTTGATCTCGAGACACTCCTCGGCGGCCGTAAGGATCGTTCGTTCATTGCCGTGACCTTCCTCGCCCTCCTGGAACTCTCAAAGCGCCATGAAGTTGAGGTGAGCCAGCAGACTCTCTGGGGACCGATCATCATTACCGAGCGCGCGAGCGCATAGCGAGCGAGTGATCTATGCAAGAGGAGGAGCGATGAGCGACGAGAAGCGCCAGGCGAAGGTGAACCTCCCTGAGCGCACACACCCCGCAACCGCCGCAGACCTTGAGGCACTCCTCTTCGTTGTCGATCGACCCCTGACACGTAAGGAGGCGGCGAAACTGCTTGAGGCGGATCGCGCCGCATTCGACCGACTAGTGACCGAACTGCAGAAGGGCCTCACCAGCCGTGGGATCACCCTGCTGACGCACGGCGATGAGTTGCAGCTGACGAGTGGCCCAGAGCAGGCGCGCGCCGTGTTGGCATGGATCGGCACTGGCGGTTCCGATATGACCGCAGCCCCACTAGAGACGCTCACCGTGATTGCCTATCGGCAGCCGGTGACGAAGGCGGGGATTGAAGAGATCCGCGGCGTTGATGCCGACTACGGCCTTCGCGTCTTGCTTGAGCGTGGCCTCATTGAGGAGGTTGATCGCCTTGAGACCGCTGGGCGCCCGCACCGTTACGCAACAACGCTCGAGTTCTTGCGGAAGTTTGGACTCTCTTCGTTGACCGATCTCCCCGCACTTGAAGGGGATGCTGAATCACTCCTCCACCTGCAACTCGCCAGCGAAGCGCCAGGTGGTAGGGGGGCGGCGGATACGGACGACGCCGAAGGGCCAAGTTCGCCGGCTGGCGAAGGAGCGCTCGCTGACTGACCTCATCCGCGTCAACGTCCTCGTTGCCGAACGCTCTGGACTCTCCCGCCGCGGCGCAGACGCTGCGATCGCTGCGCAGCGTGTCACGAGCGCTGGGCGAAAGGTAGAGCTCGGCGAGCGCTTTGAGCCCTCAACGCCACTCGAGCTTGACGGAGAGTCGTTACAGGCTCGTAGCGCAATCGTAGTCGACACGAGCGATCCACTCGGTGGCGCCGAACTCCTCGCTTGGCATAAGCCGTGGGGGGTGACCACCACACACGCCGATCCACACGCCGAGATCACGCTGCCGCAGGCGCTGACACCACTCTTTGGCGAAGAGCGTGCGACGCGCATGCTCTCTATCGGCCGGCTCGACCGTGAGAGTGAGGGGCTGCTTCTGCTTACGCCAGAACGTCGACTCGTCTCACCAATTGCACATCCACGTGCTGGGCTCCAGCGCGGGTACGCGGTGATGTGTGACCAGCCGCTCGGTCACGCAGAGCAGACACGACTCCGCGCGGGCATTCGCCTCACAGATGGCTGGGCGCGTGCGCTTGATGCGCGCGACATTCGACCAGAAGACCAACTCCCAGCGGATGTGCTTGATGACGGGTCCGATCCCGCACAGTGGAGTTACATCGCACTCGGCGAAGGGCGCCACCATGAGGTTCGCCGCCTCTACGGTGCGATTAGTCGGCCGGTTCGTCGCCTGATCCGCATCTCCTTTGGCCCCGTCCATCTCGCAGGAATTCAGGTTGGCGCATCACGGCCGCTTGAGGCAGACGAGCGCAGGGAGCTCGGCAGCATCCTCCTTGCGGTCGGCAGCCGCGCTGCGGGCTGAGCGAGTGCGACGATGACACAGGTTGCAATCGACGGACCCGCCTCAAGCGGGAAGAGTAGCGTCGGCACACGAGTTGCGGCAGAGCTCGGCTACGGCTTCCTCGACACTGGACTGCTCTACCGCGCCGTCACACGCGCAGCGCTCGATGCGGGCGCGCAGCTCGATGCGCTGGCTGGATCTGACAAGTTGAGTGCGGCACAGATTGAGCAGGTGGTGCAGCTCGCGCACCTTACCGACGTTGACCTTGAGAGCGGCGGTGCCTCAATCATTGTTGATGACCGGAACTTTGCTGCGAGCGAACTCGAGAGCGAGGCGGTGGAGCGGGCGGTTGCCGCCGTTGCTGCTCTCGCAGATGTGCGAGCCGCACTGCGCACCATTCAACGCGAGATTGCGATGCGTGGTGGTGTGGTCTTGGCCGGGCGAGATATTGGGACGGTTGTTTATCCAGAAGCGCGCCATAAGTTCTTCCTTGACGCATCTGCTGAGGCGAGGGCGCTGCGTCGGGCGCTGCAGCGTGGATATGCGGCGGAATCAGTCGAGCATCACGAAGCACTGCGGAGCCTTGTGGCACGAGATCAGGAGGATCGCACGAGAGCCGTTGCGCCACTTCGCGCCGCCGACGATGCGCAGGTCATTCTGACCGACGATCTCGGTCTCACTGACGTGGTTGACCTGATCGTGCGCCAGGTTCGTCGCTAGCGCGCAGATGGGGCTGGAGCGTCCACCACTCGGCATGCGACTCTCCGATGCGTTCGGCGCATGGGTGATTCGGCGCCTTGCACGCGAGGTGGCTGTCGATGGACTCGAGCACCTTCCGCGCCAAGGTGGTTTCATCCTTGCTGGCAACCATATCTCCTGGGTTGACCCTGTCTTTCTCGCTTGTTGGCTGACGCCAGCAACGGGCCGCGCCATCAATTGGATGGGGAAGGCGGAGGCGCTGCGTTGGCCGCTCCTCGGGAGCTTCCTGCGCATCAACGGTGTCTTCGGTGTGCGCAGGGGGAGCGCCGATCTCGAAGCCTTCCGCTTAGCGGAGAGTGTGCTGCGTAACGGCCAGGTGCTCGGCATCTATCCAGAGGGGACGCGCTCACGAGATGGGCGCATCGGCGAATTCCGTGATGGCGTTGCGCTGTTGGCGCTGCGCAGCGGCGTACCAGTCCTCCCCGTTGCGGTGAGTGGAACGGAGCGGATGTGGGCGCCAGGCGCACTGCTCCCACGCCGCGTAGACCAGGTGCGTTTGACGATCGGCGCACCACTCCGCTTCACGCACCCAGTGGGTGAGCGCCCAGAGCTCGCCACGGTGAGCGCAGCGATCCACGACGCAGTCGCAGCCCTCCTCCCCGCCGACTACCGCCGCCCCTAAGCCGCAGGTTTCGCCCCTGCTGGGGGCCCAGAGAGCCTCCTGCGCGCCGCCTGACGCGTGGCTGGGACTCCGAGGAGCCGACTAGGGGATAATCGGCGCATGGGAAGCGTTGAGAGCATCAGTATCGCCCGCCGTACCGGCGTCTGTTATGGCGTCCGTGAGGCGATTGATAAGGCGAAACTTGCGAGTGCGGAGGGGAAGGCGACCCACACGCTCGGCCATGTGGTGCACAACGAGGGGCTGATCGCCGACCTGCATCAGCGCGGCATTGAAAACGTTGAGAGCCTTGATCAGGTGAAGGAGGGTGCGGCGGTGGTGATCCGCGCACATGGCGTCACCCCTGAAGTGCTGGAGCGTGCAGTGAGTCGTGGCCTTGAGGTGATTGACGGGACCTGCACCTGGGTGGTGCAGGAGCATCGTGAGTTGGCGAAGCTCGTGGACGAGGGGTACGACATTGTGCTCCTTGGAACGCCGAACCACCCGGAGGTTGTGGGGCTCCTTGGATTCGCGCCGAACGCAATCCTGGTTGACGAAGAGGAGGACTGGGTCAAGATCCCACGCCGAAAGCGGATGGCGCTGATCACGCAGTCAACGCAACCGCCATGGAAGTTTGAGCGCCTCGCCGCCTTCATGGTCTCACGCTGTCATGAACTCAAGGTGGTAAACACCGTCTGCCCCGTCACCATCCGTCGTCAAGAGGACACGCTGGAGGCGGCGCGAGAGGTTGACCTGATGGTCGTTGTTGGCGGGAGCAAGAGCGCCAACACAAAAGAGTTGACGCGACTCTGCGAGATCAATGGGACGCGCGCACTACAGATCGAATCTGCCAAGGATCTCACCGATGCGGCACAGTTTTCTGGCGTGAAGCGTGTGGGGGTAACCGGTGGCACGAGCACCCCGATTGAAGACCTTGAGGTGGTCGTTCGAACCATCGTTCAGCTTGCTGGCACGGAGGGCATGAAGGTCAAGGCAGCAGAGATTGCGCATGAGGCGCTCGCCGCCGCGGCAACGCCGCAGTACCGCACCACATCACTTAGCACTTCGGACACCCAGTGACCCGGCGCTCTGAGCGCGCAGGGATCGCGGTGGAGGAGATCACGCAGGAGCGACTGCCGCTCGTTGCACTGGTTGGCCGCCCGAACGTTGGGAAGAGTACGCTCTTCAATCGTTTCGTTGGCGAGCGCCGCGCCGTGGTTGAGGATCGCGCAGGGACAACACGCGATCGACTGATCGCAATCGCCGACTGGAACGGCTTCCGCTTCCGTCTCGTTGACACTGGCGGGATGCAACCGTCACAGGGGGACGTGATTGACGTCGCGGTACAGGATCAGGCGCGGATCGCCGTAACGAACGCCGATCTCATCATCCTGGTGGTGGATGCCGCAACCGGCCCAAACCCAGGCGACGCCGAGGTGGCGCTACTGCTGCGCAAGAGCGGGAAGCCGATCCTCCTCGCCGCGAATAAGGCGGACAACATTGATCGCGAGCGCGCTTCGCACGAGTTTGCCTCACTCGGCTTTGATGCGATTTATCCAGTCAGCGCGCAGCATGGGATCGGCTCGGGCGACCTGCTTGACGTGCTTATTGAGAGCCTGCGCGGCCTCCCTGTGGATAGTGGCGTGCAGACACGCGAGGGCGAAGTAACGGTGGCGATTGTTGGTCGCCCAAACGTTGGTAAGTCGAGCCTCCTAAACCAACTCCTCGGCGAGGAGCGAACGGTGGTGAGCGATGTGCCAGGAACAACGCGCGACGCGATCGATGACCAGATTGAACACGCCGGCCGTCACATCACGCTCGTTGACACGGCGGGGATCAAGCGTCGCGGCAAGATCGCTTCAGGACCTGTTGCAGAGAAGTACGCCACCGTCCGTTCCGTCGCGGCCCTTGATCGCGCCGATGTTGCGCTGCTGATCATTGACGCATCGACAGGACTCCAGGCGCAGGACCTTCATGTAGCGGGTTCGGTGATTGACGCTGGGAAGGGGCTCGTCATCGTGATGAATAAGTGGGACCTGGTTGATAAAGACGGTTTCACCTTTGACACGGCGATGGGCCTGATTCGCCGCCAGGCGCCCTTCCTTGACTTTGCGACGATCGTCTCCATCTCTGCACTGACCGGACTTCGCGCCACGAAGGTGCTTGATGCGGCGATCGCGGCGGCTGACGCGCGGCAGCTGCGCATCCCAACAGGCGCGCTGAATCGCCTAGTCGCCGAGGCGGTCGCTCGGCAGGGGCCGGTGCATAGCGGGAGTAAGCGACCGAAGATCCTCTACGCGGCGCAGGCGGCCACGCCGCCCCCCACCTTTGTCCTCTTCGCCCGCAACGCAGCGCAGGTGCACTTCAGCTGGCAGCGCTTCCTTGAGAATCAGATTCGTGAGCGCTACCCGCTCAACGGCACGCCGATCCGGATCGTGGTGCGCGAGCGCTCCGCCGAAGAGGGTCGTGAGCGTGGCAAGGGTGGCGGGCGCACCGGAGGCGGCTCTCGATGATTCGCATCCTTGGCGCTGGCGCCTGGGGGACCGCGCTCGCCGCACTCTGGAGCCATCCGCAAGAAGGCACACCCACCGCCGAGATTGAGCTGATCGCACACACCGCCGCTGAGGCGGCGGCGATCTCCGCGAGCCATCAGAATCCCCGCCGCCTTGCTGGCGCCACGCTCTCTCCATCGGTCCGCGTGCGCTCAACTGAAGAGGAGCTTGCTCCACTCGGCGCAGGGGACCTTCTGGTGATCGCCGTGCCGTCAGACGCAATTCGACACGCTCTGCCGCGTGCAGGGGCTGGCGCCGCGAAGATCGTGATCGCCTCCAAGGGGCTCAGCCGAGAGGGGGAGCGCACCTCGGAGTCTGCGGCTGCCGCTGGGGCCAATCCGGCATCCATCCTGATCCTCTCTGGGCCGAACCTTGCAGGGGAGATCGCCGCAGGGAAGCCGGCCGCAGCGGTACTCGCCGCACGTGGTGAGGGCCGCGACGCAGTGCTGCAACTCCTTGCCCGCCCCACGTTCCGCCTCTACCTGAGCGATGACCCGATCGGCGTTGAGATCTCAGGATCGCTGAAGAATGTGCTCGCGATCGCCGTGAGCGCTATCCGCTCTCTCGGCTACGGTGAGAATGCCGCCGCCGCCCTCTTAGCGCGTGGTGTTGCGGAGATGGCGCGACTCGCTGAGGCGTGCGGTGGACGCAGCGAAACCGCCTTCGGACTCGCCGGCATTGGTGACCTTGCGCTCACCGCATCAAATACCGGCTCGCGCAATGCACGTCTTGGCGAGCTGCTCGCCTCTGGAATGCCCGTCGCTGCCGCCGTGGAGAAGATCGGCGCGACCGTTGAGGGGATCCCTACCGCGCATGGCGCGCTACAGCTCGCCGCAAAGCTCGGCGTGGAGATTCCCATCACCGCCGCGGTGGTTGCCGCACTTGAACACGGCGTCTCTATTGAGCGTCTCGCCCAAGGACTTTTGGGCCGCGCTCCAACAGGGGAGTGGCACTAGCCACGAGCGCTGCTAGAATCCCGGCTCACAAATCGAACGGAGCGTAGCGCAGCTTGGTAGCGCGCTTGCCTGGGGGGCAAGAGGTCGCAGGTTCAAATCCTGTCGCTCCGACCACTGCTCCGCTCGAATGCGAAGCAACAGATTCAACCCAATACGTGCAGTTATCGGCGTATGTAGCGCACGATCTCAACGAGCGCACCGACGATGGTGCCGAGCACGAAGGCAGCGATGCTAAACGGCACGGTGATGATGAGGAGCCATAGGAATACGCCGTAGCCGTTCTCATCAAACGCGTTCCCTTTGAAGCCGTTGAGTGTGAAGTGCGCGGCAACGAGAAGGATCGGAAACACGGCAGCCACCGCGCAGAGGGAGGCTAGTGTGACGAAGTAGCGCCAGCGCACTCGGAAGCGGGCCTGCGTCGGATTCTTCTGCTGCGACATAGCCGCAGCGTAGCGCGTGGCGTGCTCAAGCCCCAGCATCGGCAGGAAATGAAAAGGCCCGGGGTCTCCCCCGGGCCTTCTCTACGCGACACGAGTCGCGTGTTTGATCGATTTAGCGGCCTGAGTTCTTCAGGGTTGCGATCTTCCAAATGAGGAGACCGTAGCCTGGCTTCGCCAGGATGTCCGCGATCGTGTAACCAATCTGCTTTAGCACGAGGCCGTCCCCAGCCGTCAGGCCGAGGCTGGTCGAAATCGTTGGAAGGAGATAGGCGATTGGGTAGACACCCCACGTGGCGATAAGCACAACGCGAAGTACCTTGAAGATCCCCTGGATCTCCTTGCTCTGCCTCTTGAAGGAGGCCTCGATGCCACCGAAGAGGTCGCGCAGGATCAGGACGAAGAAGATCGTGCTGATAGCGCCCCAGATCGTGCGTGAGGAGTCAAGAACCACGGAGGTCTGGACATCCAGCTCGCCGATGTATCCGGTTGCGATCATGAGGAAGGCGTAGAGCACATTTCGCTGGATCAGCTTGCTCTCAACCTTCTTGTCCAAGCGAAGGACGAGGATCAACTCTGCGACGAGGAGTGGCACCGTGAGGAGCCAGTCAACGTAGCGGTAGCCCTCGTTGAACGCGCCTGGATTTCCGACACCCGCCGTGGCGACCCACGAGTCGAAGATGCGGACGTAGTGATAGAACGCGATCAGCACAACAGTGGCTGACAGCGTGACTGCCATGCGGTTCCCTTCCTTCAGCGATCCCCTTGCGGAGACGAAGAAGAAGAAGCTCGCACCCATCGCCGCGATGGCGAGGGACATAAAGTTATAGACCAACTGATATCCCATCTCTGGACTCATTGACCCTCCCTAACCTTGTTTACGGCACAACGCACCGCTGGGCTGATTATGGCGCAAACGACCGAAAGTTTCGCGTTGCCCCCGAGGCGTTGCGCAGGCTGGTGATTGTAACAATTTGCCCACCTCGGCACGCCTGTGAGGGGGGAGGCGCTACGATGCCGCGAGGAGGTACTGATGCCAGCGATCGTTCAGCTCACCCGCATTGAGCCGGTCCACCTCGCGCGCCTTGAGGCGCAGGGGATCTTCACGACGGGCCTCCTCCTTGAACGGAGCGAGACGCCAACGCGTCGCCAGACCCTCGCCGACCAGACCGACGCCTCCCTTGCCGATGTTGGCGAGTGGCGTGATGAAGCGCTGCTCCTGAATCTTGCCTTCTTCGGCCCATCGGAACATCAGTTGCTCGCAGCGGCGGGTTACCCCGGGATCCAGGTACTCGCGGAGAGCGAGTGGGGAGACTTTCAGGCTGCGGTAACGCGAGCGGCAGTGCTGCTTGGACGAGTTGCGCCAGATCCCCTCTCAGTCAGGTCATGGTGGGAGCAGGGTCGCGTCCTCGTCGACGCGTGAAAGCGTTGCGCCGCGTAGCGCGGCGAGCGCTGCTGGCCGTTGCGGTACTGGTTGCGCTGCTCGCCCTCACGCTACTCCTCTTCCTTCTTCCACCCGTCGTCCATGCGCTGCTCGACCTTGCGAGCGCCCCCGCCCTTCTCGGCGTTGAAGCACCGACTGCGTATGCGCTCTCTGATGCGCTGGTACGCGATCTCCTCTTCGGTGGAGCCTTTGACGCACAACTGGGCGACGAGATCTTCTTGAGCGCTGCTGAACGCTCGCACCTTGTGGATGTCGGTCTGCTCTTTCGCGGACTCGTTCTTTTCGGCGCAGGTGCGCTTGCTCTTCTCTCAGTGCTCGCCATTCGACGAAGACGATGGGTGCTGCGAGGGGTTCGCGATGGAGCGGTGCTGCTTGGTGCGGGAGCTGCGCTCGTTGGAGGCGCCTTCCTCTTCGCCTTTGATGCAACGTTCACCGCAGCACATCAGCTGCTCTTCCCAGCAGGGACCTGGACATTTAATCCTGCAACGGATCGCCTGGTGCGGCTCTACCCCGAAACCTTCTGGGTGGCGGCAGCGATCGGATTCTGTGCCGTGCTAGTCGTTACCGCGGCGGCCGGCTTTCGTGCCGCACGACGACGGAGGCGATAGATGAGCGCGCTCTATCTGCTTTCGATCATCGGCTCGATCGTTGGCATCCGTGGCCTTGCGCTGCGCTGGAGTCGGCAGATGCGACGCGACGTGCTTCTTCCAGTTGTGATCGCAACGACAATTGGCTTTCTGCTCGTAGATACGGTTGGGCTCGCGCGGGGATGGTTTGCGACTCCTTCTAGCGCAACGGCACTCTCCCTCCCTGGCGCTGGCCCTCTCGGTCGCGGGTTCCCAATTGAAGAGCCACTCCTCCTCTTCGGCATCACATCACTCCTTGTGGTTGTTGCGGATGCCTTCGGGAAGGGGAGGGTTGCGAGTCGCGTCACACTGGGACTTCGCCGTGGCGTGTTTGATGCCTGCATTGGCGCACTGAGTGGCGGGTTGCTGCTGGCGATCCTGAGTGGTGCTGAATACAGCGTTGCAGCTGGAGTGCTTGCTGGAGCGGGGGTGGCGCTTGCTGCGCAACTACTGCGGCGCGATCATGGTACGCGCGTCGCTGCGTTCGTCTTCATCGTGTTGACACTGATCTTCGATAACGTGCTCTGCTACCTAGGAGTGCTGACGTATCCAGGGGAGCCACGTAGTGGCGTCTTGCTTGGCACAGCGCCGGTCGAGGATCTTCTTTATGCCGTCGGGCTCGCAGGTGTGGCGTTGCGCTTGCGTGCAGAGGTGCTGCTAGGGGAGGGGAGCGCATGGAGGATCTTCCTCGCTGCGCGGCCAATCTCCTGGGTGAACACCGCGCTCCCATTCGTTGGAGGCGTGCTTGCGGCCGGTGCTGGGGAGGCGCTCGGCGGATGGCTGCTTGCTCCGATCCTCTGGTGGGGAGCTGGGTACAACCTCTACCTCTACGGCATCAATGATCTTTATGACCGTGCCAGTGACGCGGCAAATCCGCGCAAGGGTGGTGCGGAGGGTGCGCTCCTTCGCGGGCGCGACCTCGCTCCACTTCGCGTTGCACTCGTGGCTGCAGGTCTGGTGCCAGCGCTGATTATGGCGATCGCCCTCCCTGCGCCGGCGAACCTTATGCCGCTCATTGCGATCCTCTTTGCAACGCTCTACAGCGCTCCTTGGTTCGTACGGGCGCGTGCGGTCCCGCTCCTTGACTCCGTTGTCTCCTCAATACACTTCCTGATCCCGCCGATCGCAGGGCTCCTCCTCGGCGTCACGCTGGATTCGGCGTGGATTGCGCCGCTTCTGGCGCTTGCGCTCTGGGGCGTTGCGAGCCATGCGCTTGGTGCGCTGCAAGATGTGTCGGCTGACAAGCGAAGCGGGATTGCCACAGTCGCAACACTGCTTGGGGAGCGCCGCACCTCGCGGGTGATTCTGCTGGCCTATCTGCTCGCCGCGCTGCCACTCTTGGCTCAGCCGTCCGTGCTGATGCAGCTCGCTGCGGCTATTCCGATCGCAAGCGGCTGCTCGGTGCTCCCACTTCTTCGTGGGAGGCCAAACTGGGGGGCGGCCCGTGCTGCATGGCGCCGATTCCTCTGGCTCAACGCACCGCTCGGAGCGATCGCCTCAATCCTTCTGCTCCAGAGCCTGCAGTGAGCGAGCCGGTTCCAGCGGAGCTTGAGCGGATTGACGATCTTCTTGTCCGCCTCTTGGCGCAGGTCACGCCGCTCCCTGCGGAGCGAATCGCAGTCAGCGATGAGACGGCCGCCTCGCTGATCGGGCGGACGCTCGCCGAGCCGCTCTGCGCGGCTGTTGATCACCCCCCATTTGATGTTTCGGCAATGGATGGCTGGGTTACGACGTTGGCTGATGCAGCTGAAGCGTCCAGCGGCGCACCGCGCCGATTGACCTGTGTTGGAGATGCGGCTGCAGGTCACGCACTCAGTGCCACGCCGCTGCGCGATGGGGAGTGTCAGCGCATCGCAACTGGAGCACCGATTCCACAAGGCGGCACGACGGTGATCCCTGTGGAGCGGAGCAGCATCGCGGATCCAGATCGCGGCGGAGTACTACTGCAGCGCGTCCCAGCGCAGCTTCCAGCGCATGTATGGGTGAGCGGTGGCGTCAAAGTCGGTGCGCACATTCGCCGACGCGGTGAGGATCAGCGCGTGGGGAGTCTTCTCGCTGAAGCTGGTGCAGCTATTGATGCTGGGCTGCTCGCCGTCATCTTTTCGAGTGGCGCAGCGGATCTCTCCCTGGTGCGGCGACCAAGGGTTGCGCTTCTAACGACAGGCGACGAACTGCTCAACAACGCGGCTGATGGAGGAATTCGCGACAGTAATGGCCCCGCTCTCGCTGCGCTGATTGCCGCCGAAGGGGGCGAGGTTGTTGCGCGTGCACATGTTGGCGATACGGCGGAGGCAACCGGCGCGGTCGTTGCGGCGCTCGCCGCGCAGGCTGACCTCCTGGTGACAACAGGAGGAGTCAGCGTGGGGGCGCACGATCATGTTGGTGCAGCGCTCGCAACGCATTTTGAGTTGGTCGTCTGGCGCCTTGCAATTCAGCCGGGGAAGCCACTGCTCCTCGGTCGACGGCGCGCTGGTGGCGACGGTGCACTCTGGGCAATCGGCCTCCCTGGGAATCCGGTGAGTGCGTTTGTCGTAGGCGTTGAGGTTGCGCTCCCACTCCTTCGGGCGCTTGCTGGACGACCGGCACGCGGGCTACGAGCTGTGGGACTGCTTGAGGAGCGCGTCGAGAGTCCGCTTGGGAGGCGCTCCTTCCTTCGCCTCGCTGCACTCCGCGATGAAGATGGTGCACCGCTGCACGATCCTTCAGGTCGCGTGCGGGTACGACTGGCAGGGGAGCAGGGGAGCCATCAGGTCTCAGTGCTGGCGCGGACCGACTATTTGGGGGTCGTGCCAGAAGAGGTCGGCGAATACGCCGCTGGCGAAGCGATTGAGCTGCATCCACTTCCGCGCGCATCACGTCGCATCACCGCGCCAAACGGCTAGGATCAGCGCATGGAAGAGCGACGCCTCACGCATGTTGGCGCTGACGGGCGCGCGACGATGGTTGATGTTGGCGCAAAGCCCATCACCGATCGGCGCGCCGTTGCTGAGAGCCGCGTTACCGTCTCCAGCGAAGTACTTGATCTGATTGAGCGCAAAGAGACACCGAAGGGTGCGGTCCTCAGCACCGCCGAACTCGCCGGCGTCCAGGCGGCGAAGCGCACCGCCGAGCTGATCCCACTCTGCCACCCACTCGCCCTCTCACTGGTGCAGGTTGACTGTTCGGTGGATCGTGTCGCTGGTGCGGTAACGATCCGTGCCGAGGTGCACTGCACCGGACAGACGGGAGTAGAGATGGAGGCACTCACCGCCGCCTCAGTTGCCGCGCTTACCGTCTACGACATGATCAAGGCGATTGACCGCGGAGCGGTCATTGGGCCAACGCAGTTGTTAGAGAAGTCCGGCGGCGCGAGTGGCACGTGGAGGCGAGATGGCTGACGAGAAGCGCAGCGTCCTTATTGTCACGGTGAGCGACTCAGTCTCCGCTGGGACGCGCGAAGATCGCTCCGGGACCCTTGCCGCCGCCGCGATGGAGGCGCACGGCTGGGAGGTCTCCCGTGCAACGGTTCCCGACGAGCGCGACCAGATCAGTGCGCTACTCAGTGAACGCGCGGGGAGTGTCAACGTCATCTTGACCACTGGCGGGACGGGACTGACGCCGCGTGATGTGACGCCAGACGCAACGAAGCCGCTCCTTGAGCGAGAGATCCCTGGCATTCCAGAAGCAATTCGCATGCTCGGTCGTTCGCAGACACCGGCGGCGATCCTCTCGCGCGGCGTTGCAGGCGTGCTGCGCGGCAGTCTGATTGTGAACATGCCGGGCGGCAGTGGTGCCGTTCGGGACGGCCTCGCCATCCTTCTCCCGGTGCTCGAGCACGCCTGCGAGACGATCGCAGGGCCTTTCGACCACGGCTGAGCGCACGTCGCGCCTCCCTCAGGGCTACTCAGGGGCGCTAGAGCGTGTGTAGACTCGGCGTACCACCACAATGGGTGGGAGAGACGAGGAGGCTGGGTGCGCTGTCCGTCCTGCAAAGAGCCCGACACGCGGGTGGTGGACTCACGCGACCTCGATGAGGGGAGCGTCATCCGTCGTCGCCGTGCCTGCCGTATCTGCGGCACTCGCGTCACCACCTATGAGCGCGCCGAACTCGCCAAGCTCTACGTGGTGAAGCGCTCCGGTTTGCGCGAGGAGTACGACGCGCTGAAGCTGCTCGACGGCCTACGCACCGCACTTGCACGTCGCCCAGTCCCCGTTGATGCGCCAGAGCGCGCAATGGAGGCGATTGAGGCGCAGATTCGTGCTAGCGGATCAACGGAGATCTCTACGGCGCGTATCGGCGCACTCGCCATGGCGGCGCTGCGCGAGATTGATCAGATCGGCTATATCCGATTCGCGAGTGTCTACCAGTCGTTTGAGGACCTCGCCACCCTGAAGCGCGAAGTGGACACGCTTGTAGAGGAGAAGGGGGCCGGTGGCGGAAAGCGCCGCCGTCGACCTTCTGTGGAGAGCGAAGCGTGAGCGTCCTCTCTGATCGCGACCTGCGCGCTGCACTCGTCTCTGGCGAGATTGCGGTCGAGCCGTTTGATGATCGCGATGTGCAGCCAGCCTCAATTGACCTGCACCTTGACCGCACCTTCCGTGTCTTTCGTAATAACCGATACGGCTACATTGATCCGCGTGCTGATCAGCCGGAGCTCACCGACCTTGAGGTAGTGGGAGAAGGTGAGCGCTTTATGTTGCATCCAGGTGAGTTCGTCTTAGGACAGACACTTGAGCGGATCAGTGTTGGCAACGCACTCCTCGGCCGACTCGATGGGAAGTCATCACTCGGTCGGCTCGGCCTCTTGATCCACTCAACCGCCGGATACGTTGATCCGGGTTGGGTCGGAAACCTGACGCTTGAGCTCGGCAACGTTGCGCGACTCCCGATCGCCCTCTACCCCGGAATGAAGATCGGCCAGATCTCCTTCCACCGCATGTCAAGCACCGTGGATCAGCCATATGGCAGCAAGGAGTTGCGCAGTCGCTATCAGGGACAGACGGAGCCAACCGCATCCGCCATCCACGTTGACTTTGATGCCACGCGACGTGAGACCGAGCGCTCGTAGGGGATGAGCGCCGCTCCGTTGAGTGGACCGCAACCACCTCGCCGTATTGATCTGGGTGGGGTGACGGTCGATCTCCTGCAGATCGGAACCTTCCGTAGCGATGCTGGTGCCATCTTCGGCCCTGTGCCGCGCACCACATGGGAGTCGCTCGTTCACGCTGAGATTGATGCTGCGTCACGCCTGCTGCAGTCGCTCAACCTTCTCCATGTCCAGACTAGTGAAGCAAACCTGCTGCTCGAGACCGGGATGCTCGCCGCAGGAAACACACAGCAGGATGAGGTGGTGCACTCCGTGAGCGCGCGCGATGCGCTCCTTACGGCGCGAATAGATCCAGATGCGCTGCGCTACGTCCTGCCAAGCCATCTGCATCGCGACCATGCTGGCGGCCTCGTCACCAGCAGCGGAGCCGCCGCCTTCCCGAAGGCGACGATCGTAGCGCCGCAGGCGGAGATTGATGCGGTGGCGAGTCGTTCGGCGCGGGCCCGCGCCGCCTACGATGCGCCGCTCCTGCAGGCGCTCTTTGCCGAATCGGAGCCGGAACCGTTCATCTCGGAACGACAACTCCTCCCGCAGGTTGAGCTGCGTCTACTTGGCGGGCATACGCCTGGATCTCAGGCGACGATCATGCGTGGCAGCGAACGGACGCTGCTCTTCATGGGCGACCTCTTCATGCGTCCCTGGCAGGCGAACCCTCGCTGGGTGACCGCGTTTGACGACGCGGCCTGGGTCTCCGTTGATGCGAAGGCGGCAATCTTTGCCGAGGCTGCGGCAGAGCATTGGCTCATCGTGCAGAGCCATGAGCTAGCGGCACCAGTCGGCCACCTTGTTGCGGATCGCGATCGCTTCCGCTTTGTTGCCGAATAGCGACGCCACCAAGCAGACTTCGCTACGGAGTTAAGAGCGGCTCAATCAGCGTTGCGCCGTCGGCTGCGGTGAAGGGCCTCGGCAAGACGGCGAGGACGCGACCGCTCGGATCGAGCAGGACCTTTGTTGGGAGGCCACCCGCCGACGCGGCACGAAAGAGCGCACCATCCACATCCATAACGATCGGATACTCCAGCCCGTAGCGTTCCGCATAGGCGGCCACACTCCCTTGGAGCTCTTGCACGGAGATGCCGATGATCTGGAGTCCTCGCTCGCGATAGGCGCGATCAAACGCGCGAAGGATCGGCGTCTCCTGCTGGCACGGCGGGCACCAGGTGGCGAAGAGGTCAACGATGATGAGTTGGACCGGCGGAAGCCCTGCAGCCACACGCACATCCATCACCTTGCCGTAGGTGCTGCCGTTTGCAAGGAGCGATTCGGCGGGGATGGTGAACTCGCTATCGATCACGGGCCCGGTCGCCGCAGGATCAATCACGTAGCGCCCATCGGCGTTGATGCCGAGCGGAGGGTTGGTGCTCGTTGGGATGTTTGTGCCCGCGAGCGCGAGGAGTGCGGCGGCAAGGAGTGCGAGTGCGCCGATTCGGACGAGTGTTCGTCGAGGGAACGGTCCAATCATCTCCACGTACTAGAGCCCTTGGAGTCCCGGAAGGATGCGCGCCAGCGTTGGGAGGAGTCCGGCGGCGATCGCGAGTCCGATCGCTGCAACGAGGAGGCCGCCAACGCGACCAACGAGGCGCGTCCCTTTTCGCAGGCGTGAGAGGAGTGCAGGGAGTCGGTCAGCACTTCGCTGCGCAACAACTCCGAGCGCAATGAATGGGAGGCCGAGCCCCGCACTGTAGCTGAGTAGGAGTGCAACCGAGCCGAGTGGATCGCTCCCTGTTGCGGCGAGCGCAAGAATTGAGCCGAGCACAATGCCGATGCATGGCGTCCACGCCAGTGCAAATGCGGCGCCAAGGAGGAGGCTGCCACTTCGCCCAGCGGCGGCATATTTATGTGGCGCCTGGCTGCGATCAAGGATCGGGATGCGCACAACGCCTGCAAGGTGCAAGCCACCGAAGAAGACAGCGAGTCCGAGTGGGAGTTGGACAATCGGCAGGATTGATCCGATTGCGCCGCCTGCGTATGCGGCGCCTACGCCGAGGAGGGTGAAGAGGGCGGTGAAGCCAGTCACAAAGAGGAGCGCGTGAAGTGTTGCCGACTCACCGTTCGCTAGCGATGCGAGTCGGCCAAGGTATGCGGGGACGAGCGGAAGAACGCACGGCGAGAGGAAGCTCAAGAGTCCCGCCGCAACTGCAGTGAGGAGGCTGACCTCAGACATGCTGCACCGCGTCATCAACGTTGGCGATGAACGTTGCAATGCGCATCCGACTCGTTGCGTGCGAGAGGAGTTGACCGCCGTATTCAACAGCGGGAATCTCCGTGAGGAGGCGCTGGTGCAGCACTGGATCTCCCTCAACGTTGACCTCGTTGATGACGAGCGGAGTGGGGGAGGCGGCCACGATCTGGCGGAGGGCCTCAAGAGCCTCCACGCAGAGTCCGCACTCAGGGCGGCTGTAGAGGGTGATGCTGCGCGTCTCCATCCCCGTATTCTCCCACGCGGCGCTGGGCTACCATCTTGACGGGCCCCCGTAGCTCAGTGGATAGAGCGCCGCCGTCCTAAGGCGGGCGTCGTCGGTTCGATTCCGGCCGGGGGCACCATAGGAAGCGGCAGGATCAGGAAGCGGCAGGATGGAGGCGGTGTGAGCGAGTCACAGATCAAGAAGGAGATCCCTGACTTCCAGCAGCCCCCAGATGTGGGGGTGCTTCGAAACGGGGCCTTCCTGCGCCTCTGGATCGCCCAACTCCTCACGCAGATCGGCGGCAACGTTGTCCTCTACGGGCTCACCGTCCTCGTTGCGGAGCGGAGTGGCTCCACTTCGGCGTTGAGCCTCCTCTTCTTGAGCTTCCTCGTCCCCGCCGTCCTCCTCTCGCCGATCTCTGGCGTCTGGGTCGATCGACTTGATAAGCGACTCGTCTTGGTCGTGGCGAACCTTTCGCGCGCCGCCGCCTTCTTCCTGATGCTTGGTAGCGTCGACTCGCTTGGGACTGTCATGCTGCTGAACATCTTTGCGAGCTTGATGACGACGCTCTTCGCGCCGGCGGAGCTTGCGATGATCCCGCTCCTCGTCCGACGCGATCAGCTCACCTCAGCAAATGGACTCTTCACCTTCACCCTGAATGCAGCCTTCGCGCTCGGCTTTGCGCTGCTCGGTCCCGCCGTTGTGCGCATCGCCGGACCAGAGGCAGCCATCGTGTTCGTCGCGGGGCTCTTCCTGATCGCTGGAATCCTTTGTGTGGGCCTCCCTGCAGCGCCACCCGCTGCACACGCGGCGGGCTTGCGCGCCTCAACACGTGAGTCGACGCGAACAACATCATCTGAACTCATGGTGGGGCTGCGCTACATCCGTGCGAACGGCTCTGTCCTCTGGTCGCTCACCTATCTTTCAATTGCCGCAAGCGTGGTTGGACTGATGGGCGTCCTTGGGCCGGAGTACGTCGCGAATGCGCTCGGACTTGAGGCTCGCGACTTCTGGTTGATCGTCCTGCCAATAGGGCTCGGTGTGGTCACGGGAATCTTGGCGCTGAACAGTTGGGGACAGGCAATCTCTCGCCGTCGCCTCATTGAAGGGGGGCTGCTCGGTGTTGGCGCCGGCCTCGCGCTCCTTGCGCTTGCCGAGCCGATCAGCCGTGCGATCTCTGATGGCGCCAGCGTGCTCGGCGGACTTCCGATCGGAAGTGGTGCGTCAGCGCTCGCTACGGTGATCTTCGTCGCCTACTTTGCTGGTGCCTCTTATGGCCTCGTCGCCATTCCAGCCCAGACGGCGCTCCAGGAGGAGCTGCCAGAGGAGGTGCGTGGGCGTGTCTTTGGTGTGCTCAACATGCTGGTGAGCCTTGGCAGCTTCGCGCCGATCATTGCGGTCGGACCGATCGCCGATGCGATTGGCGCAACGAATACGCTCCTCGGCGTGGGGATCTTGATCGCGGTAGTTGCGCTGCTCTCAATCCTGCGTGGTCCGCGACGCAGCGCAACGGCGCCGCACGCTTAGTTCCAGACGCCTAGTTCCGAACTCCGCCCATGCGCGAGAGCGCAACGGCGACCTTTGCCGCAAGCGATGCGTTTGACGCTGCGAGTGCAAGGTTTGCCGGAATGGAGCGCGATGCAGTCGCCGCTGCAATCGCGGCGAGGATGCGCGGAGTTGCCGCTGGGCCGGTTGCTCCAGCTGCCGCTGCAGTGGCAAGGCCCTCTTCAATTGCGGCGGCAATCTCAGCGGCTGGGATTTCGTCGGCACGAGGGATCGGATTGGCGATGAGGAGGCCCCCTGGCCACCCTGCATCGCGCGCCGCGTTCATCGTGGCGGCGATCGCGTCTGGCGTCTCTACACGGTGTGCAATCTTTAGCCCGCTGCTGCGGCTCCAGAAGGCGGGGAACTCATTCGTCTGGTAACCGACAACAGGGACGCTGAGCGTCTCAAGCACTTCAAGTGTCTTGGCAAGATCAAGGAAGGCCTTCGCCCCTGCACTCACCACGGCGACTGGGTGACGTGCCATGGCGCCAAGGTCAGATGAGACGTCAAAGCTCTGCTCTGCGCCGCGGTGCACGCCGCCAATGCCGCCCGTGGCGAAGATGCGGATGCCAGCGAGATGGGCGATTGCGACCGTTGCTGAAACGGTGCTGACGCCAGCGTCGAGGCGCGCCGCCATCGCACCATAAAGATCACGCTCCGCAAGCTTCTGCGTTGCGTTGAGGAGCCGATCCTCTTCGCCAGGTTCCACGCCCGCCACGAGCTGACCATCAAGGAGACCAGTGAGCGCGGGGACTGCACCCTCGGCGCGAATCGCCGCGTTGACTCTGGCAAAACAGTCACGGTTGTGTGGGGCGGGGAGTCCGAGTGCTGAGGTGATCGTTGACTCAAGCGCAACGACAGGGCGCCCCTCACTGAGTGCCGCGGCAACCTCGGACGAACATCGAACGATCATCTCAACCCCGCTTCTGCTGTTCCATCAGGTGTGCGCTCGCGGCACGGTGTCCAGCGCGCAGCGCATCTTCCCACGCTGTGCCTCCTGCGCGTGCAACTGCGAAGCCGCCTGCAAATGCATCGCCAGCTCCAGTTGTATCGACCGCCTCGCTGAGCGGCGGTGCTGGGAGCGTGGCGACGAGGCGTCCGTGAGGATCGCGCACCTCGGCAACGCCCGCCCCACGCTTCACGATCAGGGTCATGTTCGGGATCGGTCGCTCGATTAAATCCAGGTACTCAACCTCCTCTTCATTGGCGAAGAGGAGTGATGCGCCAGTTTCGCCGAAGCGTCTGCGACTCTCCTCCGCTCCCCATGCGGCGAGTGCGCCAACGGAGGAGGCATCGAGCGAAGTGGCGATCCCTGCGTTGACGGCTTCTCGGAAGAGCGCGTTGGTTGTGGCGCCAAGCGGTTCGCCGATGAGGGAGTAGGCGGGTGCGTGGAGCCAAGCGGCGCCGCTGAGTGCCGCTGGGCCGGGGTGCGTCAGCGTCATCGCAACGCCACGGTCGGGGAGCATGGTGCGCTCACCGTCTGGCTCAACGATCACGATGATGGAGGGGCTGCGTCCGTCACGTTGAAGGAGCGGCTCCACGCCAGCGGCGAGCAGCGCCGCCGCAAGTGCATCGCCAGTTGTGTCGCTGCCGATCGCACCAATGAAGCGAGCCCGTCCGCCCGCAGCTGCCGCAGCGACGGCGACATTCGCTGCGCTCCCGCCACGTCGTCGGCTGATCTGCGCCGCTGCGTCGCTGCCACGCCGCCAGGGTGCCGTGAGGCGAACGGCGATCTCATCAATCAGGTCGCCGACGCAGACGATCAGCGGGTCACTCGCCGCACGCGCTCCCAGGGGGTCTCCGCTCTCACCACTCATAGGCGGGGAGTGTATCGGCTATCCTCAGGGACCTCGGGCGGTTAGCTCAGTTGGTTAGAGCGCAGCCTTGACATGGCTGAGGTCGTAGGTTCGAGTCCTATACCGCCCACCACAATGATTGAGGAGGCAGGGGAGCAACGAATGGCTGAAGAGGCGGTCCAGGCGGCACTCGAAGAGGAGCTCCTCGCCGCGCCTGCGCGTGGCTCAGCCGACGAACTCCTCGACGCTGGCGCCGCTGATCACTTCGGCCGCATGCGCCACTCCGCCGCACACGTGATGGCTGAGGCGGTGATGCGCCTCTTCCCCGGCGTGAAGCTTGGCATTGGCCCCGCCATCACCGACGGCTTCTACTACGACTTCCTCCTCGAGCGCCCACTGACGCCAGAGGACCTCGCCTCAATCGAAACGGAGATGGCGAAGAGCGTCGCCGCGGATCACACGTTTAAGTTGGATGAGCACTCATTTGATGATGCGCGCGCGCAGCTCGTGAAGCTCGATCAGACGTTCAAGATCGAGATCATGGATGATCTCGCCACCAAGGCTGCAACGGCGGGTCAACCGAAGCCGAACGTCACCACCTACACGCACGGCGAATTCCAGGATCTCTGTCGTGGCCCGCATGTGGAGAGCAGCGGCAAGATCGGCCCGTACAAACTCCTCTCAGTCGCTGGTGCGTACTGGCGTGGCAAGAGCGATCGGCCGATGTTGCAGCGCATCTACGGGACTGCCTGGGACACACAGGAGGAGCTCGATCAGTTCATCTGGCGTCGCGATGAGATGAAGAAGCGTGATCACCGACGACTCGGTGTGGCGCTCGACCTCTTCTCCTTCCATGATGTCTCCCCCGGCAGCGCCTTCTGGCACCCGAAGGGGCAACTCCTCTGGCGCACACTTGAGGGCGCGATGCGCGAGCTACAAGACGCGCGCGGTTATCAGGAGATCTCCACGCCGATCATTGTCAGCAAGCGTCTCTGGGAGCAGTCGGGACACTGGGAGCTCTACCGCGAAAACATGTTCGTCATTGAATCTGAAGGTGAGCAGTTCAGCCTGAAGCCGATGAACTGTCCGGAGAGCACCGTCATTTACAAGACAAAGACACGCAGCTACCGCGACCTCCCGCTGCGCCTCGCAGAGTACGGGCGACTGCACCGCAACGAACTCTCTGGGACGCTGAGCGGCCTGACGCGCGTGCGCCACTTCATTCAGGACGACGGGCACATCTACGTGCGACCAGATCAGATTGAGAGCGAGATCGACGCCCTACTCGGTGAAGTCGCCACGGTCTATGGCTGGTTTGATCTCCCCGTCGAGCTCGTCTTCTCCACGAAGCCTGCAAAGGCGCTCGGCGATCCGAAGCTCTGGGAGAAGGCCGAAGCGATGATTGAATCGGCGCTGAAGCGATCTGGCGCCAAGTGGCGCCTCAACGCGGGCGACGGTGCCTTCTACGCGCCAAAGATCGACATCATCGTGCGCGACGCACTCGGCCGTGAGTGGCAGACGGCAACGATTCAGGTGGACCTTGCGATGCTCCCTGAGCGCTTCGACCTTGAGTATGTGGATGAGGCGGGGGAGCGTGTCCGACCGATCGCGATTCACCGCGCTATTTACGGTTCGCTTGAGCGCTTCATCGGCATCTTGGTGGAGCACTACGCCGGCGCCTTCCCCTTCTGGCTCGCACCTGAGCAGGTCGTGATCATCCCAATCTCTGATCGCCACGAAGAGGCGGCTGCCGCTGGCGCCGCAACACTTCGCGCCGCGGGGATTCGCGTCTCCGTTGATGCATCTTCTGCGCGGATGCAGAACAAGATTCGCCTTGCGCAGGAGCAGAAGGTTCCGCTCATGCTCGTCCTCGGCGATAAGGAGATTGAAGCGGGTGGGGCCGCCCCTCGCTGGCGTGACGGCACGCAGGAGCCAGCAACGAGCTGGGAGGCGCTTGCCGCCACACTCGCCGCAAAGGCCGCCTCGCGAAGCGCCTCGTGAGCGAGAAGTCCTCCCGTGCCTCAAGGTGCTACGCTTGCCGCCCCCGTGGAAGGTCTCCGCAGGGAGTGATACAGACGATCGTGAGGGTGTAGCCGATTAAGGACTTGCGGATCAATCTTCAAATCCGCGTGCCACAGGTGCGCGTCCTCGACGAAGATGGAAACCAACTCGGCGTTCTCCCCACACACGAAGCCCTTCGGCAGGCGCAAGAGCGCGGGCTTGACCTTGTAGAGGTCGCCCCCACGTCAGCCCCACCAGTCTGCAAATACCTCAACTACGGGCAGTACAAGTACGAGTTGCAGAAGAAGGAGAAGGACTCCAAGAAGCGCCAGAAGACGGCCGACCTGAAGGAGCTCCGCTGCACCCCGAAGATTGGAGAGGCCGACCTCCAGACCAAGATCCGCCAGGCCCACAAGTTCCTCTCGGCTGGGGACCGGGTCAAGTTCTCGGTCAAGTTCCGTGGCCGTGAGATGACCCACCCTGAGATCGGGCAGGGGATCTTGACCAGGGTCGTGGAGGGGCTATCGGACGTCTCCCAGCTGGAACGCCCCCCGCTCCTCGAGGGACGCTTCCTCTCGATCCAACTGCTAGCATTGGCGAAACCGAAGGCTCGGGAGGCGTCCGCGGCAAGTTCCGCTACGCTAGCCGAACCAACCACCAGCTCATCCGAAGGGGAGTGACATGCCAAAGATGAAGACGCACAAGGGGGCCTCGAAGCGCATCGGCTTCACCGGCACAGGTAAGCCGATCCACGTCATGGCGTGGCGCGGTCACCACCTTGAAATCAAGTCACAGCGCCGCATCCGCCGCTACTCGGGGAAGTCGGTGCTTGGCAACACCCATCACAATCAGATCTCACGCCTGCTGCCGTACGGCGGCTGAGCGGCGTAGAGGAGAGGAGCACGCATGGCACGAGTAAAGCGCGGAGTTGCTGGTCATAAGCGCCATAAGCGCCTGCTCGAAGCGGCCTCTGGGCGTCGTGGTACGCGCTCCAAGCTCATTCGTCCAGCTCGTGAGGCACTCCTTCACGCGCTCGCCTACGCAACACGTGACCGACAGCAGCGCAAGCGCCAGATGCGTGAGCTCTGGATTCACCGCGTGAACGCAGCCGCTCGACTGAACGGCCTCTCCTACTCCGTCTTTATTGCCGGCCTGAAGCGCAACGACGTTGCGATCGACCGGAAGATGTTGGCTGACCTCGCCGTTCGCGATGCTGCGGCCTTCACTGCGGTCGCGGACGTAGCGAAGCGCGCCTGACGCGCTAGGTCGCAGCCGTGGAGCTCGCGGCACTCGAGAAGCAACTCCGTACCCTCCAAACTGAGTCGATCGCAAAGATCGGTGCGGCCGAAACAAGCGCCGCCCTTGACGATCTCGGCTCTTCACTCCTCGGCAAGCGCGGCGCACTGACCGATCTCCTCCGAGGGATCGGGGCACTCTCCGCAGAGGATCGTCCAAAGATTGGTGCGATTGCGAATGAGGTGCGCGCCGCTATTGATGCTGCGCTGAGCAATCGACGAGGCGCTGCTGGTGCGGCGGAGTTGACCGCACTGATCACTGCAGAGTCGGCTGACCCTACGGCACCTGGACCGCTCCCGCAGGTTGGTTCTCTTCATCCAATTCCTGAGACGATCGCTGCGATCGCGCGGATCATGGCCTCATTCGGCTTCACCGTTGCCGAAGGTCAAGAGGTTGAGGACGACGTCACAAACTTCCAGCTGCTCAACATCCCTGAAGACCACCCGTCGCGCGATCTCTGGGACACGCTCTATCTCCGTGAACCGGGTCGACTCCTCCGCACGCACACGTCGCCAGGGCAGATCCGAACGATGCGCGCCGTGCAGCCACCGATTCGTGTGATCCTTCCTGGCCGCTGCTTCCGCTATGAAGCGGTCGACGCCAGCCACGGCTTTGAGTTCCATCAGGTTGAGGGGCTCCTCGTTGATCGCGGCACCACCCTCGCCGACTTGAAGGGCATCCTCGATGAGTTGGCGCGCGGCCTCTTCGGCCCGAGCACACGGACGCGCTTCCGTCCTGGCTACTATCCGTTCACCGAACCATCTGTTGCCGTTGATGTTTCGTGGGGCGGCGCAAAGGACGGCTGGATGACGATTCTCGGCGCCGGCATGGTCCATCCAATTGTTCTAGAGAATGGTGGTATTGACCCGGAGACCCATCAGGGCTTTGCGTTTGGACTTGGTGTTGAGCGAATTGCGATGCTCCGACACGAGATCCCTGATCTGCGCGCCTTCCTTGAGAACGACCTGCGCATGCTGCGAGGTCTGCGATGAGGGTGCCGCTCTCCTGGCTTCGCGAGTTCGTTGATGTGCAGCTCACACCCGAGCAGCTCGCCGATGCGCTCACCCTGCGCGGACTTGAGGTTCGCGGCCTTGAGCGATGGGGCGGCAACTGGGGGAAGATGGTCGTAGGCGAGCTCCTTGAAGTTTCGCCACACCCTCGCGCCGATCGTCTGCAGCTGACCAAGGTGCGCATCGGAAAAGATCAGGTACTTGAGGTGGTCTGCGGCGCGCGCAATATCGCCGCTGGGCAGCGCGTCCCTGTTGCGCTTGTCGGCGCGCTGATGCCAGATGGACGACTGATTGAGCGTGCGGAGAAGATGGGGGTTGCATCGGAAGGGATGCTCTGCTCTGGCGCAGAGCTCGACGCAACTGACGATGGCGACGGTATCTTGATCCTTGACGCGAAGGCGCCACTCGGCGTGCCGATCAGTGACTACCTTGGTGAAGACGTCATTGACGTTGATGTGAAGCCGAATCGTGGCGACCTCCTCTCGCTGCTTGGCCTGGCACGTGAGGTGGGGGCGATTACCGGTTCACCGGTGAAGTACGCCGCACGGAAACTCACCGAAGGCTCAAGTGAGGTTGGGGAGGGCCTGAAGCTCACCGTTGCCGACCCTGCGCTTGCGCCGCGCGTGGTGCTACGCGTTGTGGATGGCGTTACGGTCGCCGCAGCCCCAGATGCGATCCAGATGCGCCTGAAGGCGGCGGGTCTCCGCTCCATCTCTAACGTGGTGGACGCGACGAACTACATCATGCTCGAACTTGGGAAGCCGACCCACGCCTTCGATCGCGCCGCAGTTGGCACTGGCATCCAGATTCGTCAGGCGAAGGCGAAGGAGCAGCTTGAGACGCTCGACCATGTGCAGCGGACCCTTGATGCGAGCGATCTTGTGGTCGCTGATGAGCGCGCCGCGCTCGCCCTCGCCGGCGTGATGGGTGGCGCCTCAAGTGAAGTCTCCGCCGCCACGAAGAGCGTGGTCATTGAGAGTGCCGTCTTCGCCCCAACGACGATTCGGCGCAGCGCACAGCGACACAGTCTCCGCTCGGAGGCATCGCACCGCTTTGAGCGTGGCCAGGAGCTTGACCTTGCGTC
Source organism: Candidatus Limnocylindrus primus (assembly GCA_003670475.1). Lineage (GTDB taxonomy): Bacteria > Chloroflexota > Limnocylindria > Limnocylindrales > Limnocylindraceae > Limnocylindrus. Next base: position 63,740 of record QWRJ01000002.1, on the reverse strand, counting down.
ACTCGCAGCGGATCAGGTTGCGGCTCTGATTACGACATGGGCGGGTGGCACGGCGCGTCGCGGCCAGCTCGACAGTGATCCGAAGGCGGTCGGTCAGACACGTGAACTCGCCTTCCGTCCTGAGCGCGTGCGCCAGCTGATCGGCGTGAGCATTCCTGACGCCGAACAGAGCAAGCTCCTCGCGGGCATTGCGATCAGCGTGACCGAGGCAAAGGGGGCGACGAGTGTTCCAGTCACGAGCAAGCGAGCGGTGAGCGCTGCGAAGGGGGAGAGCTTGCTCGCAGTAGTGCCACCATGGCGGCGCGATCTGGAGCTTGAGGCCGACATTGCCGAAGAGGTGGCGCGGCTTTACGGATACGACCGCATCACACCAACGCTGCCCGGACGCGACCTTCCTGGCTACCTTCCGCAGCCAACCGCGCTACGCGATCAGGTGCGCACCTCGCTCGCCGCCCAGGGGCTGAGCGAAGCGGTGACGCATGCGCTGGTCTCTCCAGCGCTAAGTGATCGACACGCTGAGCCTGTCGGCCTTGTCACCGGTCCACTCGCCGAGCGCGAGGGTGCAGCGGCGAGCGAGACGCTCCTGCTCAGCAATCCGCTCTCTGCCGACCATGATCAACTCCGTCGCTCGCTCTTGCCGAGCCTGCTCGACCGCGCGGAGGCGAACCTTCGATACGGCGCACTCAGCGGCGCACTCTTTGAGATCGGCCGTGGATACGGCGGCACCAAGGGTGGACCAACGGAGTGGACGCGCCTCGGCATCGTTGTCTGGGGCGAGATCGCCGCCGCCGCGCCAGGTGGCGCACCACGCCTCTGGGACCTTGATGAGCTGAAGCGACTGGTCGCTTCGGTCGCCTCACTCTGCAACGCAACGCCGCGCTACCTCCCACTCGAAGCGGGCGACGCAACGCTGTTGCATCCAGGGCGTTCGGCGCGCGCTACTGGCGAAGGCATCGCTGGGCTGATCGGAGAGTTGCATCCAGCGGCAGCTGAGTGGCGGCCTGCGCCACGCATCCTGATGACGGAGCTTGCGCTGCACGGTCTCAGCAGTGGGCAGCCAGCTGTTCGTCGTGTGCTCCTCCCACCAGGGACACCACCAATCCAGCGCGACGTTGCACTCGCCGCCCCCGCTGGCGTCCTGATTGGTGACCTTGTTGCTCTAGCGAGGGAGTCGGTGAAGTTGGCTGTATCAGTGGAACTTTTTGATCTCTTCGCGGGTGGAGGGATGGCGCCTGGTGAACGCTCCGTTGGGCTGCGCTTCACCTTCCAGCCAGATGCCGCAGCCGCGCTCGACGGCGCGATCACAGCCGAGGTTGACGCCTTCACTACAACTGCCGCGAAGCGCTACGGAACAAAGGTGCGCGGCGCCGAAACGCAATGAGCCTCAGCGTCGCCGTTGATGCGGTTGTCCTGATCTCAGCCGTCCTTGGCACCTGGTGGGGCTGGGGGAGGGGCGCTTCACGGATGATCATCTCAACCCTCGCAACAGTTGCTGGGCTCTTCCTTGCGGCACAGGGGCGTGCTCCGATTTCGGAGGTTGTCTCAGCGCTTCTTCCGGATGTTGATGCACGACTCGTGAGCCTGCTGATCTTGGTCGGGGCGGCCTGGATCCTCCTCGGTATCGCAGCCTGGCTGCTCGGCAACGCACTGCGCACGCTCTTGCAGGCGCTCCGCCTCGGACTGTTTGACTCGCTTGTTGGTGCAGTGCTGGGACTGGCACAGGCACTCCTCTTCTGCAGCGCGATCCTCTTCCTTCTTGAAGCGACGGGGACTTTTCTCGCCCCAGCGCCAGAGCCGCTCGGATCACTCGCCGTCGCGAGTGCTGCGTCACAGTCGGCCGGCCTCTTGCGTGGAATCGTGTATCCGTTCATTTGGACGCTGATCGGCTCCTCACTCCCGCCTGAGTTGCAGCAGATCTTGCGTCCGTAGCGGCCCGATGGCGCGCACGATTCGTCACTACGATGAGCGCTCTCTTGCGCGGCTTGAGTGGAGCGCCGTCCTCTCGCTGATCGCTGTGCGCTGCGGCTTCGCCCCATCTCGTGAGGCGGCCCTGGCGATTCGACCGGCACTTGCTGATCCAGCCGCTGATCGACGACGCACAATGACGGTGGAGATCGGAGCGCTGCGCCGTGATGGTGCAGATCCGCATATCGGTGGAGCGGCGGATCTTCGTCCGGCACTTGATCGTGCGGAGAAGGGGGGCACCCTTGATGGCGGCGCGCTCTTCGCCGTTGCTGAGACACTGCGCGTAGGGGATCGCTTGGGCGGCGAACTCGCCGCTGGCGGGCCGCTCTTGCAGCGAGTCGCCGAGGAGATCGCACCGATCCGGACGCTGCGCGGTCAACTTGATCGTTCACTTGCGCCAGACGGGACGCTGAGCGATGCCGCCTCGCCCATGCTTGGTAGCTTGCGCGCCAACCATCGCGTCGCGCTGGAGCGTCTGAGAACTCGCCTGGAGGGCCTCGCTCATGCGAAGGAGTACAGCCCCTACTTGCAAGAGCCGATTGTGACGCTGCGCAACGGGCGCTACGTGCTGCCAGTGCGCGCTGAGGCAAAGTCGAAGGTGCCCGGGATTGTGCACGATTCAAGTGCGACGGGGCAGACGATCTGGATCGAGCCTCTTGCGGTCGTTGAACTCGGCAATGCGGCCCGCGAGGCGGAGAGTGCCGTTACTGCAGAGGAGGCACGCATCTACGCTGCGTTGACGGCTCTGGTTGCTGCAGAGGCGCCCGCACTTCGCCTGAACCTTGAGCGACTGACTGAGATTGATCTTGCGCGTGCAACGGCTGACGCTGCGGCGGAGGGGGACTGGAACTTTGCCGACTCGCGAAGTGATGACCTGCTGGCGCTGCGCCGAGCCCGACACCCGCTCTTGCTCGGTACCGTTGTTCCTATTGACCTAGAGCTCAGTACCGCGCAGCGCGTGCTGCTGATCACTGGACCGAATACTGGGGGCAAGACGGTGGCGCTGAAGACGGTCGGACTCCTGACTGCAATGCATCATTCCGGGCTTCCAATCTCTGCGGATGCTGGCTCAGGAATGCCGCCAACTGGCGGTGTCTGGGCCGACATTGGTGATGACCAATCAATCGCGCAGAGCCTCTCAACCTTCTCAGGGCATCTCACCTCCATCCTGCGCATTCATGCGGGGGCGGAGCGCGGCGATCTGATCCTTCTCGACGAAGCGGGGGCGGGGACCGATCCAGCCGAAGGTGCTGCGCTCGCCGCTGCAATCATTGATGACTTCCGCGCTCGCGGCATGCGTCTCCTTGCTACAAGTCACTTCGCCGAGCTGAAGCAGTATGCCCACGTCACCCCAGGAGTTGTGAACGGTGCGGTGGAGTTTGATCTCGCCACGCTGCGGCCAACGTATCGACTCATCATTGGAACCCCTGGTGGCTCACAGGCCTTTGCGATCGCTGAGCGGCTCGGGCTCCCAGCATCACTCCTTACGGCGGGTCAAGCACGACGGAGCGATCAGGGGGTGGCGCTTGACGCATCACTCACTGCCGCCGCAGCGTCGCGTCAGTCGGCCCTTGAGGCAGAGCGCGTTGCGGAGGGCTTACAGCGTCGCGCAGACGAGGCGCTGCAGGAGGCGGTTACTACGCGGCGGCTTGCTCAGGATGAGCTACATGAGGCGCGTCGTACGGCGAGCGCGCAGGCGGCGGCCGCTGCGGCGCAGCTGCTAACGCAGGTTGAGCAGCTTCGGGCAACTCTGGCGGACGGCAGCCTCACGCCGACCGTTGCCTCCGCGGCAGATGCAGTGCGATCAGCGCTTGCACGCGATGAGGAGCGACTGCGCGAAGAGGTGCAGGCGGGGGAGACGGAGACCAGCGCCGTAGCGGTTGGCGATGAGGTGCAGCTACGAAGCGGTGCGCGCGGTGAGGTGCTCGCCCTTGACGGCGAAGGCAGCATCAGTGTGGCGCTCGGCTCTATGCGACTAGAGGTTGGACGGAGCGAGATCGCTAGGGTTATTGGGCGACAGAAGCGGAGCGCAGTTCCAGTTGGTCGACCGAGTGCTCCAGCAGATGCCGTTGCACGACTTGATCTACGTGGAGCGCGCGTTGAGGATGCGCTCGTTGCACTCGAGGCGGATTGATGCGCTCCTCCTTGCCGGCGGGGAACGCTTGGAGATCATTCACGGCGTGGGGACTGGCGCACTGCGTGACGCGGTTCGCCGCCGTCTCCGCGAACTCTCTGAAGTGCGCGAGGTGAGAGATGCGGACACACCAGGACGCGATGGTGTGACGATCGCGCTGCTTTAGCCGCCTGCTTGAGTTACGGGCTCGGTGCTGCTGTTGGTGCAGGCGGCGGCGGTGGTGAACTGCAGGAGCGAGTTGGCGCAATGTCGCCACCCCACGTGTTGCCGTTCGGTCGCCAGTAGGACTCGTAGAAGTAGGTCGTTGCACCGAGTCGTGCGCCGCCGATCACATTGATCCCTTGGCGTGCCCGCTCCGCCCACTCAATGTTTGCCGCCTGCCAAGTCGGCCACTCTGTCTCCAGCAGGCTGAGATCCATGAACACCTTCTCAATGCGCGTGCTGCTGCAGGAGCTATCCCAGAGAAGTCCGCTTGCTTGATCAACGGCGAGCGTGCGGAAGGTGCTGCATGAGGTGGTTGGGGCGGTGCCAGGCAGGAAGTACTCAGAGATCGTCGCAGTGGTGCAGGGGCCGGGGAGCTCGCCCGTGTTGGCGTCAATGACCACCTGCTCAAGCCCCTCTGGATCTTTGAACTGAGCGATCGGAAGGTCGCGTGTGATCTCCGTAAAGTAGGACTGCCAGAGGCCCCCAGCGGCTGAAAGCGAGAGCACGGTGGCAGGCGTGGCATCGGAGTTCCCCGTCCATACGCCTGTCACGAGATGTTGCGCGTCAGGGTTTGTGGGAGCGGCGAGATAGCCGAAGGCGGCGAGATCCTTCGCCTGGTCCGTTGTTCCGGTCTTGAAGGTGGCGGGGCGACGTTTCCCGCTCGCAGCGATGAGACGGCGCGACGCCCAGACCGGGTTCTGCGACGGATCAGTATTCGCGGCGATGATGTTGGTGACGAGGTCGGCAACCGCTGGCTCCATGACGCTGCGTCGCTCGCTTGACGGCGTGGCCGCCTTCCAGATGACGTCACCGTTGCGGTCCTCAATTCGGAGCACGTAGCGTCTGGGTACTGTATCGCCCTGGCTTGCGAGCGCGCCGTACGCGGAAAGAAGATCCACGTAGCGTGCCTCTAGCGTGCCGATCGCAATAGAGGCGCCAGCGTAATTATCCTCCCCGAGGAACTTGAAGACGCCGTCACGCATGTCGCGCCAGATCTGGTCGGCGCCGGTGCGGATCGCCGTCTTGACCGCGGGAATGTTGAGCGACCCCTGGAGGGCATGGCGCATGGTCACAGGTCCGCGCTCAAGGTTGTCCCATTCGCCAGGCGTCCAGCCCTCACCGAAGTCGACCGGTACGTCCATGAAGATAGTTGCCGGCGTCACCGCACGCTCCTGGAGCGCATAGCCATAGATGATTGGCTTGATTGCTGACCCCGGCTGTCGATACGCCTTCAGCACGTCGTACTCTGGCTGGAAGGCGGAAGTGATTGAGGTGGCGTAGTAGTCGGCCGAACCAGTGTAGGCGAGCATATCTCCGGTGCGGGCATCCATCGTGACGATCGCCGCGTTATGAATATTGGCACCACGCATCTTCTTCAGCCAATCTGTCGGCTTTGGGATGCCCAGCGAGGCCAGATACGGCTTGTAGTCCGCCATCTCAGCGGAGAGGACAGCAGCAGCCCACTTATCCGCGCTCTGTTGCATCGACCAATCGAGCGTGGTGATGATCTTGTAGCCGTCGGTGTCGAGCTTGGTGCAGACGCTTGGATCGTCTGGGCAGACAATTCCAGCCGCCGCCTCGCGAACAATGTTGATGAAGTGTGGTGCGCGCACCTTGCGGAGGGGCGGCTCAATCAGGGTGATGCTCTCCGTTGCGGCGGCATCAATCTCCTCATCAGTGATGTCGGGGGTTTCAAGCGGGATGCCATCGCTTTTGGCGTTACGCAGGAGGTTAAGTACTGTGGTGCGACGCTGAACTACAGGGCTATCCAACGGGACGTGGAGTAGTCCATCTTCTCCACGAACTGCGGCGAGGCGCAGGTCAAATTCACTCGGTGCTTGTGGGATGGCGGCGAGGAGCGCCGCCTGGCCCAGGGTGAGCAGGGTGAGATCAGAGATGCCGAAGTATTCGGTTGCCGCTGCACGAATGCCGTAGGCACGTGAGCCGTAGTAGTTGTTGTTCATGTAGGCGGTGATGATCTGCTCTTTCCCATCGCGCCCTGGGAACTCCTGGGTGAGGCGGATCGCCTGGATGATCTCCTTCACCTTGCGCTCGTAGATACTCCCCTGGAAGGCTGTGTCAGGCAAGAGAATGCCGCGCACCAGCTGCTGGGTGATGGTGGAGCCTCCGCGACCGGATCCACCAAGCGTGTCCAGGGCGGCGGCGATAAAGCCGAGCGGGTCAAAGCCAGAGTTCTGCCAGTAGGTCTTATCTTCAATGACGGTGGTGGTGTCGATGATGATGCTCGGAATTTGATCAAAGTCGATCGTCTCGCGCAGGTCGGTGCCGAAGTCCGCGAGCTTCACGCTCCCAGTGCGATCAAAGACCCCAGAGTTCTCACCGAGCACGATAGAGTCAAGGTCGCGAGGGTCGGGGAGATCGGTCACCACGCGGTCGTAGACCCGGATAGTGCCTACATATGCGATGACGGCAATGAAGAGGCTGATCGCGAAGAGTGCCAGGGGGAGGAGTACCGCCAGCCCGCCGCTACGGCGACGCGCTCGTGGGGAACCCTCAGGGCGGTGCGAACCAGCCATGCTCATCACTCTGACGGTAGCATAGGGTCGTGATCGCTTCGCATCGCTCCACGCTCCTCGCCGACTTCGCTCAGCGCGGTCTCATCCACGAGGTGAGTGCTGGCCTTGATGAGCGTCTCGTCGCGTCGCCGTCAATTGCTGCGTATATCGGTTTTGACCCAAGCGCCGATTCGCTTCACGTCGGCCACTTGATGGGCGTCCTTGCGCTACGACGACTGCAGTTGCACGGCGGCCGGCCGATTGCACTTGTTGGCGGTGGCACTGGGATGATCGGCGATCCCTCTGGACGATCAGCCGAACGGAACCTTCTCGATCGTGCCACGCTTGATGCGAATCGCGCATCAATCGGCGGGCAGCTGGGCAGGCTGCTCGACTTCTCAGGGGCCTCTGGCGCACTGCTCCTTGATAATCTTGAGTGGCTCGGCGGCCTCGGCATGATTGACTTCCTCCGCGACACCGGGAAGCATCTCACCGTTAGCTACATGCTGGCGAAGGACTCGGTCAAGAGTCGACTTGAGGGGGGTCTCTCCTTCACCGAGTTCAGCTACATGCTGCTGCAGAGTTATGACTTCCTGATGCTACGCAAGCTGCACGGTGTTGAGCTTCAGATGGGCGGGAGTGACCAGTGGGGGAACATCACTGCTGGCTCAGAGCTGATCCGCCGTGTCGACGGCGACGGTCGTGAGGGTTCGCAGCTCGCCTTCGGACTCTGCTATCCGCTGCTACTCGCAAAGAGTGGTGAGAAGTTCGGCAAGACGGCGGAGGGGGCGGTCTGGCTCAGCACAGAGCGCACTAGCACCTTCGCCTTCCGACAGTTCTTCATGGACCAGCCAGACGAAGGGCTGGAAGGGCTCCTTCAGCGCCTGACGCTTGATTCAACCGAAGCAATCAGTGAACTACTCGCAGATCATGCGAAGAACCCTGGCGCACGAAACGGCCAGCGCCGACTCGCCACCGCAGTCACCACGCTGGTGCACGGCGAGAATGAAGAGCTGCGTGTGCGCGCGGTTGCCGAGACACTCTTCGGCGGCCCAGATGGTCGCGGCTCCGATCCGCGTGCGCTTGACGCCGCGGGCCTTGCAACACTCGCCGCTGAGATCCCAACGGCGCCCCTCCCGTCAGGCGCCGATGCAACCCTGCTCGATCTTGTCAGTGCTGCCGGTTTCGCCACCTCCAAGAGTGAGGCGCGACGTCTGGTGGAGCAGGGGGGCATCAGCGTCAACGGTGAGGCAGCGGGGGATCCCGTAGCCAGCGCCAGCAGCTTCGCCCGACTCGCAGATGGCTCACTCCTCCTACGGAAGGGTCGGCGCGACTACAGGATGCTGCGAGCCGGCTGAGCCGCTCGCCTATACTCCGAGCATGTCTGGACATTCAAAATGGTCAACGATCAAGCGCGCGAAGGGGGCAACCGACGCAAAGCGTGCCGCCCAGTTCACTAAGGTCTCACGCGAGATCACTATCGCGGCACGTATCAGCGGCCCTGACCCGGCATCCAACCCGCGCCTTCGGCTCGCCGTAGATAAGGGTCGATCGCTCAACATGCCGAACGACAACATCAAGCGCGCTATTGAGCGTGCCGCGGGCCTTGGGCAGAGCGATGCCTATGAAGAGATCACCTATGAGGGCTACGGCCCGGGCGGCGTGGCCGTCCTTGTAGAGGCGGCCACAGATAATCGCAATCGCACCGCATCTGATGTGCGCAGTCTCTTCACCAAGGCGGGTGGATCACTTGCAAGCAGCGGTGCGGTGGCCTGGCAGTTTGAGGCGCGCGGCGTCATTGAGTGCAGCGGCGCGCTGGCGACGGTGGGCGAGGCGGCGATTGAGGCTGGCGCGGACGACGTTGACGAAGATAGCGGCAGCGTCTTCGTCTATGCCGACCCAGCATCCATTGAGACGGTTCGCGCTGGGCTTGAGGCGGCCGGCGTCTCGGTGAAGTCTGCTGAGGCGAGCATCGTGGCAAAGTCCACTATTGACGTGAACGCCGACGATGCCCGAAAGAATATGAAGCTGATTGATGCGTTGGAAGAGCTTGACGATGTCCAGCGCGTCACCGCCAATTTTGAGCTCTCGTCTGAACTCTTCGCCGAGCTGACGCGATGAAGCTGCGGGTCCTCGGCTTGGACCCTGGCACCGCAACCTTCGGTTGGGGGCTGGTGGAGAGTGGCGGCGATCGTCCGAAGCACCTGCGTCACGGCGTCATCACCACCTCAGCATCGCTTGGACTTGGTGAACGTCTTCTTCAGATTCACACCGAACTTCGGCAGATTGCGCGAAGCGAGAAGCCTGACCGCATCGCGATCGAGCGCATCTTCAGCCAGGGGAACGTGCAATCGGCGGTTGCTGTTGCTGCGGCGCGTGGTGTTGCGCTCATGATTGCCGCGGAACTGAAGATTGATCTTGTTGAAGCCACCCCTTCGGAGATGAAGCGAGCGATCGCAGGAGATGGCCGCGCTGCGAAGGGTGCGGTCACGCGTGCCGTGACACGACTTCTTGCGCTTGAGCGCGCACCAACTCCAGATGACGCGTCCGATGCGTTGGCGCTCGCAATCTGGGGTGGTGGCGCTGCACGTGGACTCACAGGCTCTGGTTCTGCGCGCCTTGATCGCTCGGCCGCCTCTGGCGCCGCTGTTGAGAGTGGCTTTGATCGCGCAGTGCGTAAGGCGCTCCGCGGGGAGCGAGCGTAGTGATGTACGCGTTCATTGCTGGAAGCGTCAGTTGGATTGAGGATGATGCCGTCGTGGTGCAGAGCAACGGGCTCGGCCTGCGTATCCGCGTCCTGCCACAACTGATCAGCTCGCTCACTGAAGGTGCGAAGGTTGAGCTCTATCTTCATCACCTTGTTCGCGAAGATAGCGAAGGGCTTGTTGGTTTCACCAGTCGCGATCAGGAGCGACTCTTCGCCACGCTCCTTGATGTGAGCGGGGTTGGACCGAAGGTCGCCCTTGCGCTGCTCGGAACACATGGAGCGGAGACGCTCCGTCGCGGACTCGTGGACGGCGACGAGAAGCTGCTCGCAACTGCGCCCGGTGTCGGTCGCCGACTCGCCGCGCGCATCATCTTGGAGCTGCGTGATCGCATCGCCCGTGATGCCGCGGAAGTTAGCGGCACTCCTGACGCTCCTCGAAGTGCTGGTAGCTCTGATCTTGCCGCCGCGCTCCGCAGCCTCGGCTTCCCGCCGCGCGACGCGCGTGAACTTGCCACACTCGTTGAGGCGGATGCTTCGCTACGAAGCGCACCACTTGATGAGCGACTCCGTGCCGCGCTCCGCGAGCGCGCGTAAGGTGGCGGGGGAGGGGACGCGTGAGTGAGCCGCAGATCAACGAGGGGGAAGAGCGAAGCCTTGAGGCGACACTGCGCCCAGCGTCGCTCGGCGAGTACATCGGCCAGGGTGAGGCAAAGCGTTCGCTGACCACCCTGCTACAGGCTGCGCGCGAGCGCGGTGAGGCGGCAGATCACCTTCTCTTGCACGGACCACCCGGCCTCGGGAAGACGACGCTTGCTGCAATCGTTGCGCACGAGCTCGGTGTGCAGATTCGCTTCACCTCTGGCACCGCCATTGATCATGGCGGAGATCTTGCCGCGATCTTGACGAACCTTGTCCCGCGGCAGGTGCTCTTTATTGATGAGATTCACCGTCTCGGCCGCGCCGTAGAAGAAGTGCTCTATCCGGCGATGGAGGATCGCTCCATTGACATCGTGATCGGGAAGGGCCCCTCCGCGCAGCCGCTCCGCCTTGAGGTGCCCCCATTCACGCTCATCGGTGCGACCACACGCATCGGCATGCTCTCAGCACCACTGCGTGATCGATTCGGCGCGGTGCAGCGACTCGACTTCTATGCCGACGACGAACTCACCGCAATCGTGCAACGCTCCGCAGGAATCCTTGGTGTCAGCATCACAGGCGATGCGGCGGCACTCATTGCGGCACGAAGTCGCGGCACGCCGCGCATTGCCAACCGCCTCCTTCGTCGCGTGCGCGACGAGGTGCAGGTCGCTGGGTCGAGTGAGATCACGCTAGAGCGCGCCGCGAAGGCACTTGTTGGCCTGCAGATTGACGATGCTGGCCTTGATGCCACCGATCGAAAACTGCTGCAGATGATGCTCGACAAGTTTGATGGGGGACCGGTCGGCGTTGCCGCCATGGCGGCACTCCTGGGTGAGTCGCCAGACACACTTGAGGATGTGTTTGAGCCATTCCTGTTGCGCATCGGCTTCCTTGATCGCACACCTCAGGGTCGCGTGGTTACCGAGCGCGGTCGGACGCATCTCGGTCGCGGAAGCGCCTCGCTCTGGAGTGGGAGCTGAGCGAGAGCGCGCGGCTCGCCGCACTCTCTGATCCAGCGACACTTCCACCGCGCGCAGAGCGTTCACTGCGTTTTAGCGTCACGGCAACCGACCCCGACTCAAACGCTCGTGCTGGCACGCTCACGCTGCCGCACGGCGTCGTTGAAACCCCCGACTTCATGCCTGTCGGTACCAATGCCACCGTGAAGTCGCTCGACCCAGATGATCTGCATGGCATCGGAGCGCAGATCATTTTGGCGAACACGTATCACCTCTACCTGCGGCCTGGACACGAGCGGATTAAGCGGCTCGGTGGCCTCAACAAGTTTGCGGCGTGGAGTAAGCCGATGCTGACGGATTCGGGCGGCTTTCAGGTGGTCTCACTCGGTCCGCTGATGCGCATCCGTGAAGAGGGGGCGCGATTCCACAGCCACTTAGATGGGAGTCAGCACCTCTTCACACCAGAGCGCTCTATTGAGATCCAGGAGGCGCTCGGTCCAGATATCGCCGTGGCGTTTGATCAGCCGGTGATGCCGGGTTCGAGTGAGCGCCGCGATGTACTGCGAGCGATGCAGCGCACCCATCGGTGGGCGGTGCGCTCTCTCCGTGCGCACTCGCTGGGGGATCAAGCGCTTTTTGGTATTGCGCAGGGGGGCATTGATCCTGAACTGCGGGCTGAGTCGGCGAGCTATATCCGTTCACTTCCGTTTGAGGGGATCAACCTTGGTGGCCTCGCTGGTGACGAGACACCAGAGGAGCGCAACACGGCGGTTGAGGCAACGATCGCGGCACTTCAAGGAGATCACCGCGTGCGCTACCTGATGGGACTCGGATCCCCAGTTGATCTGTTGGAAGCGGTACTGCGCGGCGTTGACCTCTTTGATTCCGTCCTCCCAGCGCGAGTGGCGCGAAACGGCCAGGCCTGGGTGACCGGCGGAAGGATGAACCTCCGGAACGCGCGACACCTGGACGAGGATCAGCCCCTCGATGCGCTCTGTGACTGCTCAACCTGCCGTAGGTTCAGCCGGGCCTACCTGGCACACCTCTTCCGTGCGGAGGAGCTGCTCGCCTACCGCCTCCTCACGATCCACAACCTGCGCCACCTCAGCGCCTTCATGCGTGCCATTCGGTTGGCACTCCGCTCGGGTACACTCGCAGCCGAGCTGCCACGGCTTCGTGCCGCGGCTGGGGGGCCGGGGACCCCTCGCTTAGGAGTCGGCGATGAGCCCTCCGAAGAGCCCGCTCGCGGCGCGATGCGTCCACGGTACGCCGAGGATGGCAGGCTTCGCGGAGTCAATCGACAGAGGGCAACAGCAAGAGAAGGCAGGGAATAGAGATGGCCGAGAAGAGCGAAAGCAAGAGCCCGAAGTCGGCGGCGCCCGACAAGTCTGAAGCGAAAGTTGACGCGAAGGTTGATGCGAAGGCGTCAACGGAGCGCAGCCGCGCGGTAGATGCCGCAATCCTCACCATTGAGAAGCAGTTCGGTCGCGGGGCGATCATGAAGCTCGGGTCGCGTGAGCGACTTGAGGTTGACACCATTCCAACCGGTGCAATCTCGTTGGATCTCGCGCTCGGTGTTGGCGGCTTGCCACGCGGGCGCATCAGCGAGATCTTTGGGCCGGAGTCTTCTGGTAAGACCACGATCTGCCAGCACATCATCGCTGAAGCACAGCGTCGGGGCGGTGTTGCCGCCTTCATTGACGTTGAGCATGCGCTTGACTCTGCCTATGCGGCGGCGACTGGCGTGAACGTTGATGAGCTCCTCGTCTCACAGCCAGACACTGGCGAGCAGGCGCTGGAGATCGCTGAAACGCTGATCCGATCGGGCGGCGTGGATATCGTCGTGATCGACTCCGTGGCGGCACTCGTGCCACGCGCGGAAATTGAAGGCGAGATGGGCGACTCATTCGTCGGCATTCAGGCACGCCTGATGAGCCAAGCGTTGCGCAAGTTGACCGGTGCGGTGGCGCGTTCTAATACGACGCTCCTCTTCACTAACCAGCTACGCGAGAAGATTGGTGTGATGTACGGCAGTCCGGAGACCACCCCAGGTGGTCGCGCGCTCAAGTTCTATGCGTCGGTCCGACTCGACATTCGTCGCATTGAGACGATCAAGACTGGCACTGAGGCCGTTGGATCGCGTGTGCGCGTGAAGGTGGTGAAGAATAAGGTTGCGGCACCGTTCCGCATCGCCGAATTCGACATCATGTACGGTGAAGGGATCAGCATGGAGGGTGGCCTCCTGGACGTTGGTGTTGCGGGAGATATCGTCTCCAAGACTGGCGCCTGGTTCAACTTCGGCGAGGTGCGACTCGGTCAGGGTCGCGAGCAGTCGAAGGAGTTCCTCAAGGCAAACCCAACGGTCGCCGCAGAGATTGACGCGAAGATTCGCGCCGCTACCGCCACGCTTGACGTGCCGGTTGCACCTCCTGGCGACGGGGAGTAGTCGCGGCGCGCGGTGAGACGCCGCAAGGATCCGGCGCTCATCAAGGAGCGCCATGCAGCAGCAGACGCCGCAGCGGTCTTAGAGGCCGCTGCGCGTTCGCTCTCTGGCGCCCCACGGAGTAAGCGTTCGCTCGTCGAGCGACTCATCGCCGCGGGCTATCTAGAAGAGCACGTGATCACCGCAACAGATCGCCTTGAGGCCATCGGCATCATTGACGACGAACGGCTCGCGCGCTCGCTGATTGAGTCGCGTGACCGCTCACGACAGCGTGGTGATCGGGCGCTAGTGCAAGAGCTGCGGCGCCGTGGGGTGCCGGATGAGATCGCAACGCGCCTGCTCGCTGAGCGGGCGGAGGTGCCGGAGTCGGCGCCTGGAGAGCCTGAGGTCACAGGTGCGGAAGAGCGCGCGGCTCGGGCCGCAGCGGCGAAGGTTCGCCTCCGTGGTGGCGACACCCGCGCAGAGGTGCAACGGGTTGCGCAGGCACTGGCGCGACGCGGATTTCCATCTGGTCTCTCCTGGCGCATTGCGCGGGAGCGGCTTTCAGAGGTGGGGGAGGGGCCCGACGCTGCGGAGCCCGTAGACGAGGCGTAGGCCCTGCCAGGAGGCTTCAGGCACCCCGCCACGAGGCGTTTGACCACTCCCCCCTAGAGGTCGTAGCCTTCAACCCCAGCCACCTGGCTGGAAAACTGACCTATTACCGCGCGCCAGCCCGCGGAGCACGGCTGGCAAAGGGAACCTATGGAAAACCTTGGCGGGGTCCTCCCCGTAGTTGCTGTCGTATTCGGTCTCGCTCTTGGCATCCTTGTTCGACAGTTCATCGCCGCCGCGGGCATTCGTGCCGCCACCGTTCGCGCGCGCAGCATCGTGGAAGAGGCGCGTCAACAGCAGAGCGCACTGATCATCACCGCGAAGGGGGAGATCTCCCGCATGCGACTCGCCGCTGAGGATGGGCTCCGCCAGGAGCGCGAGCAGATCACTGCAGAAGGCGAGCGTTTCCGTCTCCGCGAAGTCACACTCGGCGAGCGTGAGACTTTCTTTGCAGAGCGTGAGGTCTCTATTGCTGAACGCGAGCGCGGACTTCTCGAGGAGGCGGCCACCCTAGAGGCGGCGCGTGCCTCAGTGAACGCACGCCTCGCTGAGGTCGCCGGCCTTGATGCAGAGGCGGCCCGCAAGGAGGTCCTCGCCCGACTCACCGAAGATGCCGAGACTGAGGCGAATCGACTCCGCGCAACACTGGAGCGCCGCGCCGCTGAAGAGGCGGGCGATCGAGCCCGCGACATGATCCTGACCGCAATGCAGCGCGTTGCCGCCGACCACAGCACCGAACACTCCGTCACGCACATCAAGCTAGCCAGCGAAGAGATGAAGGGCCGCCTCATCGGTCGCGAAGGGCGAAACATTCGTGCACTAGAGGCTGCGACTGGCGTTGAGCTCCTCATTGACGAAACGCCGATGCAGGTGACGCTCTCCTCCTTTGATCCGGTGCGACGAGAGGTTGCGCGCGTCACGATTGACCGACTGATGCAGGATGGCCGCATTCATCCCGTGCGCATTGAGGAGGTTGTTGCAAAGGCACAGGGTGAGGTTGACGCCACTGCACTGAAGAATGGGGAAGAGGCGGCACTCGAGGTTGGTGTCACGGGCATTCCAACTGAGCTACTCCGCATTCTTGGACGCCTGCAGTGGCGCACGTCGTACGGACAGAATGTGCTGCTGCACTCAATTGAAACAGCACAGGTGGCTGGTGCCGTTGCTGGTGAGCTCGGCATGGATATCCGCGCCGCAAAGGTTGGCGGACTTCTGCATGACATTGGGAAGGCACTCGATCATGAGATTGAGGGGACACACGCCGCAATCGGTGCCGACTTGGCACGCCGTCACGGCATGCCTGAGGGGATCGTCAACGCGATTGCCGCGCACCATCAAGAGGTGGAGTGCACGGCGCGCGAGGCACCAATTGTGCAAGTTGCTGACGCCATCAGCGCCGCACGACCAGGCGCTCGCGGCAACCAGGCCGAAGCACATCTCCGTCGCCTTGAGGATCTGCAGAACATTGCGATGAGCTTTGAGGGGGTAGAGAAGGTCTACGCCGTTCAGGCTGGACGTGAAGTCCGCATCCTCGTTCGACCAGATCACGTTGACGACGAACGAGCGCGAGAGATTGCACGTGACGTTGTGAAACGCATTGAGGAGCAGCTCTCATATCCGGGGCAGATTCGTGTCACCGTGATTCGGGAGACGCGGGCGGTTGATTACGCCCGCTGAGCGGGCAACGCCCCTCCTCGCCGTCGCCGGCCCCACGGCGGTAGGGAAGAGTGCTGCGGTGCTCGCCCTCGCCGATCTGCTCGATCGTGATGGCGTGCGCTTTACGCTCGTCTCTGCCGATTCACGGCAGGTCTTCCGTGGGTTCGATATCGGCACGGATAAGCTCTCAGCTGAGGTGCGTGCGCGTCGCCCCCACGCAGGGATCGACGTTGCCGAGGCTGATCAACCCTTCACCCTCTACGACTGGCTCGCGATCGCACGCGAGGCGATTAGTGCACCGACAGCGAGCGGCGCGCCGCAGATCGCCATTGCGGTTGGCGGGACCGGCCTCTATCACCGAGGGTTACTTCGTGGCTTTCTGACCGGTGGCGCACGTCCGCACGACCCTGAGCTTCGGGCGCGCCTTGAGCGTGAGCTTGCCGAAGAGGGGCGCGAGCACATTGAGGTGCAGCTACGCGGGCTGAACGCCGCTGCGGCAGATGCCGTTGCGACCGCGAGCCCACGGCGACTGCTGCGCGCGCTCGAGATCGCACAACTCGGAGGAGACCCCACCGCCACCGAGGAGGAGCCGTGGAGCGGCCCAAACGCGTACGTCCTTCTTGACGAGCCAGATAGCGCCGCCCACCGCACGGCGATCGCTGAGCGAGCCACCGCACAGTTTGCGAACGGCCTCGTTGCAGAGACAGAGGCGCTTGCAGCCCGTCTTCCAGCCGAGACGCCAGCCCTCTCGGGTATTGGCTACCGCGAAGCGCTGCAGTATCGTCTCGGTGAGATCAGCGAGGAGAAGGCGATCACGCACTCAAGCGGAAGGAGTTGGGCCTATGCGCGTCGACAGCGCACCTGGTATCGCGGAGAGCCAATTAGCACCACGATCAATGCCGGCAGCAGCCAGACCACTGCACGTGTTGCCGCTGATCTTCACGCGCTTGCACGGACGCTGATCGAGCAGACTGGAGCGTAAGGTGGGGGAGCGCACAGTGCGCCAGCGACGAGCACCAATTGAGATTGCCCCACCAGTTGAGCGTGCATTCTTGATTGCGGTAGACACTGGCAACGATCCTGGCTGGCCTGCAGTGGATAGCCTCGAAGAGTTGGCGAGCCTCGCGCGTACCGCTGGCGCTGAAATTGTTGGAGCCGAGTGGCAGCAGCGACGGCACGCCGATCCAGATACATATATCGGTGCTGGCAAGGCGCGCGAGTTACTTGCCGCAAAGGCGGAGACTGGATTCACACTTCTCATTGCCGACGATGAACTTTCACCAACGCAGCAGCGCGGCCTTGAGGAGGTCCTTGAGGTGAAGGTGATTGACCGAAGCCGTCTTATCCTTGACATCTTTGCGATGCATGCGCGGACACACGAAGGACGGCTACAGGTTGAGCTTGCGCAACTTGAGTACCAACTCCCGCGCCTCACAAAGCTGTGGACGCACCTTTCACGCACCGGTGGCGGTATTGGGACGCGTGGACCTGGTGAGTCGCAACTTGAAACTGACCGCCGCCTGATCCGCGACCGTATCTCGCTCATGAAGGCGCGTGTTGACCAGGTGCGTCGCAGTCGCGAAACTGGCGCACGGGCGCGTTCAGCTGGCGGTGTGCCAACCGTGGCAATTGTTGGATACACCAACGCTGGTAAGTCAACGCTGCTGAACAGCCTTGTTGGGAGCAACGCAGTACTCGCTGAGGATCGACTCTTCGCCACACTTGATCCGACAAGTCGACGCTTACGCCTTCCTAGTGGCGCGCATGCGATCGTCACCGATACGGTGGGCTTCATTCACAAGCTGCCACATCAGCTCGTTGACGCCTTCCGCGCCACGCTGGAAGAGGTTGCACGCGCCGATCTCCTCCTTGAGGTCGTCGACGCCTCTGACCGCCACTGGGCCGAGCACCGCGCCACGGTGCAGGAGGTACTCGAAGAGCTCGGCGTGGACGAGAAGCCGCGTATCGCGGTCGCCAACAAGTGCGATCGCCCGAATGCCGGCGCGCTTATTGAGGGGGCGCTCCGGGTGGCCGCAGCAACAGGGGATGGCCTTCCAGCGCTCAGGGATCACCTTGAGGAGGTCCTGCAGCGGCAAGGGGTGGCAATCGACCTCGAGCTCCCGTATGGGGTGGTCGGCGAAGTTGAGGCGCTCCGAGCCCGGACTGGGATCCAGGTGGCATATGAGGACGCGGCGCTGCATGTGACGGGATTTGCGCCAACAGATGTAGCGGCAGAACTGCAGCAGTTGAAACGGCGGGCGATCGGCCGAGTGCTTTAACGGGCTCAGGGGGAGGCGCCAAGACCCTCCCTTTTGATTCCGATAATGATAGTTATGTGACGAAGATATCGGGTGGCCGAGCACGAAATCTCCCCTTAGGGCGTATCCTCTCCCCATGCGGATCGAATTCATCGCTCAGGCTGGCGTGAAGATCCATACCGCCCACGGCTCCATCCTCTGTGACCCCTGGTTCAACCCGGCCTACTACGCAGGCTGGTTCCCGTACCCACGAAACGATGGTCTTGATCACGCCGCCTTAGGCGCCACGGACTACCTCTATATCAGCCACCTCCACAGAGACCATTTCGACCCTGAGTGGCTTGCCCGCTGGTGCAGCAAGGAGGCGACGGTCATCCTCCCCGCCTACCCGCTCCCTGAGCTGCGCGAGGCGCTCACTGAGCTCGGCTTCAGCAGGTTCATTGAGACAGTCTCTGGCGTCCCTGTGCAGCACGGCGGACTGACGCTGGTCGTTGAGGCGCTCACAGCGCCAACAGATGGGCCGATCGGCGACTCTGCCCTGCTAGTGGACGACGGTGTGGAGCGCCTGCTCAACCTGAATGACAGCCGGCCGATCGATCCTGACCGCCTCTTGGTGCAAGGAGCGATTGATATCTGTCTGCTGCAGTTCAGCGGCGCCATCTGGTACCCGATGGTCTACGAACTCCCTGAACGCGCCAAGGAGGCGCTCGCAAAGAAGAAGCGCGCCGCACAGTTCGCCCGTGCCGCTCGCTACGTGGAGATCATCAGTCCCCGCGTCGTGATTCCCTCCGCGGGACCCCCCTGCTTCCTTGACGATGAGCTCTTCCAGTGGAACGACGTCAACAATGCTGAGGACTCAATCTTTCCGGATCAGCGCCTGATGGTTGACTACCTACAACAGGCAGGCCAGCAGGCGGTCCTGATGCTCCCTGGGAGCATCGGTACATTTAATGATGGCGAAAGGTTTGACGTGCAGCATCTAGAGGGCGAACTGTCTGTGCAGAGCGTCTTTGCTGATAAGGAGGCGTACTTGCGCACGTACGCAAAGGACGTGGCGCCACGTATCGCCGCAGAGAAGGCGTCGTGGGCGGGACCTCGCACGGATCTTCTGGCTGACATGAAGGCGTGGTTTGAGCCGCTGATGGCGCTCGGCCCGCGCGTCTGCGATGGGATCGGCGGGCCGGTCCGTATTCAGACTGACGACACCAGCCTGTTGCTCGACTTCTCTGAGCGCGCAGTCGTCGCTGACGACGGGCGCGACGTTGATTTCCGCTTCACCATCCCCCGCCTCCTCCTCGATCATCTGGTCCGGACGCGGACCGATGACTGGGTCAACTCGCTCTTCCTCTCGCTGCGCTTCAGCGCCTGGCGGCGTGGCTCTTACAACGACTACCTCTACACCTGGTTCAAGTGCCTCTCCGTGGCGCGGATCCAGTACGCAGAAGGCTTCTACGCCGAGAATGGCCCCACCGAGGGAACCTTTGACCTGAACGGCTGGCAGGTGCAGCGGCGCTGCCCGCATATGAAGGCGGATCTGACACGCTTCGGCACGGAGGATGGTGAGACTCTCACCTGCAGCATCCACGGCTGGCAGTGGGATCTTGCGAGTGGCCGATGTCTCACCTCAGAGGGGCACCCACTCTTCGCCCGTCCAGTTAGCCCAGTTGCGCAAGAGCACGCCGCGCGCGTTGCAGGGAGCGAGCCGCCACGGCCAGATCAGTATTCGGGCGGACCTGAAGGGAGCTAGCGCGCGGCGAGTGCCGCAGCGAGTCGAGTTGCCAGGTCCGTAGAGCGCCCTCCGCCCATCACAAGGACAACCGCCCCCTCCGGAAGTGCGGCGTAGATGGCGTCCGCGGTGACCTCAACAGAGCCTGGGGCCTCCGCCTGCGTCCCTAGTGCGCTGATCGCGGCGGCGAGCTTCGCAGCGCTCGTGATTGTGAGGTCCATATCGCGAACGGCGAAGATGTCGGCAACCGCGACCCGGTCTGCGGCGGCGCATGAGCGCGCGAGCGCAGGGAGGAGTGCCGCGGTGCGGTGGTAAGTCAGCGGTTCAATGGCGAGGATGAGTGGTCGCCCTGGGTAGCGGAGGCGCACCGTGGAGATGGTGGCATCAATCGCCGTGGGGTGGTGGCCGTAGTCGTCGAGCACGGTGATACCGTTCTGGTCATAGCGGACCTCCATCCGCCGCCCCACCCCTGGGTAGCCGGCGAGTGCTGCGGCAATCCCCGCCCCCGTTCCTCCTGATGTCGCGGCGAGAGTTGCCACACCGAGCGCATTCGCCGCGTTGTGCGCGCCTAGGAGGCCAATCTTCAGCGCCTTCCCCTGCAGCTCAACGAGCGCAGGGGCGAGTCGAGCCCCCCGCTCGCTCAGCGTCAGGTTGTTGAGCTGCACCGTTCCAGTTGAGGCGAGTTCAAGATCGGCAGTCACATCCGCAACTGTCTCTGCGCGTCCGTGCGCACGGACGGCGTAGCGAATGAGGCTCCCCTGGTCGTGCTGCTCAAGCGCGGCAGCCGCCTCTGCGCCGCCAGCATCGGCAACGTTCACCACGAGCGCACCGCGTCCAAGGACTGGCGCACCCCAAGCGACAAACGTGGCGACGACGGCGGCGCGGTCGGCGAAGATGTCGGGGTGATCCCAATCAACGTTGAGGATCAGGGCCGCGTCTGCGGCGTAGGGGTCAAAGTTCCCGCCGTATTCGTCCGCCTCCACGATGAAGCCCGACTCGGCTCCAAGGTGGATTGGCGAGCCTGCTGGACTCCCCTGCCCCGCTGGGAGCGGCCCGCCCACGAACGCGGAGAGGTCGCGCCCTGACGCGCGGAGCGCGGCGAGGAGCCAACCGGTGGAGGTCGTCTTCCCATGCGTCCCCGCAACGCCGAGGAGTGGCGCGCCGCGGCTCGCGGCAGCGTCCGCGATCACCTGCTGCAGGGAGACGATCGGGACGCCAGCAGCCCGTGCCGCGTGGAGCTGCGGATGATCTGGCTGCGTACTCGTGATCGCCTTTGAGACGGCGACAAGAGTGGCGCGACCCACTGGAGTGAGGTCTCTCTCATCGCTCACCTGCACCCCCGCCGCCTCAAGCAGGAGGGCAGTTTCGCGGCTCAGGTGGCCGTCGCACCCGGTGACCGATACACCGAGTGCCGCTGCGTGGAGCGCGGCGCCCGTCGCCGCAGTGCCGCCGATGCCGACGATATGGAGGGCGAGCGGGAGGAGGAGCGGTGCCCCCGGACGCGATGGGGCGAGTCCAGCTCCGATCTCGTTGATCGAGCGTGTCACCCGCCTCGCCTCAGCGATAGTTCTCAAACTGCAGCGGTCGGTCCAACTCCATACTCCGAAGGGAGTCCATCACCGCCTGCAGCTCATCGCGTGACTTGCCGGTCACACGGACAGTTTCGCCCTGAATCTGTGTCTTTACCTTCGGGAAAGTGTCGCGGATCGCCTTCACCACCTTCTTCGCCGTGGGGTCATCGAGACCGCTACGAAGTTTCACGTGAATCCGAAGCGTCTCACTTCCAGCCGCCTCCGGCTTCCCCCATCCGAAGGTTCGCAGATCAATGCCGCGCTTCACCGCCTTTGACTCCAAGATGTCACGGAGCGCCTTCAGCCGGAGCTCGCCATCCACACGGATGATGAGTTCAGCCTTCTCCTCCTCAATCTCGGCGGTTGCGCCACGGAAGTCATAGCGCGTGGCAATCTCCCGCCGGGTCTGATCCAGGGCATTCTTCATCTCCTGGCGATCAAAATCGGAGACCACGTCGAACGAGTTGTCTGTCGCCATACAACCTCCTACTTTCGGTTTGAACTGAGCACGCGCCCATCAGCGCGGAAGCTCCAACTCTCAGGGACGCCAGCCGTCCCTCGCTCGCCAAGCATACGACCGTTGAGTGCAACCAGTGCACCGCGCGGGTTGCCGAATCGAACCTCCACCATGCTCACACCGCGAACGGTGCGAGTGGCACCATTCGCAAGCGTGATCCCGCTCGGTCCAGTGCCGGGGTCAACGACGCCATCGATCCAGATGCGCACCCAGGTCGCACCATCGCTCCCAGTGAGGGTCACCGTCACCCCCGCAAAAACAACCTCAACATCACGAACCACCTCACTCACCGTCCCCCCTGGGCTGCGTACCTGGAGGGTGAGGCGCCATGCACCGGCTGGGAGGAGGAGGTCACCCTGTACCTTTCCGTCAGGCTGAGCGGTCAGCGAGCTGTTCATCACCTCGCCACCACCACTCGTCGCGACAATGAGCAGCTCTGCGTTTGGCAGGGTCGTCAACGAGATTGGGATCGGCCCACCGCTCACCCGTAGGCCCGCCGTAGGGCTCAGCACATCGAGCGTTGGCGCGTCGTTGCTGGGGAGCGCCACGATGAAGACGCGGCGTGATGGGTCTCCACTCGCGGTGCCCGTTGCAGGGTCTGCGGCACTGATATCGAACTCATTCCGTCCGCCGCTTAGAGGGACCTCAATGCTCCAAACCCCAGAGGCGTCTGCCTGCGTAGTCACAGAGTCCCCCACGGCGTTCTGGATCAGGATCTGTGTCCCCGCACCCGCCGTGCCCCGAACAACGGTTGAGGGTGTTCCCGCCACAAGCGAGAGCACCTCTTCAGCTGGGCTGGTGACGCTGATCACCGGTGGGCTGGCAAAGCGAATCGCCTGCGCCGCAAGGAAGCCAATCGCGCCAAGGACAACAAGTCCGACCAGTCCAAGGCTGAGGAGGTTGCGGAGCGACTGGCGAAGGCCGCGCTCAATCATGGTTGCAGGTCTCTCCGTCCCCCAGACCCGCTCCCCCGCCTCTTCTTTTGCGTTCGGTTCACCGGCCCATCCAGCCGCTACGGTTGCCGGATCGAGTCCAAGGTAGCGCGCATAGGTGCGAAGGTGGCCGAGGAGATAGACGCGCTCTGGAAGAGCGGCGTGATCTTCGCGCTCCAACGCGGCAAGGATGACAACGCGGATGCGCAGTTCCGCTGCTATCGCTTCGTAGCTGAGGCCACGGGCTTCGCGTGCGGAGCGGAGTCGCGCCCCTATGCCTGGCGCACCACCCTGTGCCAGTTCATTGTCCAGTGTCATCTCGTTCGCCCCCCGCTGACGAGTTTGCCCCCGCGTCTCGGTTCACAGTGCGCGCATTCGATCCGTCAAACGCGCCGATGTAGCCCGCCGCCTCCAACTGATCAATGATGCGCGCCGCACGTGCATAGCCGATGCGAAGACGACGCTGCAGCAGCGAGGCGGATGCCCGGTCGTGCTCCTGGATCACCGCGGCAGCCTCGTCGAAGAGTCGATCGCGGTCACCACCGTCCGCAGTTGATGCGGTCGCGCCGCCCGCATTCGGCGCAGACTCAATGATCTCGAGCTGATAGTCAGGGAGTCCCTGTGCCCGCCAGTGCGAAACGACCGCCTCAATCTCTTTGTCTGAGACGAAGACGCCCTGGAGTCGGATCGGCTTCGGGGCGTCAGACGGCTGGAAGAGCATGTCACCGCGGCCGATCAGATCTTCAGCGCCCGGCGCATCGAGCACGGTACGCGAGTCAATCTGGCTCGCCATAGAGAAGGCGATGCGACTTGGGATGTTCGCCTTGATCAGACCTGTCACTACATTCACTGATGGACGCTGAGTAGCGAGGACCATGTGAATGCCCGTGGCACGCGCCTTCTGCGCGATTCTGACGATCGGTTCTTCTGTTGTGCGACCATCCTGCATCATCAGGTCAGCGAGCTCATCAATGATGATCACAATGAACGGCAGCCGATCGTTCTCATCTTCGCGACTCTCATTATATGCGGCGATGTTTCGCGCGCCAGCTTCGGCGAAGAGGCGGTAGCGGTTCTCCATCTCGAAGACCGTCCAGCGCAGTGCGGCGGCCGCTTTCTCGGATTCTGTGATCACCGGGACGAGCAGGTGCGGCAGGCCGTTATATCCGGAGAGCTCAACGCGCTTCGGATCAACAAGGATGAGACGGAGATCTTGCGGTCGCGCACGGAATAGCAGCGACGCAATGAGTGCATTCACCATCACGCTCTTCCCAGAGCCAGTTGCACCGGCAATGAGCAGGTGCGGCATCTTTGTAAGATCGGTTGCTCGTGCGGCGCCCGCAACATCGCGGCCGAGGGCGAAGACGAGGCTATCCGTTGACTCTTTGAATTCGACCTCCTCAAAGATGCTCTTCAGTCCAACAAGGTGGCTATCACGGTTTGGGATCTCAATGCCGACAACCGATCGACCAGGAATTGGTGCCTCGATGCGAATCGAACGCGCAGAGAGGGCCATCGCCAGGTCATCTGAGACGGCCTCAATGCGGCTGACGCGTACGGATGGATCCGGTTCTAGTTCGTACTGCGTGACGACGGGGCCAGCGTTAATCCCAACCACTTGCGTTGGGATCCCGAAGCTCGCCAGTTTCGTGACGATGATCTTGCTATTCGCATCGTGATCCATCCCTGCACCAGATCGTGCAGGGGCACGCGATTCGAGGATGGAGAGGTCTGGCAGCGTATACGTTCGATCGCCTTCTTCGCCGCGTGCCTCTCCGCCACCTCTGACTGATGCGCCATCGCGGAGAGAGGCCCCTGGCGTTCGTGCTGGCGCAAAGGTCGCAGAGAGCGGAACGGCGGCAGCATCTGGAGCACGTAGCGGGGTACTGACCGGTTCATCAGTTGCTAGTGCAGCACGCTCCTCTATTTGGCCAGCCGCATCTTCAGCATCAGGAGCTTCCGCAGCGCGTGCTTCGCGTTCGCGCTGCGCCTGATCTCGTCGCTCAGCGAGCTCCTCTACGCCGCGCGCGATCGCCTCGGCACTTGCGATTGCGCCAGCCTTCGCTCCGCCGAAGAGTGCGGCAAAGGCTCTGCGCACCGGTCCCTCTGCCAGCACCAGTCCGATGCCGGTAAGGACGGCGAGCCACGCTGCAAGTGCGCCGATCGGTGTCAGTAGGCTCGCTACGCCGTTCCCCGCGATTGATCCGATCAGGCCGCCGCGCTCAGGCAAGATGATTTCGATGATTGCGAGGAGTGCTGGGAGCGCGGCGATCGCAAGGACGGCGTGGAGGATCGAGGCCCTGCTCTTCTCTGCTCGCCGCTCAAACCAGACGCCGAACGTGATCAGTGCTGGTGGGAGGAGCCAGCGGCCCGCACCGAACCAGGGGGCGAGGACGTCGCGCAGCGCATCAGCAAGGAGGCCACGTCCCGGAAGGATCAAGCCAACCGCGAGCACAACGCCAGTCACGGCGAAGAGCAGGAAGACTAGCGTACGCGCAGCAGCACCACTCACGATGGGTGAGCCGCTACCGTCACGGCCTCGGGGGGTACGACTTCGTCGTGCCACGTTAGATCTCTACGACAACCGGTACGACGAGTGGTCGCCGCCTTGTCTCACGATTCAAGAAGCGCGAGACGGACTCGCTCAGCTGCGCCTTGATCAGGCCAGTCTCCGCGCTCCGGTCACCCTTGTGCTGGATTGACTTCAGTGCAATATCGATCGTCGCCTCAACCAGCTTGTTATCTTCATCGCCGTTCAAGAAGCCACGCGTGACAAGGACTGGGCGACCGATCGGCTTCCCTGACTGTGCATCCACTGTTGCGAAGATCACCACGATGCCGTCATCTGCAAGGGTGCGACGATCGCGCAAGACGATCTCGCTGATCTCTCCGACTGACGAGCCATCAACGAAAACCGCACCGTGGGCTACTGGCGTGGCGCGGCGCGCGCTCCCATCGGCATAGAATTCAATCGGCGTCCCGTTATCAGCGATGAAGATGTTTGACGGGCTCACTCCCATCTGCGTTGCGAGGCGACCGTGCGCAACCTGCATGCGCATCTCGCCGTGCATCGGAACAAAGTGCTTTGGCTTGGTCAGCGCGAGCATCATCTTGAGCTCCTCTTGCGACGCGTGCCCGGAGACGTGGACCTGTGCGATGGAGTGGTAGATCACGTTTGCACCAGACTTGAAGAGGTTGTCAATCGTGCGACCAACCGCCTCCTCGTTCCCCGGGATTGGCGACGCCGAGACGATCACGGTGTCGCCGTTCTGAATCTCTACGTTGCGGTGCTCGCCGTTCGCCATCTTCGCAAGGCCCGCCATTGGCTCACCCTGCGCGCCAGTCGTAGCAATCACGAGCGGCTCCTTGCTCCGTCGCCCGATCTCCTCTTTGGCGATCAGCGGCGTTGGGAAGGTGAGATAGCCGAGGTCGCGTGCAATTTTAACGTTCTGCTCCATTGAGCGACCGACAACCGCTACCTTGCGGTGGAACTCCCCCGCCGCATCAAGCACCTGCTGAATGCGCGCGATGTTTGATGCGAAGGTGGCAACGATCACGCGCCCAGGTGCGTCGCTGATGATGGAGCGGAAGGCCTGCCCTACCACCTGCTCGCTCGGCGTATATCCGGGTGCCTCTGCGCGCGTGCTGTCGGAGACGAGCGCAAGGACCCCCTGCGCGCCGAGGCGGGCAAGGATCGCAAAGTCGGCCGCCTTCCCATCCGCTGGCGTCTGGTCAAACTTAAAGTCGCCCGTGTGCACCACGGTGCCGACTGGCGTGTGGATCGCATAGCCCATCGCATCCGGGATGGAGTGTCCGACGCGGAAAGGCTCAATCATGAACGGCCCAATCTCAATCTGGTCGCCAGGGTCGAGTGGTCGCAGCGGATTCGCCGTGACCTTGTACTCCTTCAGCTTGTTGGCCAAGAGTCCGCGCGCGAGGGTGCTCGCATAGACAGGGACGCCAGGGAGTTCCGGCAGGATGTGCGGCAACGCACCAACGTGATCCTCGTGTCCGTGTGTGATCAGGACCGCCTTGACCGCGCTCTTCCGTTCGCGGAGATACGTGATATCGGGAATGATGATGTCTACGCCGAGCGTGGTCTCATCCGGGAAGGCGAGTCCGCAGTCGACCAGGATGATCGTCTCTTGATACTCGTAGAGGTAGAGGTTCTTTCCGATCTCACCCATCCCGCCGAGCGGAATCAGGCGGAGCGGCGGTCCACTCGGAGCCGCTCGATCGGGACGTCGACCGACTGCCGCGCGCTGCCCTGTGGGACGCGCGGGTGCTGCAGCACGAGGCTGCGGCCGCCCTTGGCTCCGCCCTCCGCCCTGAGCCTGACCCTGCGAGCGTGCAGGTGGACGCTGACTCCGTTGATTCACTGAGCCTCACTTTCAAAGAGGCGAAGCTGATCTCGCTCCGCCGCCGCTTCTATCTCAGACAGACTAGCCTCCCCTGCCCCTCCGCGAGCAACTCGCCACGCTGAGCGTGCTGCTGGGAGGGCACGCGAGAGCGCTCCCATGTCCCGCTCGAGGGTTGGGCGGAGCGCCCCGTTGTGGAGTGCCGCCGCCGGGTGATAGAGCGGAAAGAGCGTTGTCCCCACCGGCGTCTGCCTCGTCTCCCCCTGGAACGGAGCGCCGTGGGCCTCCGAGATCTTCGCCTCTGGGGCGAATGCGCGGAGCGCGTGCCGCCCGAGCGGCGCGATGATGACCGGCTGCAGGAGGGCGAGCTGACGCTCGAGGAACCCTGAGCAGGCGGCGATCTCCGTGGGCCCTGGGTCACGGTTCTCTGGGGGGCGACACTTGACGACATTGAGGATATAGACCTGCGGTCTCTGGAGGCCGATCAGGTTCAAGAGGAGGTCGAGCAGTTTGCCAGCGGCGCCGACAAAGGGGCGTCCGGCGGCATCTTCATGCGCCCCTGGTGCCTCACCGACAAGCAGGAGCTCTGCGTGTGGGCTCCCCTCGCCTGGCACACTCTGCGTTCGCTGACTCCCGAGTGGGCAGGCGCGACAGGCCTCGATCTCTACGGCAAGCGCGGCGAGCGCCGCAGCTCGCTCGTCAGGCACGCGGTGCGCTTCCCCAAAGGAGTTGATCCCGCACGAGCAGTTCAGCGATCTGCACCGCGTTCGTTGCTGCCCCCTTGCGCACGTTGTCACTCACCACCCAGAAGGCAATCCCGTGGTCAACGCTTGCATCAACACGGATGCGGCCGACAAAGATTCCATCACTACCGGTGGAAGTTTCAGCAAGTGGGTATGTATGCGTTGACGGATCATCCTGTACAAAGACACCATCTGTCTGTGCAAAGACTGTCCGTGCACGGACAGGTGAGATCGCTCGGTCTAACTCTACGTGTACAGCTTCGGAGTGACTCACCTCCACTGGAATGCGCACAGCGGTTGCGCTAATACGCAGATTTGGCAGGCCCAAGATCTTGCGGCTCTCGCGCACCACCTTCTCCTCCTCTTTCGTCGATCCGTCTTCAAGGAAGACGTCAATCGCGGGGATTGGGCTGAGGATCACTGGGTGTGGATAGATCGTCGAGACAGGCTTCTCCCCCGCCACAACGGCCGCTCGTTGCTGGATCAGATCGTTCACTGACTCCGCGCCAGCACCTGAGACTGCTTGATACGTGGCAACAACCACGCGTCGAAGCCCGGCCTCTGCGTGGAGCGCCTGCAGAAGCGGTGCGAGCTGCATCGTGGAGCAGTTCGGATTCGCGATGATCCCGCGATGCTCTTTGAGCGTTTCAGCATTCACCTGGGAGACGACAAGCGGCACGCTTGGATCCATCCGCCAAGCGCTTGAGTTATCCACCACGGCGCAGCCTCGCGCCGCAGCCTCCGGTGCGAGGAGCAGACTCACATCAGCCCCGGCGCTAAAGAGCGCAATGTCAACGCCACGGAAGGCGTCAGGCGTTGCTTCGGCTACGGCGACCTGTTCGCCGCGGAAGGTGACGCTGCGGCCAGCGGCAGAGGCGGCGAGTGGGACAAGCCTGCGCACAGGGAAGTTGCGCTCCTCCAGAACGCTGATCATCGTTCGGCCGACAAGGCCCGTTGCGCCTACGACGGCGACGACGTAGCCGTCCGCCGTGCTCTTCGTCTGCTCGCTCGCTGGGTTACTCATACGGCGAGTATAAACGAGCGACCCGCCGAACTGTCGACGGGTCGCTCATAACTGCTCAGGTTTAGACGCCTCAGGGGTTACTCCTTTGGGGCGGCCTTATGGCGCTGCATTGCCGCTCGGCGCGAAAGGTTGACGCGCCCTTGGCGATCAACCTCAAGGACGACCACCATGATCTCGTCACCAACGGCAACCTCATCCTCAACCGTATTGACACGGTAATCGGCGAGCTCACTGATTCGGACGAGTCCCTCTTTGCCCGGAAGGATCTCAACGAAGCAGCCGAAGCCCATGATGCGGGTCACTTTACCCATATACAACGTGCCGACCTCGACCTCCTTGGTGATGCCGTTGATGGCATCGAGTGCACGCTTGGTGCGCTCAGGATCGCTTGACGCGATCTGCACGGTTCCGTCATCTTCGACGTTGATATTGACCTGGAAGTCATCCTGCAACTTGCGGATCACTGCTCCGCCCTTGCCGATGATGTCGCGGATCTTCTCAGGGTTGATCTTGATGGTGGTGATTCGCGGGGCGAAGTCTGAAAGCTCAGGCCGCGCCGTTGAGATCACCGCATCCATCTTGTCAAGGATCTCAAGTCGCGCAGCGAGCGCATCCTTCAGACCTGTTCGAATAATCTTTCCTGTAATGCCCTGCACCTTGATGTCCATCTGCAGCGCCGAGATCCCCTCGCGGGTGCCGGTCACCTTGAAGTCCATGTCGCCGAACGCGTCTTCCTTGCCGAGAATGTCAGTAAGGACTACGAACTCGCCGCCTGGCTCTGACATCAGGCCCATTGCTGCGCCGGCAACAGAGGCCTTGATCGGTACGCCTGCATCAAGGAGCGCCAAGCTCGAGCCACACGTGGAGGCCATCGAGGTGGAGCCGTTTGACGTGACGCACTCGGAAACTACGCGAATTGTGTACGGGAACTCCTCCGCCGACGGAAGAACCGGAAGGAGCGCTCGCTCTGCAAGTGCACCGTGTCCGATCTCTCGGCGACCAGGGCCACGCATCGGCTTGTTCTCGCCGGTGCTGTATGGCGGCATGTTGTAGTGATGCAGGTAGCGCTTCGTTGCAACTGGCGAGATCGTATCCAGGCGCTGAGCCTGAGCGATCGGTCCGAGTGTTGCAATGCTGAGCGCCTGCGTCTCGCCGCGCGTGAAGAGCCCCGTGCCGTGGGCACGTGGCAGAAGTCCAACCTCAACGGTGATCGGGCGGATCTGATCCACCTTTCGGCCGTCAATGCGGATCCCCTCCTTCATCGTGAGGGCGCGACCGGTCTTCTTATGCATGTAGCCGAAGAGGTTCTTTCCGAGGCGCGCCTTGCGACGTGCCGCTTCGAGGAGCGCCTTCGGTTCGCCCTTCCCGCTACGTGCTGCACGGATCGAGTCGCTGATCCCCTCCTTGAGGGTGGCGAGTCGCTCTGGCAGCTCTGCGGCGAGGAGGAGGAGCAGCTCTGCTGTTGCCTCTGCGTCGGTCCCTGCGCGGTGCGTTGGGGCCGTCGCTACGCCGTAGATGCGCGCCAGGTCGCCGAGCTTGAATGACTCGCTCTCTGGGTACGCCTCACGGAAGAGGACAAACGTATCGAGGTACTGCCCCTGCTCCGTGGCGAAGCTGCGGCCCTTGCCGAGCGCTTCGTCAAGGAAAGAGACGTCAAAGCCAAGGTTATGGCCAACGATGATTGCCCCCTTCGCGAAGTCGGCGAACTTCTCCGCCGCCTCCTTTGGGGGGATCCCCTTCTTCAGGTCGGCAGTGGTGATGCCGTGCATCTGCGCGCCGACGATTGGGTTCCCCGCGTTGACGAGCGTGCTCCAACGGTCGGTGATCTTGCCACCCTTGATCTTTACGGCGGCAACCTCAACGAGGTCGGAGAGCTTCGCGTCGAGGCCAGTGGTCTCAGTGTCCACCACAACAAAGGCGGCGCCGTTTGCGGCGGCCTCTGCGAAGGTGAGGACGCTGTCAACGCCAGGCTCAATGTACGGAACGCGCTTCACCTTCCCTACCTTTGCGCGCAGCTGCTCCTGCAAGGAGATCAGCGCCTTGATGGCATCGTGCCCGAACTCAATCGCCTCGGCCATCTTCGCTTCGTTGATCAGGTTCGCACCAGCCTCAACCATCATGATGGCGTCTGCTGTGCCGGAGACCACAAGGTCAAGGTCGCTTGTCTCAAGCTGCTCAAACGTTGGGTTCAAGATGAACTTGTCGTCGACAAGGCCAACGCGAACGGCACCGATTGGGCCAAGGAACGGGATCTCCGAGATTGTGAGCGCCGCTGATGCAGCGATCGTCCCGAGGATATCCGGATCGTTCTCCTGATCTGCGCTGAGTACCGTGATGACTACCTGGACGTCGTCCTTGTAGCCTTCAGGGAAGAGTGGGCGAATCGGTCGGTCGGTAAGCCGCGCAGAGAGCGTTGCGTTCTCTGAGGCCTTCCCTTCGCGCTTGATGTAGCCGCCGGGAATCTTCCCTGCCGCGTACATGCGCTCTTCGAATTCAATCGTCAGTGGGAAGAAGTCGAGACCCGGTCGTGGGTCGCTTCGGTTTGCGGTGCCGAGGACGACCGTGTCGCCGTAGCGAACCGTTACGGCGCCACCTGCAAGGCGTGCCATTCGTCCCGTCTCAATGGTGAGTGTCTGGCCGCCAAACTCGGCGGATACGGTTGTGATTTCCATGTTGCTCCTCTTCAGGCCGCGCCCATATGGCGCCCGGCCAATCTAGGTGCTCAGCGGTGCTGAGCGGGGGTTAGCGACGGAGGCCGAGCTTCTCGGTGAGTGCAGCGTGTCGAGCCACATCCTCGCGTCGTAGGAAGGTAAGCAGGCGACGTCGCTGGCCGACGAGCTTCAAGAGCCCGCGGCGCGAGTGATTGTCCTGCTTAAATGTCTGGAGGTGCCCTGTGAGCCCCTCAATGCGCTCCGTGAGGAGTGCGATCTGGACCTCGGCAGAGCCGGTGTCCTGAGCGTGTCGCCCGTTTGCGGCAACGATGCGCTCCGTGGTCGTTCGGTCTAGCGGCAAGGGTTCTCTCTCCTGTCTGGGGGACTCCAAGGTCGCCCCGTCATCTACTTACATCTCTCTTGGATGCGTGAAGCGTAGCAATCAGCGCCCACTCCGTCCAGCGAGGCGCCCGAGGAGGGCAGCCCTGAGGCGTCCTCCCCCCTCAGGGAGGCGCTGGAGCCCCTCAGGGGCGATCTGGAGCCTCCCCGCCACTGGGTCGAGGTGACCCCGCATCAGGCGTCCTGTGAGCGGGAGACGCCCCGTGAGGTGGGCGGCGAACCCAACGCGGAGTTGGTACTCCCCCTCTGGGGGGAGGGCGAACCCCTCGGCCTCAAGGGTGAGGGCTCCAGTCGCGCTGGTCCCACCTCCCCCTAACGCGTGCGCCACGATGGCGTGGGGTCGCCCGAGCGCCCGTGCCGCAGTGGAGAGCTCCCCGGAGGCGATTGCCGCGCGAATACTTGTGCTGCTGATCTTCTCGCCACCGGTGCGCGCCTCACTCACCGGATGCACCTGGATCCCCCGCCCCGCCCCCCAGGCCCGGACGCGGTCGAGTCGCCCTTCACGGTTGCGCCCGAAGGCGCTCTCGGGAGAGAGCACGAAGCTTTTCGCTCCGGTCAGATCCACGACGCGTTCAAGGAACTCCCCCCACGGGGTGTCACGCATCGCTTCGTCAAATGGGAGATCGCACCAGTGTTCAACGCCAGCACCAGCGAGTCGCATCTCAAACTCAATCGGGTCAAGAAGCCTGAGCGGTGTTGAACCGCGCAAGAGAAGATCCGGATGTGGATCAAAGCCTAAATGGACGCGCGTAAGGCCAGCAGAGAGCGCCAGCCGCTCAGCTGCAGCGAGGAGGCGAAGATGTCCACGATGAAGGCCATCAAAGACGCCGATCGTGACCACCGCACCGCGCTCTCTCGCCGTGACGAGTTCGTCGCCTGCGAGCCCCTCCCAGCCGATCATGCGCTTCGATCCCTCAGCAGCGCGCGGCATCATGCGCCCTTCACAGGTGGCGCCGCATTCGGGGTGATGAAGACACGCTCCGGCTGCACGCCAGTCTCGGTGCGTCGACCGAGTGCCACAAGCACACCCTCAGCAATCAGTCGCACCTGCTCCCCAACAGAGACGGACAGATGTTCATTTAGGAGCACATCTGGGATTGCGGCACCGTCACGGAGAAGATCTGTGCCGAGCTCTCCCAGCGTGATTGCTGGGATCGCTTCAATGCCAGCATCGAGCGGCAGAAGCAGACGCGTAAGCGATCCACCAAGTGACGCTTCAGCAACCGCCTCCATCGTGTGTGCCTGCGCAACGTTGAATGGCCCCGATCCGATACGGCGCAGCGCAACAAGGTGTGCGCCGCAACCGAGAGCGGCACCAAGATCTCGCGCAATCGCGCGGATGTAGGTTCCCGAACTCACATCAAGCAGCGCGCCCATCAGCGGCTCCTCTGGATGGCTCTCGTCCCACGACGTGACCTCAAAGCGCGTTACCTCAACAGCACGTGGTGCAAGCTCCACGATCTCCCCTGCGCGCGCGCGCTCATAGGCGCGCACACCGTCCGTGCGCTTCGCTGAGTGGCTCGGGGGCACCTGTTCAAGCGCACCACGGAAGCGCGGGAGCAGCGCTTCAACGCGCTCTCGGGTTGCAGCGGGACCGCTGCTCAGAATCTTCTCCCCATCAAGATCATCTGTTGTTGTTGCGCCACCAAAGGAGAAGGTCGCCTCATACCGCTTTGCGCCACCTTGATGGAGCGCGGCGAGGCGCGTGGCACGCCCTAAGACCAAGACGAGGAGGCCCGTTGCAAATGGATCAAGCGTTCCGCCATGCCCAATGCGTGGCTGGCCGGCGAGTCGGCGCACCTTAGCTACAACATCGTGACTTGTTGGGCCGTTCGACTTATCAAGAAGCAGGATGCCATCAATCCCTAGGGTGCTCGGTCGCCGCCGTGCCACGACTCAGCTCGCTTCGCCGCGCTCCGCGCG
The DNA here is from genome assembly GCA_003670475.1 of Candidatus Limnocylindrus primus. Lineage (GTDB taxonomy): Bacteria > Chloroflexota > Limnocylindria > Limnocylindrales > Limnocylindraceae > Limnocylindrus. Next base: position 29,824 of record QWRJ01000002.1, on the reverse strand, counting down.
AAGTGAGGTGACACATCGCAAGACGGCCGCAACTGCGGTGTCAAGTGGACTTGGGATGCTCGCCCCAGCCGCACGTGCATGACCGCCACCAGAGAAGGCTGCGGCGATCGCTGTTGCATCGAGACCACTCTCTTTTGTGCGAATAGATAGTCGTGTCTCGCTCGCACTCTCCTCCTTGAAAAAGAGGGCAACGTCCGCTTCATTGATTTGAGCCAGCGTGTCCACGATCCCTTCGCTCTCCTCCACCGTTGCCCCAGAGGCGGCGAGATCTGAGCGGAGCATCGCCGCCCAGACGGTCTTCCCGCTATCTGCATGCTCCACCCGGTCAAGCACGCGGGCATGAAGCTGCACCTGCGTGAAGGGCTTGGCGCGATAGAGACGGCGGGAGATCTCGCTGATTGGTGCCCCTGCGGCGAGGAGGAGCCCAGCAACCTGGAGCGTTCGAGGGGTGGTGTTGTTGTGCTGGAAGGTGGCGGTATCCATGATCACCCCCGTCGCGAGAGTTGTCGCGAGCGCCCCACCATCAACTGCAAGATCCGCCTCAAGTGCAACGCCGATCAGCGAAACCATCTCGCAGGTCGCCGCCGCCTTCGGGTCGATCCACTCAAGCGGGCTCGCGCTGGTGTTAGAGACGTGGTGATCAATCGTTGCGCGCTGCACGCTAGATGGCAGCTCCTGGACTAGAGCCCCAACACTCCCAGCCCGCCTGGTATCCCCACAGTCAACAAGGATCACCGCGTCTGGGGTCCAGTCCGGTGGGCTGAGCAACACGCGATCAAGTGTTGGGATGACCTCGTACACCTTTGGCGGAACCTCTGAGCAGAGAACGGCAACCTCAACGCCACGCTGCGCAAGGATCCCCTGAAGCCCGAGTGCTGCACCGAGCGCATCGCCGTCGGGTCGCTCGTGCGGGACAACCCAGATCCGTTTGACGCTGCGGAGCAGCGCAATGAGTGCTGCGGGGACGGAGGCGTTCGCCTCAGAACGCAGTGCTGCAGCTCGATCGACGGCGCTCATACCGGCTCCTCTTTTGGTGCGCCAGGGCTAGGGAGTGGCGCGAGGCCTTCGTCGGGAAGGTTGCGCCCCTGCTCCAGGCTGCCGAGCAGCTGCTGGATTCGGGTGCCACGCTCCCCCGCCGCATCAAGCTCAAAGTGGAGTGCTGGCACACGACGAATGCGGAGCCCCTTCGAAATCACGGTGCGTAGGTATGGCGTTGCACTGCGTAGCGCCGTGAGTGACGCTGCGCGCTGCTCATCGCTTCCGATCATGCTGACGTAGACCTTCGCATGGCGTAGATCTGGCGATGTCTCAACTCCAACGACGGTGACGAACCCTAGGCGTGGATCGCTAATGGAGCGCGAGAGGTGCGTGCTGATCTCCTCGCGGAGCAGCTCGTCTACGCGCGGCATGCGCTCGCTCATTAGAGCGTCCTTCGCGTGGACTGCTCCCCAAGGATCTCCAGGATGTCACCCTCCTGGATCGTGATCGTTGGGCCAAGTCCGATGCCGCACTCCTGCCCCTCTTTCACCTCGCGAACATCGTCGCGGAAGCGTCGGAGGGATTCAACAACATCCGTTGCAACAACGTTGCCACCGCGCATCAGTCGAACCTTTGATCCGCGCGTCACGCGACCCTCACGAACAACGCAGCCGGCGATGACGAAGCCCTTCCCTGGGAAGATCTGCTTCACTTCGGCGCGGCCATCAATCGTCTCGGACTTCTCAGGGTCAAGCATCCCCTCGATTGCCGCCTTCATATCGTCAGCAAGCTCATAGATGATCTCGTAGAGGCGCACGTCCACCTTCTCGTTATCCGCCATGCGGCGCGCACCTGGAGTCAACGTGGTGGTGAAGCCAAGCACGATCGCATCCGATGCGCTGGCGAGGAGAATATCGTTCTCGGTGATCTCACCAGCGGCGGACATCAAAACGTTGATGCGAACCTCGTCGCTCTGCAACTTTTCGAGTTGATGCTCAATAGCGCCAAGTGAACCGGCAACGTCCGACTTGAGGATGACGCGAACCTCTTTGCCGGCACCAGATTGAATGCGTCGATACAGCTCTTCCATCGTGGCGCGGCCGCCACCATCTCGGGCCGCAGTCGCTTCGTTCTTCGCGCTCTCCGCCATGTCGCGTGCCTCACGCTCATCCGTCGCAACGCGGAAGACATCGCCGCTCGATGGCACCTCCGGGAGGCCAGAGATCACGACTGCGGTGGAGGGCCCAGAAAGCTTCACGCGTGCCCCGTCCGTCGTCTCAAGCGAGCGCACCTTTCCAGAGATCGCCCCAGCAACGACCGCGTCGCCGATGCGGAGGGTGCCGGTCTGGACGATCACTGTGGCGATCGGACCGCGACCCTTGTCGCGCTGCGCCTCGATGACGGTACCGATTGCTGGTCGGGTTGGATCGGCCTTGTAGTCGCCAAGATCAGCGACGAGGAGGATCATGTCGAGAAGGTCATCGAGCCCAGCGCCAGTCCGGGCGGAGACGGCAACGAGCGGCACGTCGCCACCGTATGCCTCGATCACCACGTTTGACTCAGCGAGTTCCGTCTTGACGCGGTCAGGGTTGGCGTCAGGCTTATCGACCTTGTTCAGGGCGATGATGCTCGGGACGTTCGCGGCACGAGCGTGGCTGATCGCCTCTTTCGTCTGAGGCATCACGCCGTCATCGGCGGCAACCACGATGATCGCGATATCGGTGACACGCGCACCACGTGCCCGCATGGCGGTGAAGGCCTCATGTCCAGGGGTATCAAGGAAGAGGATGCTGCGATCACCACGCTTCACCCGGCTCGCACCGAGGTGCTGCGTGATGCCACCGCGCTCACCTGCGGCGACCGTCGTCTTGCGCAGTGCGTCCAGCAGGCTCGTCTTGCCGTGGTCAACGTGACCCATCACCGTGACGATCGGCGCACGCGTCTCAAGCTTGGCGCCGACGCGCTCTTCAAAGAGAATCTCCTTCGTCGCCGCTGGGAGGGCTTCGACGACCTCTTCAGGTGCAGCCTCCGCCTCTTCCGGCTCAGGCTCAGCAACGGTGAAACCGAGTTCCGTTGCGATCAGTGATGCGGTCTCGCGGTCAATCCCCTGGTTCATGGTTGCGAAGACACCGCTCCGGATCAGCGGATTGATGATGTCGGCCGGGTTTACCTTAAGAATCTGAGCGAGCTCACCCACGGTCATTGACGGGGGGAGCACGAGTACTCCCGTCTCATGCACCTGTAGTGGCTTCGGTGGGCGCGGCGCAGGATCGGCGCGGTCTGGACGTACGGGGCGCACGCTCTTTCGCTGCTTCGTCATGCTCCCCTCCTTCCTACTTCTCTACCCAGGCGCGACGCGCCTGTTCAATCAGATCAACCTCTTCACGCTTCACTTCACCGCGTAGACCACGACTCACCGCGGCGCGGAGATCTGTCTCATGCGCTGCATCCCGCGCTGCGCAGATCCAAACGCCTCGACCTCCAACTCCTCCAGCGACGATTTCGCCTGAGGGCTGGCGGCTGATGCGCAACATTAGTCGCGAATCACCCCGCCACTTGCAGAGCACACAGGTGCGCTCTGACAGAGTGCGCGTGCTATGCCTCGCCCTCTACTGCAACCGCTTCACCGTCAATCGGTTCTGCGGCAGGTGGAGTGCCAGATCCGTCGCTTGCAATATCAATGCGATAGCCGGTGAGGCGAGCGGCAAGTCGTGCATTCTGCCCCTCACGGCCGATCGCCAAGGAGAGGGCATGCTCAGGGACGGTGACAACGGCAGCCTTCGCCACTTCATCCACTACTACGGAGATCACTGGCGCTGGCGAGAGTGCGCGGCCGATCATCTCAGCCGGATCATCTGCGAAGGCGATGATGTCTACCTTTTCGCCGCCAAGCTCCTCAACCACCGCCTGGACGCGCGCGCCGCGCTGCCCAACAACGGTGCCAACGGGATCAAGCCCAACCTGATGCGCAGTGACGATCACCTTGCTGCGGTGCCCTGGCTCACGTGCAATCGAGCTGATCTCAACGAGACCGGTGCCAATCTCTGGCACCTCAAGCTCAAAGAGCTTCTTGACGAAGTTCTTATGTGAGCGCGTCAGGAGGATCTCTGGGCCACGCACGGTAGTGCGAACCTCAAGAAGGAGCGCCTTGACGTTCTCCCCAATGCGGAAGGTGTCGAGTGGTGAGAGCTCGGTTGACGGGAGGTATGCCTCAGCACGCCCCACATCAAGCACGAGGTTGCGACGGTCCACACGCATCACTACGCCGGTGAGGATCTCCCCTTCGCGCTCAGCGAAGGAGCGCATCACCTGGTCGCGCTGGATCTGCACAAGTCGCGCCTGGAGCGTCTGGCGCGCCTGCGCCGCCACGATGCGCCCCATGTCGCCGTTCATCTCTTCGGTCTCAATCAGGGCGCCAACCGCCGTTTCAGGGTGCTCTACCTGCGCCTCTGCAAGGGTCCATTCGGCACCAGGTACGAGCACCTCTTCAACGACGCGACGCGCGCGGAAGACCCGCATCGATCCCGTCTCAGGGTCGAGTCGGACGTGGATATCAGCTGAACTGTGGCGGCGGTTGAGGGCAACGGCGTACGCCTCTTCGGCCGCCTGAAGCACGCTCTCGCGGTCGATCCCCCGCTCTGCCCCCAACTGTACGAGGGCGCCAACAAGCTCCTTGCTCATTTCAGGCCTCCCTTCACACTTGGCAGCCCCGATAAAAAAAGACGCGGGGGTCACCCACGTCTATCGTTCGGCGGCCGTTATCCCCAAGATCATAGCACGCCCGCCAGAGGGCTATCGGCTCGGGTAGTGCCCCTGCACGTAGCGCTCGAGGATCTCCGTGAACTCAGCCACGATGCGCTCCCCACGCAGGGTGGTGAGCAGGGCGCCGTCCTGGAAGACTGGGGCGACCGGCTCCTCAAAGGTGCCAGGGAGGCTGATGCCAAGGTTGGCGTGCTTCGACTCGCCAGGGCCATTCACCACGCAGCCCATCACCGCCACCTCCATGCTCTCAACGCCCGGATGGCGCTCACGCCAGCTCGGCATCTGCGCCTTCAGGTAGTTCTGGATCTCTTGCGCCATCTCCTGGAAGAAGACGCTGGTGGTGCGGCCGCACCCTGGGCACGAGGTGACCTGCGGCGCAAAGGCGCGAAGGCCGAGTGACTGGAGGATCTGCTGTGCAACCTCCACCTCAAGTGCGCGGTCGGCACCTGGCTCTGGGGTGCGCGAGACGCGGATCGTGTCGCCGATCCCCTCGTTCAGCAGATTGGCAAGCGCCGCAGTTGTGGCCACGATCCCCTTCATCCCCATCCCCGCCTCTGTAAGGCCGAGGTGCAACGGGTAGTCACAGCGCGATCCAAGCTCGCGATAGACGTCGATAAGGTCGCGGACATTGGAGGTCTTGGCGGAGAGGAGGATGTGATCGTGCGGCATCCCAGTCGATTCGGCGAGCTCCGCTGACTGCAGCGCGCTGCGCACAATCGCCTCCATCGTCACGGCGCGCGCGCTCGCTGGCTGCGGCGCCTTCGCATTCTCTTCCATCAGGAGGGTCAATAGATCCTGATCAAGTGAGCCCCAGTTCACGCCAATGCGTACAGGTTTCGCGTTGTCGTTCGCAATCTTGACGATGGTCTGGAAGTTCTCATCGCGCCGCTTCGTCCCAACATTCCCCGGATTGATGCGGTACTTTGCAAGTGCTCCAGCTGCCTCGGGGAAGGCGGCGAGGAGCTTATGCCCGTTGTAGTGGAAATCGCCAACGATTGGCACCTGCAAACCTTCATCGGCAACGCGTTGCACAATCTCGGGTACCGCCGCCGCCGCCGCTTCGTGATTCACCGTAATGCGGACGATCTGACTCCCTCCACGCGCGAGGTGTGCAACCTGAGCCGCCGTACCAACCGCGTCGGCGGTGTCGGTATTCGTCATTGACTGCACGACGATCGGGTGCGCTGCACCAACAAGCACTCCGCCGATGCTCACCGATGGAGTGCTGCGTCGCGTTGGGCGCAGTAGATCAGGTCGATCCGCGGCCGGTCGTGGCACCACAGGAAGCTCGCGGCTCACTGCGCCACTCCAGTAAAGATGCCAGCAAGGTCGCCAAGCGTGATCCAGACAAAGAGCAGCAGCATCGCGAGTGCCCCGCCAGTAACAAGCGCCTGCTCGGCACGACGACCTCGTTCGCCACCGAGCACACGTCGTAGCAAGAGCACGGCAACTCTCCCGCCGTCGAGCGGCGGGATAGGGAGCAGATTCAAGATCGCAAGGTTGGCGGAGAGGAGTGCGGCGATCTGCAGGAGGCCGCTCAACCCGAGCCGTTCAGCCGCGCCAGCAACTCCAACGGCAATACCAACGGGGCCGGCGAGCGTTGGCGCTTCGCTGTCCGAGCGGAACGGTGCACTCACCAGTTCCGCTAAACCACCAATAATTGCGCCGCCCGCCTCCGCTGTGCGCGCTGCAGCAACCGTGATCACTTGATCAGCCGGTCGTGTCAGCGGGCCAGCTGGGGCGAGCCCACTGATCTGAATGCCGAGTACCCCCTGGTCTACCGCCTCCTCCAACGTGCGCAGGCGCACGGAGATCTCTCGCGTTACGTTTGAAGAGGAGACGATCGTCAGGCTGACCTGTTCGCCAGCGAGTGCACGAATGTTGGCGAGTGGCGGCTCAAATCGGTCAAAGGGAGCGCCATTCAGCGCGGCGATCCTGTCACTTGCAACGATCCCCGCCGCTGCAGCAGGCGAGCCAGGCTGCACCGCGTCAAGCGTTAGCTCACCGCGCTCCGCCAGTGGGCCGGCGAGGAGGAGCATCAGCGCAAAGGCGAGAAGAAGATTGACGAGAACACCCGCGAGCATGACCATCGTCTTTGAGAGGAGCGATGCGCGCTCCCACCCATCTAGCTCACTGCTCCCCTCCGTGGCTCCAGCCATGCGAACAAAGCCGCCGAATGGGAGGGCGTTCAGTGTGAGGAGGGTGCGTGAGCCACGATGCAGCACGGCGATCCGTGGCGGGAAGCCGATGCCGAACTCTTCAACGGCGATTCCCCGCCAGCGAGCGACGAGCAGGTGGCCGAGCTCGTGCACCACGATCAACGGCACAACAAGAAGAATCAAGACCAGGAGTGGCCCTACAACCCCGCCCACGAGCCCGAACAGTTCAGCCATAACCTCAGCCTACGCTGGCGCGCGCACTCATGCTGGGCGCCACGTTTCGGCGAAGTTCCGAACGTCGAGATGAAGGCTCGAGAGGGTGGCGAGGTCGCCCGCCTCAGGGAGCCCGCCGAAGCGCTCAACGGCGGCAGAGAGGAGCGTTGGGATCGCGCCGAAGCTGATCTCTCCGGCGAGGAAGCGGGCTGTGGCGACATCATCGGCAACGATCAGCGCGGCGGGTGCCGCCCCGCCACGCTCACCCGCGGCCAGGGCAACGGCGAGCCCTGGGAAGCGTACGAGATCGGGTGCCTCAAAGGTGAGCTCCCCCGCTGCGGCAAGGTCAACGCTCCGCGCTTGGTGCACGCTTCGTTCTGGATAGTTGAGCGCATAGCTGATCGGAACGCGCATATCCGGCTCACCCATCTGCCCCTTCATCGAACCATCGGTGAAGCTCACCGCACCATGCAAGATGCTCTGAGGGTGGACAAGGATGGAGATGCGCTCCATCGGCACCTCAAAGAGCCGGTGTGCCTCAATGACTTCGAGCCCCTTGTTCACGAGAGAGGCGGAGTCGATCGTGATCTTCCCGCCCATCTTCCACGTTGGATGATTCAGTGCGTCGTCAACTGTTGCGCTGGCGATCCGCGACGCATCCCAGGTACGGAACGGACCGCCACTTGCGGTGAGCCAGAGTCGCTCTACGCGCTCTGGCGACTCGCCGGCGAGGCACTGCCAGAGGGCTGAGTGCTCGCTATCTACGGGTCGCAGTCGCTCAAGAATCGACGTCCCACTCCGTGTGGCTGCGCGGCGCGCCGCACCGATCACCATCTCACCACCAGCAACAATCGTCTCCTTGTTGGCAATTGCGACGGCGGCGCCAGCATCAAGGGCGGCGATTGTGGCGTGGATGCCAACGAGCCCCGTTGCAGCAGCAACGACGAGGTCTGGTGTCGTGCTCAGAATTGCGTCGCTCAGCTGCTCCCCACTCAGCCCAATCAGGAGGCGCGCGCCCGGATGGGCGGTGGCAAGTTCGCGAGACGCAGCGCTCTCACCACCGACGGCGAGTGCAACAAGTTCAAAGCGTTCTCGGTTCTCGCTGAGCACCTGAAGCGTCTGCGCGCCGATTGATCCGGTCGCGCCGATCAGGGCGACGCGCTGGCGACCCATCAGTCGTTAAAGAAGTTGTACCGCGAGAGTTCCAAGAGGATCGCGGCGAAGAGAGTGACGGGCGCCGCAAGAAGGAGGCTATCAATACGGTCAAGCACTCCGCCATGCCCAGGAATGAGCGTTGCAGAGTTCTTGGTACCAGCGGCCCGCTTGAAGAGTGACTCAACAAGGTCTCCAGCTTCGGCGGCGGCGGCAACGGCGAGGCTCGTAGGGAGCGCCCAGATCAGTGGTGCGTCGAGCCAGTTCATTGCAGCAGCTGACCCAATAACTGTGGCAGTGAACAGTCCGCCAACCAGTCCCTCAACGCTTTTACGCGGAGAGATCAGCGGGGCGAGCTTGCGCTTACCGAAGCGTCGACCGATTAGGTAGGCGCCGGTGTCCGCACTCCAGACCACTGCGAGGAGCCACGCGATCCACGGTGAGGGTGTCGCTCCTCCAACGTACCCGAAGAGCGGAAGGAGGAGAAGCGGCGAAAGCCAGGTCGCCGTAGCGAGCGTTCCGAAGAGTGCGCGCGCGTACGGCGCCACACTCCCGCGCTTGACGCGGAGTGCACGGAGAAGTTGCACTGCAACAAGCGCGAGCAGCGTGAGTACCCCCAGCGTTGCAGCAGCGACGGGACCTGCGGCGACAAGTGCGGCGAGCGGCACAACGAGGAGCGCTGCGCTCCATGCCGCTGAGGCGCCACCGGAGATCGCACCAACGATCTGAGCGCCTTCGCGTGCGGCGAGGAAGATGAGGAGCGCTGTCAGTGGGAGCGTCCCGTACGGCCAGATCAGCAGGCCTGCACCAAACGGCACGATAAAGAGCGCTCCAACGGCGCGCGCTGGGAGGCCACCACCGCGGAGGCTCATCGTCCGTACCGCCGCGTCCGTTCAGCGAATGCGCGCAGTGTAGATTCAAGGTCAGCGCCACTGAAGTCTGGCCAGAGGCCTGGCCAGGTGACGAGCTCTGTGTACGCCGCCTGCCATAAGAGGAAGTTGGAGAGTCGCTCCTCTCCGCCTGTACGAATCAGCAGGTCCGGATCCGGGATCCCGTTGGTGTAGAGGGCACTGCTAATCGTCTGCTCATCCACAGCGTCAGCGGCTACGCCAGATGCCAAGATGGATCGGACCGCATCAACAATCTCCGTCCTTCCGCCGTAGTTGAATGCCACGTGCAGCTTCATCGTTGCCCCGTTGGCGGTGGCGGCACAGGCGCGCTGGATACGTTCAACAGCGTCGGAAGGAAGTTCATGGAGCCGACCAATGAAATCTACGCTAATCCCGTTCTTGATCAGCGTCGCTGTCTCTCGCTCAATCGTTTCGGCAAGGAGTGCGAAGAGCCGAGCGACCTCTCGATCATCACGACCCCAGTTCTCTCGGCTAAAGGCGTAGACGGTGAGGTGGGCGATGCCGAGTTCCGCCGCGCGCGTAATGACGCCACGAAGTGCTTCGGTGCCGGCGGTATGTCCATCAAGCTCATCGCGACCTTGCGCACGCGCCCAGCGACGGTTGCCATCCATGATGATGGCGACGTGGCGCGGTAGGCCCTGCACCGCCTGCCCTTCATGGACGAGCGGTGGAGCGTCAACCGGTCGATCGACGCTACGCTCGGTCAACCTTCGAGAACCTCGCGCTCCTTCGATGCCGCCATACGGTCAATCTCTGCGGTCTTGGCATCTGTCGCCTTCTGAAGTGCTTCAAGGCGTCGGCGCGCGTCATCTTCGCCGATCTCCTTGTTCTTCTCCAACTTCTTAATCGCCTCCTGCTCATCGCGACGTGCGCTACGGATCTCGATGCGCGCCTCTTCGGTGCGCTTCCCCATCTGCTTGACGAGATCCTTACGGCGCTCTTCGGTCATGGATGGCACGCGCAGCCGGATGATGTTCCCGTCGACGGCTGGTGTCATGCCGAGCTGGGCGTTGTTGAGTGCCTTCTCGATCGCTGGGATCGCGGATGGGTCCCACGGCTGAACAACGAGGAGCGTGTTCTCGGGTACGCTGATTCCGGCCATCTGGTTAAGTGGCGTCTTTGCACCGTAATGGTCCACCGTGATGTGCTCAACCAGCGAGGCGCTCGCACGACCGGTCCGGAAGCCACCGAGATCCTTGCCGAACGCCTCTACGGCACGGCCCATGCGCTCTTCAACCGTTCCGCTCATCGCGTCCCCTCCTTCGAAATAATTGTCCCAACCTCTTCGCCCTTCACCGCGCGCAGGATGTTCTCATGCGCATCAAGGTCAAAGACGACGATCGGCAGATCGTTCTCCATGCAGAGCGAGACCGCAGCCGCATCGAGTACCTTCAGCCCGTCTACAAGCACGCGGCCGTAACTGATAGACGGGATGCGCACCGCATCGGAGTGCACCTTCGGATCCTTGTCATAGACGCCATCCACCTTGGTCGCCTTCAGCATCACCTGGGCGCCGATCTCAACGGCACGCAGTGCGGCGGCAGTATCTGTTGTGAAGTACGGGTTGCCCGTTCCTGCAACAAAGACGACCACCCTACCCTTCTCAATATGGCGGATGGCGCGACGTCGAATGTACGGCTCAGCCACCTCATTCATCTCGATGGCGGTCATCACCCGCGTCTCCACGCCGGCGCGCTCAAGGCCGTCCTGGAGCGCAAGTCCGTTCATCACCGTTGCAAGCATCCCAATGTGGTCTGCGGTGGCTCGCTCCATGCCAGTTGCATTGGCTGCCGCTAGGCCGCGGAAGATGTTCCCACCGCCAACAACGATCCCAACCTCAACGCCGAGCGCGCGCACTCCGCGCACCTGCTCCGCAACGAAGGCGAGCACCTTTGGGTCTACACCGTACTGCTGATCTCCGAGCAGCGCCTCCCCTGAAAGTTTCAGGAGGATGCGTGAGTAGCGGGGCTGAGTTGTCATGGCTTCGCCGCTCGGCTCGCCGCGACCGTGCTCAGAGCTCTTCGCCGAGTGCGTAGCGCACGAAGCGCCGCACGCGGATGTTTTCGCCGATCGTTGCAATGGCGTTGGTGATCAACTGTGCAACGGTCTCATCGCCATCGCGGAAGGGCTGCTCAAGGAGACAGACCTCTTCGAACCACTTGCGCATCTGGCCATCAACGATCTGCGCGCGGACCGCCTCTGGCTTCTTCGCCAGTGCCTCGTCCGCCTCAAGCGCCGCACGCTTCTCAGCGAGCAGCGCGGCAGGGATCTGCTCTTGGCTCACGTAGAGCGGATTCAGACCCGCGATCTGCATACCGATATCTTTGACGAGCTTCTGGAACTGGTCGTTGCGTGCAACGAAGTCGGTTTCGCAGTTGATCTCGAGCAAGACGCCAACGCGACCACCGGTGTGGATGTACGAGGAGACGAGCCCCTCACGTGCATCGCGACCAGCCTTCTTCGCCGCAGCGGCAAGGCCAGCCTCACGAAGCGTTGCGACCGCCTTCTCTACATCGCCCGCTGACTCTTCAAGGGCGCGTTTGCAATCCATGAAGCCGGCGCCAGTACGTTCGCGAAGATCTTTTACCGCCTCTGCGCTAATTGCCATCGTCGTACTCCCCTTCTACGCGTTACGCACTTGGTGTGCTTTCGTCAGCTGGTGCGGTTGGCGCTGGCTCCTCATCAGGCGAGAAGCTGAGCGTCCCAGCGGCGCTGAGTGCAGCAACAAGATCATCCTGAACGTCAGAGGCCGCCTGGCTCTCTGGTGCGGCGGCGGCAGCTGCGGCAGCCTCCTGCGCCTCAAGCTCTGGGAGACGTGCTGCACGCTCAGCGGCACCCTCGATCACCGCATCGGCAACCGACTTGCAGATCAGCGTGATGCACTTGATCGCATCGTCATTGACTGGGATTGGGTACTGCAACTGGTCTGGATTCACGTTGGTATCTGCAGTGCCAACCACCGGGATGCCGAGCTTGTTCGCCTCAACGGCGGCGAGTGTCTCGCGGCTCGGATCAATGATGAAGACCATCCCTGGGGCGCGTCGCAGCCGACGCATGCCACCAAGCACACCGCGAAGTTTCTCAAGCTTGTCCTTGAGCTTCGCCGCCTCCTTCTTTGACATCAGCTCGAACTCGCCCGCCTGCTCGCGGGCTTCGAGCTGCTCAAGCAGCGTGAGGCGCTTGCGGATGGTTGCGAAGTTGGTGAGCATGCCGCCAAGCCAGCGCTTGATGACGTACGGCTGGCCTGCACGCGTTGCCTCTTCAAGGATTGGTCCCTGCGCCTGCTTCTTGGTGCCAACAAAGAGGATCGTCTCGCCGTTTGCGGCGGCCTCGCGAACCGCTACAAGCGCGGCCTCAAGGTGCTTCGCACTCTTGGCGAGGTCAAGGATGTGGATCCCATTGCGCTGGGCGTAAATGAATGGCGCCATCTTTGGGTTCCAGCGCCGGGTCTGATGCCCAAAGTGGGCGCCGACCTCCAAAAGTTCGCGCATCGTAACTGCGGCCATAGTTCTCCTCAACACGGTTATGCCACCGCGGGACGCCATCGCGACCCCGAGGGGCCACCGTTGCGAGGCGACATGTTCCGCGTGCGTATTCCCTGACCGAAGCCAAGGGCCCCCGAATCGGGTGCCGGGAGATCCTACCACCCTCACGCGTCTCCCCTCTCACGGCGGGTGCCCCACGCTCAGCGATGCCACGGATCAGACGCAGCCGCTCCCCCTGGGGAGGCCCGATGACCAGCAGCAGGTCAACCCTGCGGAGTTCGGGGAGGGCCTCGCGCTGTCGCGCCAGTGCCGCAACCTTTCCCGCTCCCAAGAGTGCTCGTGGACCCAGCTCGCCGACACTAAGGCGCGCGCGCACCTCTACCGCCACCAGCAGTCGGCGCTCATCGCAGGCAAGGAGATCAATCTCCAGCCCGGCCACTCGCACGTTGCGCTGAATAATGATCCAGCCTGCGGCGCGAAGGCTTTCGCACGCCAACTCCTCCGCCCGCCTCCCCCGCCGCTGCTGCGCCGTCTCCACGCCTGCAGCATCGCCGCTACGGCGTAATCGAAACGTACTCGTCTACGAACGGCTCGCAGCGTTACGCGCGGCGCTGATGACGGCGGCGACGGGAGCGTAGGTGCGTCGGTGATGTGGCGTCACACCTAGGTCAATGAGTGCTGCAAGATGGAGTGGCGCTGGATAGCCAACGTTCGACTCCCAGTCGTAGCCTGGGTAGCGACGATCAAGGCGAGCCATCAACTGGTCTCGGAGCACCTTTGCAACGATCGATGCACATGCGATCGGATAGACGCTGGCATCCCCCTTGATCACGGTCTCATGCGGCCCGATCAACGCATCAAGCTCGCGCGCGGGCGAGCCGTCAACCAGCGTGAAGTCAACGCTGAGGTGATACCTGCGCTGAAGCGTTGCCAGAGCTCGCGACATCGCAAGGTGTGATGCTGCACGAGGGTTCAGCCGCTCAACCTCGCGCGCTGAAGCCGCGCCTATCCCGTATGCGATCGCAGCGCTGCGAATGATTGGATCAAGTCGCTCACGCTGGAGGCGTGAGAGCGCCTTAGAGTCGCGAACGCCAACGATCGGCTCCCCGGGCGGCATGATGATCGCGCAGGCAACAACTGGGCCAGCGAGCGGCGCAAGGCCAACTTCGTCAATGCCGGCAATCAGGCGTGTTGGATGACCGTGGTGAGATTCAAGCTCACGTGTTGGGAGTGCACGGCCGTCTGACGGCCGCGAAGGGGTCACGCCGGAGCCTGCTCCGAATCGTCCGCTGCTGGTGCGGCCTCTGCTACGGCTTCAGCAACTGGTTCTGGAGCCTCCTCAACAACCGGGGCTTCAGCCACGGCAGCCTCCTCAACAACCGCGACCTCTTCAGCCACTGGTGCTGCTTCGGCAACTGGTGCCACTTCGGCAACAACTTCGACTGGCTTCTCAAAGACAGGGTTCAGGATCTCGCCAGCCTCAGCGCGCTTCTCACGAAGTGACGACTGCTTCCCAACGCGGTCGCGGAGGAAGTAGAGCTGCGCACGATGTGAGACGCCGTGTCGAATGATCTCAATCTTCTCAATGCGTGGGCTGTGCACCTTGAAGGTTCGCTCAACGCCAACGCCAGAGGCGATGCGGCGCACGGTGATGGTGAGGCCCAGTCCGCCGCCGCGAAGGCGCATGACCGTACCCTCAAAGACCTGGATGCGTTCGCGATTCCCCTCAACAACCTTCGCCGACACCTTGACGGTGTCCGGTCTTGATCGGAGGCAGATCGCGCTTCATCTGCTCGTTTGTAATCGTTCGGATCAGGTCCATTTTGTCTCCGTGGCTCTTCGGCAGAGGTCCTGCCTGTGCGAAGCGGGAGGATAGCACAGGGGCTCGAGGTGGCTAGGCGCGCTACTCGCCCCGCTCGGAACCGGCTCGACCCCCCTCTGGGCGGAGGAGGTCTGGGCGGCGCTTGGCGGTCCGCTGGCGCGACTGCTCCTGCCGCCAGGCAGCCACCGCGGCGTGGTTGCCGGAGAGGAGGATCTCGGGAACGGCAGCACCACGGAACTCAGCGGGTCGCGTGTACTGCGGGTACTCAAGAAGGTTTGACGAGAAGGACTCCTCCTCCAGTGATGCGGCATCAATCGCGCCCGGGACGAGGCGGAGGAGCGCATCGCAGAGCACGATGGCAGCGGGCTCACCGCCAGAGAGGACAAAGTCGCCGATGCTGAGCTCAAGGTCGACATAGGTCCGCACGCGGTCATCTACCCCTTCGTAGCGACCGCAGAGGATGATCAGGTGTCCGTCTGTCGCAAGGCTCCGAACACGTGCCTGCTTCAACCGCTCACCGCCGGCGTCCAACAGGATCACGGTGCTCTTCTCGCCCCGTAGCGCCTCAATGGCGTCAACGAGCGGCTCTGGTCGCATCAGCATCCCGGCACCACCACCGTATGGCTCATCGTCCACGGCGCGATGCTTCCCAATCCCCCACTCCCGGAGATCGTGAACCTTCAGTTCGGCGAGACCGCGCTCAACGGCGCGAGCGGGGATGCTCGCTGCCAGTGCAGCACGCACCGTTTCAGGGAAGAGCGAGACGACATCGATGCGCAACGCTGCTTCCCCGGAGCTCATTTGGTGCGCACCGGGTTTGGTGGGCGTGGGGTACGGACGCGCTTTGGTGTACGGACGGTCAACTCTGATCCTGCAATGTTCGCAACGATGATCCCTTCGCGGGGCTTGAATGTCACGATGATTGAGGCGACGGAGGGGAGATCCATCTCGCCACCATCTGGGGTGCGCAGGATGTAGACCTCTGCGCCGCCAGCGCGATAGCAGTCAGTGATCGTCCCGATCAGTTCACCCGCTGGATCGCGCACCTCAACGCCAACAATCTCGTCCCAATAGACGCGCCCAGGCTCACCAGGTTCGGCTGCGAGCGTTGCGGAGAGGTAGGAACCAACAAGGACCTGCGCAGTTCCGCGATCAACGATCTCGGCGAATTTTGCAAACGCGCCAGGCGAAGCGGGCATCCACTCAGTGAGCGTCAACTCGCGCTCAGCCCCTTCGACTTGTAGGCGAGTGCCCACGACAAAGCGCTCATCAGGATGGTCGGTGAGGATCTCCAGCCGAAGCGTACCGTCGAGCCCGCGGATGCCACGCACCTGCGCGACGCGAAGGTCGCGAACCGCGTCAGCCGATTTCGAGGACGTAGTTCTCTCCGGTGCGATTGGAGATCACCTTGAGCAGGCTGCGCAAGGCCTTGGCGATGCTGCCGTTGCGGCCAATCACTCGCCCCATGTCATCTTCGTCAACGATCAGTCGCAGGACGATGGCATCGCCATCCTCTTCAACCTCAACGCTGACGCCGTCAGGATTGTCAGCGAGTGACTTTGCGACGTACTCAACAAGCTGTGCTGCGGCCACTATGCCTCCTCAGCTGGCGCAGCGGCCTCTGCCGGTGCAGCTTCGGCGACAACTTCTGCGACAACTTCTGGAGCTGCGTCAGCAACAGCATCCGCAGCCTCTTCCGTTGCGACCTCTGCGGCGGCTTCCGCAGCGAGTTCAGCTGGAGCCTCTGATGCAGCTTCGGCGGCAACCTCTGGCGCAGCTTCTGCTACAGCCTCTGGTGCGGCCTCAACGACAACGGTCTCTTCTTCAACAACTGGGCGAGTGCCTGGGGCGGTGTAGCCCTTCTCGGCAGCCTTTGCTCCAGTCTTTCCGCCAGGGTGCAGACCACCGGCGCGAGCCTTTGCGATCAGCTTCCCAACAACCTCTGATGGGAGCGCACCCTTTGTAATCCACGCATCAACCTTTGGAAGGTCGAGGACGAGTGTCATTGGCTCAGTGCGCGGGTTGTAGTGGCCGAGCGTCTCAAGCGAACGCCCGTCGCGCGCGCGGCGGCGATCAGTTGCGACAACGCGGTATGACGGCTGTCCTGTTGCTCCGACTCGTGTCAACCTGATTCGAACGCTCATTCGTGTCGTTTCCTCCGTGTGCCTGGCGGTCGCCAAGGCGAATAACCCCGAAGCGATGGGGTGTGTGTCTGGGGATAGTAGCCGCTCAGGGTGACCTGCGCATCTGGGGCGCCTGAGGCTAGCGGCGGCCCCCCTTGCGACGGGCCTTCTTCGCCTTCCGATCCTCCTTGGGGCGGATGTAGCCCCCTGAGTGCTTCCCTGGGAGCCCAGCACCGCCAGCGGCGAGGCGAGCGGGGTCCATCCCCCCTGCGCGCCGCATCAGGAGGCGAATCTCTTCGAGGCGCTTCACCAGCCGATTGACCTCCTCAATGCTGCGCCCAGCCCCCTCGGCAATGCGGCGGCGGCGCGGAATCGTCAGCAGCGCCGGCTCGTTGCGCTCGATCGGTGTCATCGAGAGGATGATCGCCTCAGCCCGCTTCAACTCGCCTCCCGCAACCGCCTCCTCCGCCTGCTGCGCCGCTCCGCCCATCCCAGGGATCATCTTCATCACTTGACCGATCGGTCCCATTGATGAGATCTGTCGCAACTGATCGAGCAGATCGGTGAAGCTCATCTCTGGCGGCCGTCCCTTGGCGTTGAGGCGCACTGCTGGTGCCGCCGTAACGTCACCACCAGCATCGCGAACGATCTCGGCGAGTGTTGCAAGGTCACCCATCTCCAGGATGCGACCCGCGATGCGATCAGGATGGAAGCGTTCAAGCGCCTCTGGTCGTTCACCAGTGCCGATGAAGAGCACGGGAATGCCAGCGCCACCAGCGATGGAGAGAGCGGCGCCGCCACGCGCATCACCGTCGAGCTTCGCAAGGATCAGACCGGTCGGGTCTGCGGCGCGCTTGAAACCCTCAGCAACGGCGAGCGCCTGCTGTCCAGTCGCCGCGTCAAGGACGAGGATGCGCTCGCGCGGCTGTACCGCTTCACGCAGGTCGCGCAACTCCTGCATCAACTCATCGTCGAGTGTTGTCCTACCAGACGAGTCAATGATTAGAAGGTCTCGACCGAGCCGACGCGCCGACTCAAGCGCACGTCGGCCGATCTCTGCAACTGGGGTTCCGATCGGCTCTCGATGAACTGGAATACCGACGGCTTCACCGAGTAGCGCCAACTGCTCTGCTGCGGCGGGGCGGCGTGGGTCAGCAGCCACAAGGAGTGGCCGCCTCCCCTCTCGCTGCAGTCGGAGCGCGAGCTTTGCGGCGGTGGTGGTCTTCCCTGCTCCCTGTAGGCCAAGCAACAGAATACTCGCCGGGCGCTCGCGCAAATCAAGCTCACGGCCTGACCCACCAAGTGCTTCGGTAAGAGCGCCATGTACAACGCTGACAAGTCGATCGCCAGCACCAAGCCCGCCCACGATCCCATCACCCACGGCGCGTGTGCGCATCGCATCAACAAGCTGCGTCGTTACAGGGAGGGCAACATCTGCGTCAAGGAGCGCACCGCGAATCTCAGCGAGGCCGGCTTCTAGGTCAGCCTCACTGATGCGACCCTTCCCGCCGAGTCGCTGCAGCGAGGCGCGAAGGCGACTTCCTAGCGCATCAAACATGATCAAGAGTGTACGCTGCATGCGTGAGTCAGAGGAAGCCCGCACCGATCCCTCGCCCGACTGCAGCAGCTGTGGGCATCCAGCGCGATGTGCGCTATTTGATCGGGGCGCAGGCTGTCTCTACCTTCGGCTCGTTCATCACGCGCGCGGCACTCCCCCTCCTCGCGATCATCGGCCTACAGATCTCCCCTGCAGAGGCGGCACTTCTCGCCGCAGTCGACCTGATCGCAGCCGCACTGATCAGCCAGGTCGCTGGCGTCTGGATTGACCGACTCCCACGCCGGCCCGTACTTATCGGCACCGATCTGATTCGCGCGCTGCTTCTTGGCAGCATCCCGCTCGCCGCAGCACTCTTTGGCGGCGTCACGCTCGCGCATCTGATCGCCGTGAGCGCTCTCAGTGGCATGTGCGCCACCGCCTTCGATA
Organism: Candidatus Limnocylindrus primus; assembly: GCA_003670475.1. GTDB lineage: Bacteria > Chloroflexota > Limnocylindria > Limnocylindrales > Limnocylindraceae > Limnocylindrus. The sequence continues at coordinate 11,235 of QWRJ01000002.1, read as the reverse complement.
TTGCCGAGCGCAGCTACCTGGCCGGGCTCGTGCCAGCACCACAGCTCCGCGCCGTGCTCGCCCGCGTGCTCGGGATCCGCGGCGCAGCAGAGTTCTTCGGCTTCGGCAGCGCTGGCATTCTGATCGGCACCATCGGGGGCCCAGCGGCGATCGGCGTTGACGCCATCACGTATATCGTCTCGGCACTCCTTATCACCGCGCTGCGCGTCCGTGAGCCTCGCCTCCCTACAGCGCGCCAGCGGCGGAGCTTCATTACTGAGGCACGTGAGGGCTTCGCAAAGACGTGGGCGATCCCCATCCTGCGACCGCTGCTCGGCACAAGCGCGGCGATCGGTCTCTACTTCGGCCTCTTCCGCTCCGCGTACATGATTTATGTCGCCCGAACGCTCGACCTCCCCGCAGAGGCGATCGGGTTCGTGATCGCGACGGGTGGGATCGCGTCGTACATGGGAGGGGTGTTCACCGAGCGCATCTCTCGAGCACTCGGCACTGGCCGCGCCATCAGCGTCAGCCTGATCATCGTCGGTGTTGGCCTTGCACTTGTCCCACTTGCGCCTGCCGCATCAGTCCTTGGCATCGCACTCCTCATCGCGCATCAGTTACTCAGTGATGGCTTTGAGACGGTATGGGAGGCGAATCAGGGGGCGATCCGCGGGCGTGTCCTTCCAGATGCGCTCCAGGGTCGCGCCAATGCGGCATTTGAAGGGATCAGCATCCTTGGGCGGCTCGCTGGAATCCTTCTTGGTGGTGCGCTCGGAAGCTCTATCGCTGGGAGTGGCACTGCACTCTTCGCTGGTGCAGCCGCTTCAATCGTTGCCGGCCTCGCCATTGCCGTGACCCGCCTCGGTCGCGTTAAACGGATCAGCGAACTCCCTCAGGCGCGCTAGCGATCCAATACTCGCTCCGCTGCGACTCGCCCCTAGGCACCCTCACCGAGTAGGCCAGCAACATAGGCGGCGGCATCAAACGGGAGTAGGTCGGTGCCGCGTTCACCCACGCCAACCCAGCGCACAGGGAGTGACAGTTCACGGCGCACAGAGAGCGCCACGCCACCACGTGCACCAGCATCCAACTTCGTGAGGATCACACCGTCAACGCCCGCCGCTCGATCAAACCCCTTCGCCTGCGCGAGTCCGTTCTGCCCAGCTGTAGCGTCCAGAATCAACAGCACTTCAACCTTTGCCTCAGGGGCGAGCTTTCCGATCACACGGCGCATCTTGGAGAGTTCTTCCATCAGCCCGCTCTTCGTCTGCATGCGCCCAGCGGTATCAATGATCACCGGCTGAAGCTTTCGCGCGCTTGCCGCAGTGAGTGCATCGTGAATTGCCGCTGACGGATCGCCGCCTGGCCGACCCTCAATGATTTCAACGCCCTCTCGCTCGGCGAGGAGTCGCAACTGTTCGATCGCCGCCGCCCGAAAGGTATCGGCAGCGACAAGGAGCGGCTGGCCACCCGCCGCCTTCGCACGCGCAGCGAGCTTTGCTGCAGAGGTGGTCTTCCCTGCCCCATTGACGCCAACAAGGAGGATCACCTCGATCTCCGCCTCGGTAGCCGCTGAGCGATCCCCCTCTTCTTGCATCAACCGCATCAGTGCCGTGCGGAGCCGCGCGTGGCCGTCACCATCACGAATCTCCTGTGCGTCTGCGATGATCGCGCGCGCCGTTGCGGTTCCGGCATCGCTCAGAATCAACGCCTCTTCCAGGGCGCTCCAGTCTGGCTCAGGGGCGAGCGAACGGCGAAGCGCCTGAATGATGCCGCCAGCAGAGGGGGCGGTTGCGGCGCTGATGCTGCTCTGCTCTTCCTTTGTCGATTTGCGCCAGAAGGCGAGCTTCAACGGATCGCCTCGCGCTCCGCACGCTCAGCACGGGCAGCGTCGGCAATCTTCTTCGCCTCATCGAGTCGGAGACCAAAGACGCGGCTCGCCGCATCCTCGCCAGCGGTGACACCCCAGAGGCTATCTGCCACCTCAACAGTGCCGCGGTTGTGCGTGATCACAATGACCTGGGTGCGCTCGCTTAGCTCGCGAATCGCATCACCGAATCGTGTCACGTTCGCCTCATCAAGCGCCGCATCAACCTCATCAAGCACTACGAATGGGAGCGGGCGCACGGCAAGCATCCCGAGAAGGAGTGCGACACCAGTGAGTGCGCGCTCGCCGCCAGAGAGGAGTGAGAGCTGCTGTCGTCGCTTCAGTGGTGGCCGGGCATCGATCTCTACACCTGGACGACGTACGCCATCTTCCGTAGCGAGTCGCAGCTGCGCGTCACCACCTCCGAAGAGGAGTTGGAAGTTCGCGGAGAAACTCGACTGCAGCGCGGTGAACTGCTCAGCAAATGTGCTCTCAACGAGTCTGTCCAACTCGTTCATGAGCTCTGACGCCTTGGCGATCGCGCCATCAAGGTCAACCGTCTGCGCCTCAAGGCTCTCAAGCCGATCTCGCAGCTCACGGTGCTCAATCGCGACGCTCGCACCACCCGCATCAAGCGGACCGATCTTGCGACGGAGGCGCTCAAGCGTGCGGATCTCCTCAGGGTCAGGTGCGCTCGGCGCCCCCGCACCCCCTCGGCCGGCAGCTGTACCCCAGTGTTCAAGGAGTGCAACTGCCTGCTCGCGAGCGATCGCCTCGCGCGCAGCGTTGTTGTCGCTACCAACGGCATCAGCTAGCTCTCCCTCAGCAGGATCCGCAACGGATGTGCGAAGGTGCGCCGGGATCCCAGCCGCAATGCGTGCATCATCGGCGAGACGGCGCCCGAACGCTGCGAGGTCACCGCTCAACTCTTCAATCAGTCGCTCATATTCAAACTCAAGGCCCTGCGCGTCGCGCTCCAGTGGTCGCAACGCTTCATCAAGGTGCCCCTCACGTCCGCGAAGGGTTCGCTTCCTCTCTTCGTCAGCGGCACTTTCGCGCTCGATCGCCTCCTGTTGTTCGGCGAGTGTCTGCACAAGCCGCTCTCGCTCAGCGACCGCAACCTGTGCAGCCTCTGAGCGGCCGATCAGATCACTGCGCTCCACTTGGAGTGCGGCGCTTCGTGATTCAAGTGCGCCCCGCTCCTCTGCTGCACGAGCGATCCGTGCCGTTGCGGCGGCAACACTCGCATCGCCGCGCGCACGAGCGATCTCCCATGTCCGTAGTGCCTGTCGGTCCGCCTCCACTGCAGCAGAGATCACCCCCCTGCGCTCGGTCAGCTCACGGATGCGATCCTGCCACTCCTGCGCGGCGCCGCCGCTACCAGTCGTCCCTTGAGCGCTCGTCTGCAGCTGATCCCTTCTGGCGCGGAGGCTGCGGAGCGTCTCTGTGAGGTGGTGCAGGCGCGCTTCTCGATCTGCACTCTTCCGCATCGCCGCTGCAAGATCTCGCTCAGCCTCAGCACGCAGGTCGGCGGCACTGCGCATCGCGCTGCGCGCGGCCAGGTCCGCCGCACGGCTGGCGAGCGCCCCCTTCACCGCTTCGGCAAGGCGGCCGTCTTCAGCGTTCGCCTCGGCGCGCAACGCAGCGGAAGCGGCACTTCGGCGTTCAAGTTCGCCAGCGAGGCGCGTGGCCTCGGTATCTAGGAGCGCGTCTTCGGATTCGGTCTCTCGGGTGACGAGGCCACCAGCGCGGATGACCGCACCGCCGCGCGTAACGATCAGCCCGCCGGCTGGAAGATCTTGCAGCGCGTCGAGCGCGCTAGCAACAGATGGCGCAACCGCAACTCCGGCCAGGATGCGCTGGAGGACTCCGTCTGGGTCGTTGATGATCTCACCGCTCAGTCGTGGGAGTGTTGGGTGATCGGCGATCGCTGCCTGCGTCACCCCTTCAATCAACAGCGCGCCCTGCTCATCATCAAGAAGAGTTGCGCCACTCCGGTCAACAATGAATCCGCGCGCAAGTGCGCCGAGGGCGGCGAGGACGGCGCTACGCCCCTCTTCACGAATCTCCACACCAGCCAAGAGGCTTCGACCACCGATAGCGCGCGCAGCGCGTGCAAGTGCACGCTCTTGAAGTGCGGTGCGGCGTGCTTCCAACGCGCTGAGTCGCCCCTGCAGTGTTGCGCTCTCCGCCTCAGCGGCGCGCGCGGCACTGTCGCGGTCGCCAACAAGGGCGCGCGCCTTCGCCTCAGCAGCCTCCGCGGCGGTCACCGCCGCCGTTGCGCGTTCGAGTCGGCTCGCCACCTCTGTATATGCGGCCGCTGCCGTATCTCGACGTCCCGTGGCCGCAATCAGTTCCTCTGCGGAGTGATCAGCTTCGACCGCCTCAATCTCCGCCTCGCTGCGGAGGATGCGCGCCTCGGTCTCCGCGAGCTCAGATGATCGCGAGCGTTCTGCACGAAGGAGTGACTGTCCGCTCGCCGCTTCGCTCGAGCCTTCGCCGCTCAGTGCGCGGAGCTCACGCCGAGCGGTTGCAAGGTCGGCATCAAGAAGTTCAAGTGCTGCTGCCGCCTCTGCATCGGCGGCGGGGGCTGGGGTGGCGCGGATCTGCTCAACGGCGAAGACCTCTCGCTCTGCAGCGGCAACCTCGGCGCTGAGTCGTTCCGTATCACGCTGCACCGCTGCTGCCTCCGCATCAGAGCGTGCGCGATTCCGCTCCGCCGCCTCACGTGTTGCTCGCGCCGCCTCAAGCTGCTGACGCGCCGCCTCTAGGGCGAGTCGCGCCTCTGCGAGTCGTACGCGCCGAACCTGCGCCTCTCCGTCTGCGGAGCGCAGCGCCTCTCGGACGGTGGCGAGCTCCGCGCTCACCTCGCTCAGTCGGGTGCGGCTCTGGAGGCGACGAGTGGTAAACCAGCCGGAGCGCTGCGCGCCAAGCGTTGCGATCCAATCGACCGCCTCAGAGAGGAGCTCGTCACGCCCAGCCTCCTGGCGCGCGAGTGTGGCGAGACGGCGCTCCTGTGGCCGTAGCGCTGCGAGGATCTCCTCAACACGGGCGCGATTCTCTGTTGCCTCTTTCATCTCAGACTCTGCGCGTGCGCGGCGTCGCTCATGTCGCGCCGTGCCGGCAAACTCTTCTACTAGGGCGCGACGCTCTTCAGCGCGTAGGCTGAGCGCCTGATCCACCGCACCCTGTCCAATAAAAAGGAGTCCATTCTCAGCGAGCCCAGCGCCGTCAAGGAGTTCGTTCAGGTCGCGCAGTCGGACGCGCTCGCGATTGAGCAGGTACTCCTGACCGCCACCGCGATCGGCACGACGTGCGATCTCAATCTCCGTGAAGGGGAGGTCGAAGAGACCATCATCATTCGCAATGCTGAGCGAAACTTCGGCGAGGCCGAGCTGGCGTCGCTTCTCGGAGCCGGCGAAGATCACCTCATCGACGCGCTTTGAGCGAATACCACGACCCGCTTCGCCGAGTGCCCAACGAAGCGCGTCAACGATGTTTGATTTACCGCTCCCGTTCGGTCCAACGATCGCTGTGATGCCCGGGGTGAAGGCAATCGTTGTCTTATCCGCAAAGGTCTTGAACCCGCTGAGGCGAACTTCGCGGAGTCGGAGGCGACTCACAGGACCGCCTCCTTCGTCACGCCGAGCAGATCAATCGCCGCCTCTGCCGCCGCCGCCTCTGCAGCACGCCGACTTGGGCCACTCCCTCGCGCAACCTCTCCCCCGTCAATGCGTACGGCGCACTCATAGATGCGCTCATGTTCTGGGCCACTCGTACTTATGATGTCGTAGCGCGGCAGCGAACCATTGCGCGCCTGCGTCCACTCCTGGAGCATCGTCTTGATCCCTTTGCCGATGGCAGCACGTGGCGCAGCAATCTCAGGCTCAAGGTGCGTCAACACGAAGCGTTCCGCCGCCTCGAATCCGTGTGCGAGATAGACGGCACCGATGATCGCCTCGAGTGCCGCTGCGAGAGCGGCCGGTCGCTGCCCACCACCACGCTGCGCCTCGCCCTCACCGAGAAGGAGGAGTTCATCAAGGGCGAGCCGCTGTGCGACATCGGCGAGGCCGATGCGGCTCACGATTGAGGCGCGGCGCTCAGAGAGGTCGCCCTCAGATGCGGTGGGGTCTGCGGTGTACAACGCGGCGCTCACCACGGCGCCCAGGACGGCGTCACCGAGAAACTCAAGTCGCTCGTTATCTTCGGTCGCTCCAGATTGGTGGCGACGCGAGGGGTGTGTGAGCGCAAGGAGGAGGAGCGGCTCAGCGCCAGGAAGAATCCCGAGGCGCAGCGCAACGCGCGAAGCGTGGTCAAGCGTGGAGTCTGCGGCCTGGCTCACGATCGGAGGGGTGGCGCCAGGCGGCCAGCGGGCCGCCGCACCTTACGCCTTCTTCTCGACGATCGCGTTGACCGCGTCTTGCACCGTCTTGATCTTGGTCAGCTCTTCGTCCGCAATCGTGACGCCGAACTTCTCCTCAAGGCCCATGGCGAACTCAACAAGGTCGAGTGAGTCTGCGTTGAGGTCCTCGATGAAGGCCGCCTCAAGGGTGACCTTCTCCTTCTCGACGCCAAGCTGCTCAACGATGTAGCTCTGAAGCTCCTGGAAGATCTGTGCGTTGTCGCTCATCTCTCGCTCCCTCCATCTCTATCCGCTGTCGCGGTGCTCACCTCACGGTGAGCCGTCCCAAGGACGCCGCTCACCAGTTTTCGTGCCGGCTCACCACTGTACGTGCGAGCCAGAGCCGTCCAGGCCGCGAGTGCCTCCGCAGGCGCCGCCGCGCGCGAGTGTAGCACCTCGGCTAGGCCCGCCCGAAGGATTGTGCGGTCGATATGGGTCATTGACGCGAGGGGAAATGCGGGGGCGAGACGCTCCAGCGTTGCGTCAAGATGTGGCCGCTGCTCCTCAATCAGGGTGATCAGCGCGCTCGCGACCGCGAGCGGTTCGCCCTCGACCTCACCAGAGGCGGCACGCCGGCCGAGGATCTCCGCAGCGCTACGGAGCCCGAACTCCGCCTCATAGAGTGCGGTAAGTGCATCACGACGACCAGCGCTCCGCAGGCGCAACGCTGCGTCCCGCGGCGCAGCTGGCGACTTCTTCCCTGGCATCTCAGGAGGGGGGTGGGCCGCTCGGCAGGCCATCGGCCGCCACAGGGACAGCCTCCGCGAGCGCCGTAGCGATGCGCGTGTTAATCCCTTCGCGAACCGCGTCCGCGGCAGTGCCGCAGGCGTAATAGACCATGCGACTGCGCGCGCGACCATGCGTGATCACAACACTTCCTTTAACGCCAAGGAGGATCGCGCCACCGATGCGCTCATAGTCAAGCTTCGCGCGAATGCGCGCGATCGCCGGTCGCATCAGAAGCGCAGCGATCGGACCGAGCGGCAGCCTGCGGAATTCCGCACGGAACATGTCCGTGATCGTAGTGGTGACCCCTTCAACGAGTTTGATTGAAACGTTGCCGAGCACCGCATCGCAGACCACGACATCGGCCTCGTCAGATGCGAGATGGCGTCCCTCAACGTTCCCCGTGAAGTTCAGGTCGGCAAGGTCGAGCAGCTCCGTTGCACGCTGAATCCGCTGATCGCCCTTCCCCTTCTCTTCGCCGATCGAAAGGAGAGCGACACGCGGATTCGCCACGCCGAGCACACGCTCTGAGAAGACGCTCCCCATGTGCGCGAACTGATAAAGATTCTCTGGCGTTGCATCCGGGTTTGCGCCAATGTCCAGGACCACAAGCGGCTTCTCGCGCAAGAGGAACTGCACCGCGAGGGCGGGGCGATCAACTCCAGGGAGGCGTCCGAGGCGTAAGACCGCGGCCGCCATGCCGGCGCCGGTGTGACCAGCGGTGACGACCGCGTCGGCGAGCCCTTCGCGCACGAGATTCGTCGCAACAAGGATTGAGGCGCCCTTTCGCTCACGAAGCGCCTGCGCGGGGTGTTCATCCATACCGATGACATCGGGCCCGTGCACGATGCGGGTATTCGCAGGGAGAGTGCCACCAGCAAGCTCCAGGAGGAGCGGCTCATCGCCAACAAGGATCAGCTCGTCATGCGGGTTCTCTTTTGCCCAGCGAATGCCGCCTGGGACTACCTCTGCGGGACCGTGGTCGCCGCCCATTGCATCGAGTGCAAGGCGGACGCGGCCTGACGGCGCGGCCATGGGTTAACTAGGCGTCAGTTGGTTCCGTGTCCGGCGCTGGGCGTCGGATCACTTCGCGGCCCCGATAGTGCCACAGGCGAGACAGGCGTGATGTGCGCGCTTGGTTGCACCGCACTGCGCGCAGCGATCCATCGCCGGAATCGTGAGCGCATGATGCGCACGACGATCTCCCTGGCGGGACTTCGATGCCTTTCGCTTCGGTACGCCCATCGCTGATGAACCTCGCACTCTCTGCCCTGAGGGGCATGACTTGGAGAGCGAAGCCTACCCGATCCGCCTCCCCCTCGTCGCGGCGGGGGTCTAGCCCACCCTCTGCGACCTGGTCGTTGGGCTCACCCCTCTCGCTTCGGCTCCCCCTCTACGGGCGGCAGAAGGCGGCCCAGGACGGCGAGTCGAGGGTCAACCTCGTGCTGAGGGCAATCGGCGACAGGGTGCGCCGCCCCGCAGCGCTCACAGCGTTCTGGGCAGGGAGGGTCGCAGTGCAGAACCAGCTGGCGGACGAGGTCGAGCCCTTCAATCGCGAGCCGACCAAGGTCAACGGAGTTCCCTGGTCCGAAGCGTTCCACCTCGCCCGTTGCGAAGCGCTCCTCAACGATCTCTTCGTCAAGCGTCGCCTGGAGGTTGGCGCGTGCCGGAGCAAGGCAGCGCGCGCAGAGGCCCTCCTGAATGCCAGTTGCACTACCAACAATGCGCACGCCACGATTCGTTCGATCGGCGCGGAGTTGCGCTTGGGCGCTAATTCGCTCACCGCCCGAATCGCTCGCAACGCTGAAGTGCGGGATTGGCGCACTCGTCCCTGATGACTGCGAGAGAAGTGGCGAGCAATCAATCAGGTGCAGCGGCTCTGTCACCCCTTCTGGCGTGAGGGGGGCCTCGCTGGAGTGACTCACCCGCCTGCTGGGTTGCGACGTGCCGCCGCCGCCGTCAGTACGGGGACCACGGCGGGTGGAACGAGTCGCTCGAGTGGACCGCCGTACCGCGCGATCTCGCGCACCAAGCGGCTCGAGGTTGAAGCGTGCTCTGGTGCGGTCATTAAGAAGAGCGTCTCAATCGACGGCGCGAGGAGTCGGTTTGCATGGGCCATGCGCAGCTCTGCCTCAAAGTCAGATCCGGCACGAAGTCCGCGAATGATTACGCTCGCCCCCGCCTCTTCAGCAACGCGAACGGCAAGATTTGATGCGGCACGAATCTCAATCCGACTCGCGTCGGCACCGAGCTGCTCGCCGATCACGGCGCGGAGGAGCGCCTCCCGCTCAGCAAGTGTCAGTAGCGCCTCTTTTGTGGCATTTGGAAGGATCGCTACAACGAGCCGATCAACAACGCTCAGGCTGCGCCGAATCAGATCAACGTGGCCGAACGTGATCGGATCAAAACTCCCCGGATAGAGTCCAACTCGTTCGCTCACGCTTCCTCCGTCTCTCGTACGTGATCACCATCACGCTCATACAGTTCAACCACCGTCTCACCGAAGGTGAGGCTTCGCACCAATCGTAGACCGCTTCCCTCCTCCTGTGCAGCACCCTCCTTCTGCTTGCGTCCGGAGAGGACGAGAAGCCCCTGCGCGGCGAGCGGTGAAGGGGTCGCCCCGAGCACACGGAGGATCTCGCGTCGTACGGCGAGATCGTCATACGGAGGATCGGCGATCACAAGATCAAACGCTCGCCCACTGGCCGTAAGTGATGCTGCGCTACTCCCCGCATCGGCGACGCGCACCTCGGCGCGAGCAACAAGATCAAGGCCGGCAAGATTCCGTCGAATCACCTCAGCGGCGCGTCGTGACAGATCAACGAAGAGGACGGACTCAGCGCCACGGCTGAGCGCCTCAATGCCAGCGGCGCCACTCCCGGCGCAAAGGTCAAGGACGCGAGCGCCTGGCAGTCGCGGCTCAAGCACAGCGAAGAGCGCCTGCCGAACACGATCGGCGAATGGGCGCGTCCCCTCCTCTGGCACCTCAATCAGGCGGCCACCTAGTGAGCCAGCGATGATGCGCAGCCGGCTACTCATCGGGAGATCCTCACAGGCGCCTCACTTCGTGCCGACCAAGATGTCGGTCGGCCAACCACGGAGATACGACTCAATGGGTGGCGGAGCCGCCGCACGGGGACGGCCGATGCTGTCGAGGAGCTCCTCGGCGTCAGCACGCGCAAGAACGGCGAGTGCGCGGTCCTCAGCGCGTGAGAGCGCCGCAATCCGGAGTGGCGGAAGTCCGCTCTGCTCTGTGCCGAGCACGTCGCCTTCGCCGCGCAGCTCTACATCGCGCTCGGCAAGGAGGAAGCCATCGCGTGTTGACTCGATCGCCTGCAGGCGCGCCGCCGCCACCTCATCCTCGCTATCGCTCACGAGGACGCACCAGCCCTCACTCCCACCGCGGCCAACTCGGCCACGTAGCTGATGCAGTGTGGCGAGACCGAAGCGATCGGCACTCAGCACCACCATCACGCTTGCGCGCGGAACATCAACGCCCACCTCAACCACCGTTGTCCCAACCAGCACATCAAGCTCTCCCGTAGCGAAGGCGGCCATGTTCTGAGCGCGAAGCTCTGCGCGCTGCCTCCCGTGCACCACACCAATGCGCAGCTTCGGGAGTGCGACGGCAAGTAGTTTCGCCTCCTCCTCCACGCCCGCCTCGCCCGCTCGCTCTAAGGCCTCACCAACCAGCTCGCCGATTGGCTCCTCGCCTGGATCCTCATCACCGATTCGCGGCACCACGACGAAGGTTCCGCGCCCAGCCGCCGCTTCAGCGCCGACAAAGGCCCACAACTTCTCAAGGTCGCTGCTCCGTCGAATCGCCGTCCGAATCGGCTGGCGCCCCGCTGGGAGTGCACGCAGCTCAGAGGATGCGACGTCGGCGTAGAGGAGTTGCGCAATCGTGCGAGGGATCGGTGTCGCCGTCATCAGGAGGAGGTGCGGCTCACCCTCCCCTTTTGCGGTGAGTTGGCTGCGCTCCTCAACACCAAAACGGTGCTGCTCATCAACCACCACAAGGCCGAGTGCCGAGAACTGCGTCGCCTCTGCGAAGAGGGCGTGTGTGCCGATCAGCAGCGAGGCCGCACCAGACTCCGCGGCGGCGCGAACGCGTCGACGTTCTGGCGCCGAGAGGCTTCCAACAAGTAGTTCAACGCCAACGTTGAGCGGCGCCAGCAGTCGCTGCGCGGTCGCGGCGTGCTGCCGTGCAAGGAGCTCGGTGGGTGCGAGGAGCGCGGGCTGCCAGCCAGACCCCGCC